>DGXM01000013.1 GCA_002396325.1 Treponema sp. UBA4232
CAAGAGCTTTTAAAGGACGGCGGAATTCTTGCCATGTGCCTGATGCAGAGCGAATACCGGACTGCCAATCCTGAGCTCTACGATGACATTCAGAAAGTCTACGACAGGTATTTTGTCACGGACCAGCCTTACACGCAGAAATTTGACTACATGAAGGGAAGTGATTACGGACTGACGTTTTTAGGAAAATCATCTTTTCCCGGAAGACGCGAATACAACGCCGACGAGCACAATGAATATCTTGGAACCCATTCCACCCACATCATGCTGAAAGAAGAGTACAGGGAGCCTTTCTTTAACGGTGTCCGGGATGCGGTGATAAAGCACGGAAACAAGATTGTCTTTAACGACCAGTATGTGCTATACTTGTATCGAAAATAATTTTTGAACAGGAGGTTAGTATGATTTTGTGCATTGTCGCGACTCCATGCAAAGCTTGAGGACTCTGCATGGAGGAAAATGATTTCCTCAGGCTTTGCTCTCGATTTTTTAAAGAATTGAAAAGGAGCAAAGAAAATGAAACACGTAGAAAACGGTTTAAAAAATTTTTATGTACTTTGGATTACCCAGAGTTTGTCTCAGCTCGGAAGCGCAATGACGGGTTTTGCCCTGACTCTCTGGCTGTATGAAAAAACAGGTTCCGCATTAAGCACCGCAGCTTTGACAATCTGCACCTATGCCCCCTATGTCATTATGAGCATTTTTGCGGGAGCCATAAGCGACAAGTTCGACAAAAAGAAAACGATGCTTGTCTGTGATGCGGTGGCCGCCCTTGGCACGGTTTTGGTATTGGTTTTATATAAAACCGACCTGCTTTCTGTATGGCATCTCTATGCGGTAAACGCTTTCTCCGGTATTATGAACACTGTACAACAGCCGGCTTCGGAAGTGGCATACACGCTGGTAACTCCAAAAAATTTTTATCAGAAAACAAGCGGACTTCAATCTCTGTCACGCTCACTCATCTCAATCGGGAATCCTCTGCTTGCATCCGCATTATACGGACTTGCCGGCTTTGAGGCTGTGATTGCGGTGGACCTTTCAAGTTTTGCGGTGGCATTTGCCGCACTCTTGTTTTTCATCAAATTGCCAGAGATTTCTTCGGAGCTTGATTCAGAAAAGAATGTGCTGAATCTTGCCAAAGAGGGCCTGCGTTTTTTAAGGGATAATCCCATGCCACTAAACATAATCTTCTTTATGTCAGGAGTGAATTTGATTTCCTCTGCCTTTAACGCGACTTTGCCTGCCCAGGTCATTCCCCGTTACGGAAACGCCATGCTTGGAATCGTGACTTCCTGCTCAGGAATTGCAATGGCTGCGGGAAGCATCATCGCAACATTCATGCCCAAACCAAAGGACAGGGTACGGGTCATCTTTTTGACCATGCTCTTTTCCTTGGGCACGGAAAACTTTCTGCTTGCATTCTCACGGAATCCGGTTGTGTGGTGCCTCGCTCAGATTTTGGGCTGGATTTTTGTTCCCGTGATGGGAGCGAATCAAAACGTCATCATGCGGAATGTGGTTCCCCTTGAGCTGCAGGGTCGGGTCTACGCGTGCAGAAACACACTGCAGTTTTTCACAATCCCCATCGGGCTGGCATTAGGCGGATTCATGGTGGACAATGTGTGCGAGCCCTTTATGGCGGCAAAGTCTTCCGGCGGGATCCTTGCAGGCCTGTTCGGAAGCGGCAAAGGCTCAGGCGCGGCTTTGATGATGTTCATTCTGGGAGTCACGGGTACAGTCTTCTGCCTCGTTTTCGGAACAAGGTTGAGGAAATACAAGTACACGGAAAAGGCTGAGGAGGAAAGTTAAAAAAACGGTAAGATGCTGAGATTCCGAATCAAGTTCGGAATGACGGAATTTGCCCCACCGTGGAAATAACACCCGTAGACTTTTTCATTCTGATGGAATTCGGATTTGCAATTCATTTTTCTTTATCAGTTTGAAAACCGTTTTTAAACTACAGGTTTAATGACAAAGTTTTTCTTTTGTGATATTATGATTCTACAACACAACACATAAAAGCCGGCTGTTGCTGCAAGGAACGGACAGCCGCTGTGATTTATGCTCAAATCTTTTTCAATATGAGTGGAGGAGTTTGGCATGAGTCGCATCACCAGTTTTCAAAAGCCTGTTGTTGACATGAGGGCGACAGGTTTTAAAATCCGGCAACTCATGAAAGAATCATCGCTTTCTGTGCGTGATGTGCAGGAGGCGTGCGGCTTTGAATATCCTCAAGCGGTTTATGCCTGGCTCTCCGGCAGAACTTTACCGACTGTGGACAATCTTCTTATTCTCTCAGAACTTTTTGATGTATCTATGGATTGCATTGTGCAAAAAAACTTTTGTAAGATTGTGCGCTCTGCGTAGGAATTTTAGTGCTGATGACAAAATGGAGGAAATGTATTTTTGCAATAGGGTTTACAAAAAAGGAAATGTGAGCTTTGGCATTATCTGGGCTATAGAGTAAGTTCCTGGAGATGGAGGCGAAATACTACGAATAAAAAAGAGAGAAGTAAAATAAAGGAAGAATTGCATCTCTTTCAAAAAGAGTATGAAGCGGGCGTTACGGGCGGCGTTTGAGCCCGTTGGGTGGGGTACGACGCAACATAAGTGCGGCGTAGGGGAGGAGCTCCTCCCCTCATGATGAAAGGAAATTTTAATATGAAGAATAATTTTAAGTGGCACAAAGAACAGATTGACGGAAAATGGTTCAGCGTGTGTGACCATGAGCACGTTCCCATGATAGAACACACAAAGGATGGGAAGTACAAACTGAGGAATGCAAACGGAAAGGCTGTACTGCACGAGGATTATGCTGATGCGGTAAAACTTGCGCTTGAGGTTTGGGAAAAGTTTAAGAAGCTTAATAGGGATTGGGAAGGGTGAAAGGTCATCGGATTTTCGTACAACGGTATTTCAGACCTGCCTCTTAAAAAACTGAGCCCGGCCGAAACAATTCATTTCGACCAGGCTCACTTGTCTTTTACTACCACCAGCTGAAGAACAGTCCTGCAAGAGGAGAGAGCACAATCATCAGCACGGAGAAAGTAAAGGACTCAATGGAGATGAGTGTGGCCCGCTGCTCTGAAGGGAACATATCCTGTAAGCGAGTGTTTGTTCTTACCTGCAAAGCGTCATCCGCCATGGACGCCATAAAGCCGCCAAGAGTCATCAGCAGATAAAGCCCTGTATGCTCAAGAGCAATGCCGGACAAAATAACTGTCACTGCCAGAGCAAAAATCACACGGTAGCGAACTTTCTTTGCCAGAAGAATGAGCCGTGCTCCGACGATTCCACCCATTTGCAAAAACAAAAGCGCCAGACCCAAAGCCCAGTTTGGAATTCCCGCCATCGGAAGTTTTGCCTGCAAAAAGAATAAAAGCAAAATGTCCAGCGCGCCCACAAAAGAATTTGTGAACATCAAAAGCATCGCCTTTCTGGCCTCTTTCAAAAACAAAAAGCTTTTCCTAAAGCAGGAGATAATTTCCTTCCATATATTGAAGTCTTTTGCAAGGGGAGTAAGACGCACTTCAACCAGTCCTGCCAAAATTACAAGTTGAACCGCCGCTGTAAATACCCCGGTAGCGTATGCAATTTTGTATCCAATCACAAGTGCAAAACCTGCGGTCAAAGTGGAAAGCCCTTCGCACACGCGGTAAATCACAAGCTGATTGGAAGCATAGCGGTCAAACTTTTCCGCCTGCCCGACTGATTTCAGTGAATCGTAGGCAAGCGCATCTCCTGAACCCGATGAAAAATTGTAGTTAAGTGCCTGAAACGCAAAGGACAGACACACAAGCGCAAAATTGTTGGAAAAGACCATAACGAGATTTCCGATTATCCGCATCAGGCACGAAATCACAAGCGTCTTCTTCCGTCCGAATACATCCGCCAGAACTCCCGACGGAATCTCGAACAGAATACTCACGATGTGAAAGACCGTTTCCGCAAATCCAATCTGAGCAAGAGAAAATCCGCGGGCGGCAAGGATTGCAACCCATGCACCGGAAAGAGAAAGCTGGGCAAAAACCGCCGACGAATACAAGCGGCTGATTTGCTTTTTTATATTGAACATAAAATACCCCTTTTGAAAAAATAATACTGAGGCAAAAAATCATGCATAATGATTTTAGGATGCCGGCAGAGTTAAAAATGTAAGATTGAAATAAAGGGATAGTAAAACTAAGGAACTGTCCAATAAATACCGTCATGCTGAACGCACCTGCATGCAGATAATTTCAGCAGCCGCACTATCCG
>DGXM01000179.1 GCA_002396325.1 Treponema sp. UBA4232
TTTTTTCAAAATGGCCTGGTACAAATGGGCAATGCTCCATCTTTCGGGAATGGGATAATTGAACAAAGCGGAAAGTTTTTCAGAGGCCTCACCCGTAATCGTATTTCTCCAAGTGCGGAACGGAACAAGAAGATTTCCAGCGGCATCAAACGGAAGATAACCGTGCATCATCGCAGAAATTCCCATTGCGCGGAGTCTGGTGAGCTTCACACCGTATTTTTCAGCCGCATCTTTCTTCATTTTCAAAAAAGCCGTTGAAATGCCACGGTGGATTTCATCCAATGAATATGTCCACACACCGTCAACAAGAGAGTTTTCCCAGTCAAAGGCACCGCCGGCCACAGGATTGTTTTCCGAATCAATCAAAACGGCCTTAATACGTGTAGACCCGCACTCAATTCCAAGGATAGCCTTTCCGTCTGCAATTTCACTTGCAATCTGTTCTTTTGTCATAAAAACACCTCATAAAGTCCGGGCTGCAAACAAAACCGTCCCGAACCGCTTTCCAACATTCGGGTCCAGTGCAAAAATCAGCAAAAGCCCGCCCAAATATTATCCTACGATTTTTTCATAAAATCAAGCGTTTTCGACACGTGTACACATATTTAAGTAAAAAATCCCTGCGATTTTCTTCATATTTACTTAACACTGTCCGTCCGCACATCTCATAAAAACAGGAGTTTCCTCTAATTGACAATTATCCGTCTGCCGTTTAGTATTAGATAATGAAAAAAGCCATGTTTTTTTGACTTTTGAAATTTCCACCAAAAATGCCGCACGTAAAAGCGGAAAAAACGGAGACATTATGAAAAAACCGTATTTCAGGACTGCACTGGCCCTTTTTGCAACCGTCACTGCATTCCTCTTTGTGTCCTGTGCCTCAATGCCGAAAGCCACTGTGGAGCAGAAAAGCCGGATGTTCTGGACAATCGAAGGAACCGACAAAAACGGAAATCCATCGAAAGTCCATATTCTCGGAACAATTCATGTGGGCGATGAAAGACTCTACCCGCTGCCCGAGGAAGCAATGAAAGCCTGGGCCTCATCCACAAGACTTGCAGGTGAAATCTCCACGGAAGACATAGACAATCTGCAGAACGAAATAACCTCCCTGATGATTGTAAGCGCCGCCACCGCCAAAGGCCGCAAAGTGACAGACTTCCTCACCGAAGAACAAAAACAGGCCGCAATAAAATGCCTGGGCGAACCTATGGTAAAACAAATGGAAAAATTCGAACCCTGGGTGCTCAACACAATGGTCTCAAACTTCGCCTACTCCGACTCAGGACTCAGCGCAGAAAAGGGAGTCGACATGTATCTCATGGCAGATGCCCGCAAAAACGGACGCAAATGGGAAGGTCTCGACACACTCCAGACACAGCTGGACATAATCGTTTTCGGTGATTACGACACTCAGCTTACGATGCTCAAAGACGTGCTCGACGACATTGCGGAACCGGAAGATGTCTACGACTACATAAACCGCCTGTACAACGCCTATCTCGCGGGAAGCACAAAGGATGTCGCCTTACTCGAAACCGAGGAAGCCGAAGAAAGCGTGGAAAAAGCCGGTTTTTACGAGCAATACTACAAGCAGCTCATCCCCGAGCGCAACAAAAAATGGGCAAAAACCATCAAGCAATGGCTCTGGGAAGGCGGTGAAACATTCATCTTCGCAGGCTGCGCGCACTTCTCCGGCGACCAGTCGGTCTTCGTCTACCTCAAGGAAAACGGCGTGACGGACGAAATCATCTCCGAGTAAAACAGCAAACAGCAATCAGTCAAATCATTCAGCGCCGCTGGCGGGAAATCCATCCCCAAAGACTCTCCTCGTCCTCGGCGCAGCACTCATCGTTCAGCACATAAATCCAGGAAAGATGCCCGTTGTACTGCCAGGGTTTTCCGTCATCACCGTTGAAATTCCCACTGGTGTCATGCACGTCATCAAAGAAATTCCAATGCAGCACATACCCCGTTCTGGCGGCAAGAAGTCTCTGCGTTGTGGCAACAATATGCTCCCCGGGATTCACAGTCGTATCGTTCTTCGCCGCCACAAACCAAATCGGCGTACGGTCCAAAGTCCTGATATCCTCGTCAGAAAGCCACTTGTCATTGTAAGCCTCGCACACGGGAAAAGCCGCCGCAAAATACCCTGGATAACACAAAAGCATATTCAACGTCATATAGCCGCCGTTCGAACAGCCTCCGATATAAATACGGTCCGGATCCACCGCAGGATTTTTCTTCACGAAAGAATCAACGACCTTTTTCAAAGACACCGTATACCTCGACCTCTTGTCGGCACAGGAATCCTCGCAAATATCATAGGGCACATCGCCGTTCTGCATCCAAAAAGTCGGAGTCTGCACACAAAGCACAAACGCCCCGTTAAAATAAGACTGAATCCTCTCCTCCGAAAGAGCCGTCACCTTGTTCCCCATCAGCGCGACCGTGACATCGGTTCCACCTTCCCAAGCCCCGTGCAGCCACACAATAAGCGGATGCTTTTTCCCGTCAGACGCAGACTCTGGAATAAAAGCCGCCGCAGAAAGCTCATTGCCCGTCTTCAAAATGGAAAAACGGTCGGCAGCGGGAGCATACCAGTCATTGCACTCAGTCACAGGCCTCTCAAGCGCCGGATGCGACACCTCCAGCGAAAGCCTCTCATTCCAAACCTGATGTCCCGTCGCAGGATCAAACGAAAGCGGAAGAGCCGCCTTTTCACCGGGAGAAACACGCACCGAAAGCGTAATGTGAGTCGGTTTTTCCGCATCCGAAGAATCAGCGGCATCAGAATCCGAAGAATCCCCAGCCAAAGCCAGATGATTTCCGTCAATATCCGAAAGCCAGGCATCCGTCACCTCAAGAGCGCCCGAAACATCCACAACCCTGCCCGCGGAAAAATCAAAAATCCCGCTCTTCACCGAAACAGAAAATTTCTCAGGCGAAAGGGAAGCCTCGTCAAAAGCAGAAGCCACATCCCCCAGATTCAAAATGATTTTCTCAACCGCCGCACCCCAGTCATAAGAGCCCAGAATCAGCGTATACGAATAAGGCTTTTCCGCAAACTCCTCATACACCTTTTTTACCGCCCGACGCTGCCAGACTCGAATCCCGAAAATCACCGCCAGCATAACAACACAAAATCCCACAGCCAGAAAAGTCTGCATCGAATCCCCCTGAAAAAAAATCAAACGCAATATATATAGAAGAATACAAATAATTTTTCCAAAGTGCAAGAGGTCAGGAAAAACAAGAAGCGCATATTCCGGGAGCACAGGCGGAATTCACCGTCCATCCGAAGGCAGGTTCTTCCCTCCCCTGTAAAACCCGTGTTCCGGGGTTCCGGCAAAGCCTCCATTCCCGCCAAGGCGTGAACCGCAAGCGGCCCCTGCACCCGGGGCTAGGCGGGAAAAATCCCCCGTGCCGCATAAGGAAAATCAGCGGAAAATCATCCTTGTTCAGAAGCCTTCTGAAACGCCTCCAGAGCAGCGGTTGTCTCTGAATGAAACGTTCTTTGTATACGAATCAGTAAAACTGTACCAAACGAGATAGCTTTCAAATGAAGTCTCAAACGAATTGTTTTCCACGCGAAGTCCGTCAACTTTGCTCACACTCACCTGCACACCGTCATTCACCACTCCCGTCATCCCCGGCCTGACTCCTCATGTCGTTCAGCACCTGCCACTCCCCGTCATCCCGAACTTGATTCGGGATCTCCCCTGTGCAAGAGATGCTGAAACAAGTTCAGCATGACTCCCCGTGTCTTTCCGAACCTGCCGTTGCCGTCATCCCCGGCCTGACTCCTCATGTCGTTCAGCACCTGCCACTCCCCGTCATCCCGAACTTGATTCGGGATCTCCCCTGTGTAAGAGATGCTGAAACAAGTTCAGCATGACTCCACGTGTCTTTCCGAACCCGCCGCTCCCGTCATCC
>DGXM01000203.1 GCA_002396325.1 Treponema sp. UBA4232
GAACCCGCCGCTCCCGTCATCCCGGGTCTGCCGCTATCGTCATCCCGAACTTGATTCGGGATCTCCCCTGTGTAAGAGATGCTGAAACAAGTTCAGCATGACTCCCCGTGTCATCCCGAACATGCCGCTGCCGTCATCCAGAACTTGATTCGGGATCTCCTTTGAAAGAGATGCTGAATTCGGCACTAAGCTCCACGGCCCGAAATCCAAGTTCTCGATTCCAACTATTTTTCGATTGAAAACCATCAAAATCTGTGATAGCATATCTTTATGAATTAGCACATTTTTAAAGCCGGAGAGATTCTATGACGTACTATTATCAGGCTCTTTTCACGATTTCCCTTTTGCTTTCGCTGGCATACACCGTCAAATGGCGGCGGAGATACAACGTATATTTCACCCTTGAATTCACGGTGCTGCCGATTGCCTGTTTCGGTTATCTTCAGGAGCAGATTGCAACAACTCTGGATCACATCATATTGGCAAAGCAGCTTTCGTATCTCGGAGGCACGTTCGGCACTCTCTTTATGACGCTCTGCATCTGCTATCTGTGCAAATTCAATCTGAGCAAAAACATACGGCGCATACTCTTCGCAATCATTTTCATGATTTACCTGACCATTCTCATCATTCCGCAGACAAACTTTTTTTACCGCGACATGTCTGTCAACGTGGTGAACGGAGTCACTGTGTTTTCAAAAAAATACGGACCGGCGCACGTTGTATTCAACGTGATTCTTTTCGCTTTGTTCACACTGAACTTCATCGCCGTTCTGCGGGGCATGAGAAAAAGATACGATGTCTCGCTCACCACAACCGTGCTTCTGTTCATTGCAGTCCTTACAAATTTCGTGGCATTTTTCTTCGGGCGCATGTTCCTGAAAAATTTGGAGCTCATCCCCATCGGATACGTGGCCAGCCAGATTCTGATGCTCTTCCTTCCCGAGCGGATGGTGCTTTACAATGTTGACGACACGCTTGTCGATGTTTCCGTTGAACGCGGCGACATTGCCATCATCTCGCTGGACAAAAAAAAGCACTTTCTGGGCTGCAACTCCGTGGCAAAGGAATTTTTCCCGCAGCTCAACAGGCTTAAGATAGACGAAAATCTTCTTTCCGGCGACGATTTCTGCCAACGCATTTCCACATGGGCCGGAATGGTGAAAAAAGAAAACGGCAAAGTGGGACGGCTCTACGGAACGGGCGGAAAATATTACAAAGTAATCGGAGACGTAATCAGAAACGGTTCGGGGCTGAGGGGGTACAACTTTATGATTACCGACGACACCCAGCAGCAGAATTACCTCAGGCTCATCCGAAACTACAACGCCACACTTGAAAAGGATGTTGAAAAGAAGACAAAGGAAATTGTCGAAATAAACGACATCTTCGGCAAAAATGTCTCACCGCAGATCCGCGACTATCTTTTGAAGGGAAACATTTCTCTCGGCGGCGAAAAAAGAGAGGCCACGGTTATGTTCTGCGACATCCGCGGTTTCACGACGCTTTCCGAAAACATGGCCGGAGAAAAAGTGGTGCAGCTTTTGAACACATATTTCACGGGACTCGAAAAATGCATTACCGCAAACAACGGAGTCATCAACAAATACATAGGAGATGCAGTGATGGCACTCTTCGGCGTACCCATTCCTTCCGACACACATCAGAAAGACGCCTACCAGGCCGCCCTTGCCATGAGAAAAGAACTGGTTGAACTGAACAAGGAATTCAAGAAAAAAGGACTGCCGGAGCTTAGATTCGGAATCGGACTCCACTCAGGCACACTGCTTGCGGGAAACATCGGTGCAGCCAGCAGAATGGAATACACAGTGATTGGAGACACGGTAAACACGGCAAGCCGCATCGAAGGTCTCTGCAAGACCTACAAATCCGACCTGCTCATTTCATCTTCAACCGCAGACGCACTCACAAAATCAGGCATACAACTCAAATTCGTGGCAGACGCAGCCATCCGTGGACGCAGTGAAAAAGTGGAACTTTACTCCGACTGACCCCATGTGTCTTCCTGCGGCAAAGAAGACGCCGGCATATTCGTCTTGGGTTTTTCAGGCTCATTTTTCATGGCCGCCTCAGCCTTTTTACCCGCAGGAAGATAGTGTCCCAATGCACGGGAATCAAGCTTTGACGCAAGATTGAAACGGTCAATCACCCATGTGCAGATTTTTGTAAACAGAATCATACCGATTACAAGCCCCGCAAAGAAGCAAACCATCCACACAATCAGAATGACGGAATTCGGTTCCTGTTTTCCAAGCAGCTTGAAATAAACAATGGAAGAAAGAATAATCAGTGCCAAAATGATTGCCAGTGTCATCACTATATTCACAATAGTGGATATGATTGTAAACAACGCAGTATAAGTTTTCTTATTCATAAAAATCTCCTGTCAATTTCCTTCTTTCGCCTTTTTGCTGTCCTTGGAAATCTGCATTATAAAGCTGATTACAAAAAGGATTCCGCACACCACAACCGCCGAGTCTGCCACGTTGAATGTGGGCCATCTTTTTTCAGGAAAGTAAATGGGAAAATAGCAGTCAATAAAATCGACAACTCCATCCGGGCGGAAAAAGCGGTCAATGAGATTACCGAGTCCTCCTCCGAGCACACCGCAGATGGACCATCTTTGCAGACGGTCGAATTCGTTATTGCGGAAATAAATCACAAACACAGCCACAATCAAAATGAGGGGCATATAGGAAAAAAGCACGGTACGCCAGGAAGCGGGGAGTCCAGAGCCAAAACTGAATGCAACGGCAGGATTTCTCACGTGAATAAGGCGGATCCAGTCACCCAGCACAGGAATCATGTAATTTTCACTGTTTTGTCCGTAATACGGAGCCAAATCGCTGCGGGCAATATAATGCACCACCAGGAATTTCGTAATCTGATCCGCCAGAATGACAACAGACGTCAAAATCAGCGGCAACAGTTTTTCTTTAAGACCGGATTTTCCGGCCACTTCAATTTCTTTTTCTTTGTCTTTCATACTAACCTACAATATACTAAAGTCCCGTTGGAAAGTCTATAAAAACCGTTTCAATGCCGGTCTCTTTTTTCAATTTTTCAGCCACAAGACGCACACCCACAGTCTCAGTCTGATAATGGCCGCCCTCAATCACCGTCATTCCAAGCTCCTTGATGAGATGAAAATCCTGATGCAGCACTTCACCGGTGATATACGCGTCAACACCCTCTTTCCATGCCTGTGTCACATCGTCTCCGGCCTGGCCTGAAATAAGCGCCACCGTGGAGATTTTCTGTGCGCCGAACGGATAGATTCTTGCAGGAAACTCGCCCTCAGGGAAAAGACGCAGAACAACATCCTCAACGGAAAGACTCTCCTCAAATCTTCCCATTGCGCCGATTGTCATTCCCCGCCACTCACCGAAAGGCTTAATGTCTTTGAGACCCATTCTGCGGGCCATGCCGAAGTTGTTTCCGACCTCCTCATTTGCATCAAGCGGAAGATGGCTGGCATAAAGAGCAATGTCGCTGCTGATGAACGCCGAAATTCTTTTGTAAAGGGATCCTGTCACAGGTTCGGGACGACCCCAGAAAAGACCGTGGTGGGTAAAAAGCATATCTGCCCCCAACTCTGCGGCTGTACGGGCTGTGTACTCGCAGGCATCGGTTGCAAACGCCACTTTTTTCACTGGCTTTGAAGAAAGTCCGGCATTTTGAATCTGCAGACCGTTCAACGAAGAATCGCCCCTGAATTTTTCAGGATGCAAAAATGAATCGAAGTATTCAGAAAGCTCCTTTACCGTCATATCAGTCTTCCTCCGAAGCAGTTTTCTTTGCGCCGGCATTATTCATCACAATCTCAACTGAGTTTGCAAGATGGCTTGCCATATAAAAAGTACCGTCTCTTTCAAAGCCAAGCAGTTTGGCAAGCAGGGGACAGGTTGCATCGATTGGTCCGTAACCGGGAGTCTTGTACTGCTTCACCTGGGAAAAATCAAAAAACACATCAACACCGGAAGACTCCGTGTTTGAAATCTTTCCATAAGCATCGTTCTGAAGACCGTCGCCCACAACCGCAATCAAGCCATCCGGATCAAGGTTCAGCACAAGAAGAAGAGCCTCGTACTGCCTTGCAAAATGCGCCGATTTGTTTTTCACGACTTCCGCATATCTTTCAGCATCGTTATTTTTCACACGTGACAAAGCGGCCCTGCGCAGGGGTTTGAAATCAAGAATAGAGTCGAACCATCCAGCCTCTTTTCCGAAAAACTCCCCTGCATACACATTGAAACCGTCATGGGCAAGTTTCACGAAAAAGGGCTCGTAGTAATCGAGAGTGGAACATTCGCCGGGAATAAACACCACGGTCTTTGCCGCCGCGGAAGATGATGAAACGAATGCCGCATCAGTAGAATAATAATGACGGACAAAAAGAGTCTTAGGCTCAAACGGCTTTTCATATTCAACAAAACCATGGTCGAATCCGCCTGTATATTCCGTTGTTTCCATCTTCACCGCATATTTTTTTTCGCGGTCGATTTTCACGGGTCTGTAGAGCACCAAAAGCACAATGCAGGCTGCCGACAACAGAAGATTCAAGAGCGACACCAGCGTAAAAAGCACACCGTAATGATCCACCACAAGATTTGCGGAAAAACGCAGCAGGGCACGCACGTTCCAGATGGTGACAAAAAAAGCGAGAAGCATAACAACGCCGCTTGTAACGGAAAGCCCGAATGCCAAAACATTCAAAATCGAAAACACAAAAGTCACCAGAGGCACTGTGGCCAACGGATCCATCTGGGCAGGTCTTGTAAATATAACCCTCGCACACGAAATGGCAAGCAGGAGCAAAAGCATAAGCTCACATAAAGTCTGATTTGTCATACGGAACAGTATAGCAGAAATGCGGGGCTTATTCAACTTTGAAAGAAAAAGATGCGGGCCAAAGATGCCGACATCCCTGAAAGCCGGTTTTTCACGGACTTCCATGCGCAAGAGTCAGTCGGTCCAAAGCCCCACTTTTTCCACGCGTCCGCGGATGTCGGAATTGTCCACGAAGTTGAGGTTCACGCCGTGCTTTTTCATAAGGGCTTCTGCGGTAGTCTCGGAAACAAGAAGGTCTGTCTTGTAGTTCTTGCACAGGCCTTCGATGCGGCTTGCGGTGTTCACAGTGTCGCCGATGACCGTATATTCCATGCGTGTTTCGGCCCCTATGTTTCCCGCAAGCAGGGTTCCGGAATGAAGTCCTATTCCGAAGCGCAGTGCGGGGAGTCCCTCGGCGGCAAACGATTTGTTCATCTCAACAAGGGCGCTCTTCATGTCTTTTGCGGCAAGGAAGGCATCAAGTTCGTGTCTTTCAGAAGGAATGGGAACACCGAACAGAGCCATCACCGCATCTCCGATGTATTTGTTTATGACTCCGTTGTGGCGGGCAATGCACTTTTCAAGACCTGTGAAATACTCATTCAAAAGCCGCACCACTTTTTCGCTCGGCATGTTCTCAGAAAGAGTCGTGAATCCCCTGATGTCGCAGAACATAACAGTGGCGAAAAGTTTTTCCCCTCCCAAATGGATGTTTCCTTTAAGAAGATAATCGCGGATCTGCGGCGAGACATTTTTCCCGAAGATGTCGTTTATCTGGATGATTTCCTTGGTCTTCTTTTCAACATCGCGCTCCAAATCCGCATTGTAGCGGTTAATCACTTCTATATACTTCTGATTCTGAGTGTCGTCGCTTATCACGAACTGGAATCCCCTTTTCTTTCCAGCATCGAAAAGATAGTTCACATCAACAAGATAGATGCGCTCGCCTTTTTTGTAATAAAATTTGTCATTGTTTTCGTCTGTGGAAAATGCATCAATCCACGGAAGGAAAATTCCTGCAAGAGACGCATCGGACTTTATGCTCTGGTCAATCCGAAGATTTTCAAAGCCTTCGAAAATATCCACCGCAGTACGGTTGCTTCCCAGATAACGCATTTTGGAATCAAGGGAAATGAAGCCCGTGTCTCCGGTTTCAACTATGGATTCAATCGAAGTGTCTGAAATGTCGTACATGGAAGTGCGGTGTGCAATCAAAAGATAGACAAACTGGGCAATCACATATCCGAACGGTGCAAGTTCCATTTTGTTTCCAACGATTTTTTCGCCGAAAAAAAAGACGACGGTCACAAGTTCAGGAATGAAAAGCATCGTCACCGAGATTCTGGGAACATCTTTCTTTTTTATAAAACTGTAGATTATCGCTGTAAAAGAGGATATGAAATAGACCATCACCAGAACATAAAAAACGCTGTGCCACGGTCCGTAGGTTTTGCTTACAATCAGACCGTCCCTCCATACAGCACTTATCTCTTTGTAAAAAAGTGGAGACTCGCCAATCGTCATAACAGAAAGATACACGACCATACTTGCACAGACGAGCAATAATTTAATCCATTTTGGAATTCGGATTTTGCACATTTCGAACACGTTCCAGGTTATGAAAAGGAGAAGAAAACAACCTCCAAGGTAAATTATTTTCTGGGCAAGAATATACTCCTCAAGCACCACGGCCTGACTTTTGAACACATATCCAAATGCGGCCAAAGGAACAAATACAAAAATCAACGACAAATTCACGTTAAAATGTTTATGCCACATGTAAACATAAAGCACCGTAAAAACAATGGAAATCCAAAACAGAACGATATAACAACTCTCAACCATCACACAACCTTCCCTGACGAGGGAACCTCTCCAACAACTTAAGCTTTGACAAAATGCCGACACTGCGTATTAAAAGGCAGTTTTGTAAATGACTAGATTATTATAGCACATGAGTGAAATTATTACCAGTTTTTTTTCCATTCGTAATTCGTAATTCCAAATCGGAATCAAAAAAAATGCCGTACGGAATTGACCCATGACAAATCCGTGCGGCAATCACCAACACTCGACGCAGAG
>DGXM01000004.1:0-4532 GCA_002396325.1 Treponema sp. UBA4232
AGTGCGGAAGATTTGGCCTCCGCCGTTAAGACGAAGGCACGTGAACTTTGCGGTTTGGACTGATTTTCAGTCGTTTTTCGCATTGACTTTATTGAAGAGTTTTCGGACAAGTCCGATTTTTCCGAAGCAGAGCCACCAGAAGAGGGCAATCAGCAGGACAATCGGAACGCCGAAGACCACAATGTAAAGAAGCACGAAGAGTATGCCGTTGAAGAATCCCGCGCAGGAGCCCAGGAATCCCCTGAACATACCCCCTGTGTCGGGAAGACTGTAGCCCTGTTCAGTCTGGTTCGGGGGAAGATTTGCCCTTATATTGATTGTGGAAAAGTCAATCTCTGAGTTCATGCGGTTCAGTTTTCCTTTCATGGACTCTACTTCGCTTGTCACGTCGTTCAAAGTGCGCTCCACTTTGAGCAGGTCTTCCACGGTCTTCGCTTCTTTCAGATAAGTCTGGTACCTTTCCTGCAGAATGAGTTTTGTGTCAAGGCGTGTCTGAAGGTCGTAGTATTCTTCGGTTACGTCGGAAGTGCTGATGTCCTTGCTTTTAAGCTTGCCCAATCCTGAAGTTTCGTTCATGGCGCGTTCGAACTGACTGGACGGAATCCTTGCAACGCATGAAAGATAGCGGGCATCCTCCGTGGTGCTTGAAATGTATCCTCCCATGCTCTGAACCATTGCTGTAATCCGGTTCATGGTTTCGGCAAGGCTTTCCACTTCGATGTTCATGTATCCCGTGCGGATGATTTTTCTTTCCGCTGCCTGTGACTGTGAAGATGCTGTTGTGGAAGATTCTTTTCCTCCATTGTAACCAGTGCCCGAAAATCCTTTTCCTGAAGTCTGAAAGTCACTGAATGCGGAGTCAGAAGCTTCCGGCATTGCAGTCTGTGCGATGATTCCATTCCTCATCGCTGAGTCTGCCGCCTTTTTGGAACAGCCGGCTCCCAGAATAAGGGCGAGTGCAATTGATAACGGTAGAATTTTTTTCATTTTCATACAATACTCCTGTTGACTTTTCAATTTCCTTCCATAGAATAAGGCAACCTCTAAAAACTATAATTTGAGGTTGCCGTCGAGTTTAAAACCCCGAAATTACGGGCTTTTAAACATCGCATTTTCAGAGTTGCCTCTAAAAACTGAAGTTTTTAGAGGCTCCCATAATTTACTATCCCGAAAGACGGGACATTTGACTGCGGCCGCTTTCTGGAATCTGCTCTGCTATTTGTCCATAACGGTGATTTCAACACGGCGGTTTTTAGACCTTCCTTCCTCGGTGGTGTTCGGAGCAATGGGAAGTGTGTCTCCGAATCCCTGGGTGAAGACTTCGTGCCTGTCCTTTACGCCGAGACCGACCAGATAATCTGCCACTGCCTGTGCGCGGTCCGTACTCAACTGCTGCGGATCAACTGCGTTGTTTGCAAGTGCCGTGTGCCCGCTTATGAGAAGGTCGTTTTCCGGGAAGAGGGCAAGAATCTGTGCAATCTGCCGGAGTTTTTCCTTTTCGCTTTCCAAAAGAATCGCACTGTCGGGTCTGAACTGTATGTTTTCGATGGAGATTGTGAGTCCTTTGTCGTTTCTCTGCACGCTCACGTTTTCAAGACCCATGTCTGTAATCTGCTGCTGCACGGTGCGTACGTTTTCGGGCGTGGATGTACGGACGAAATCCGTCACTTCTGCGTGGGCTTTTCCCCTGAATTCGTACATTCTGCCGTAGGAGGTTTCAATAAGGATGCGGAATTCCTCGGTGTAATGGTCGATTGCGCCTTTTTCCGCATCCCAGTACACGAGTTCGTCGCTGAATCCCATCATTGCCTGAGGGTAGTCTGCGTAAGGATCGTCAACGTATGCAAGGTTTCTGCGGGGTGTTTCCATGTACATTGAGTATTTTACCCTGAACACGTGGAGTTTCGAGCCGCTTCTGGAAACCACCTGATTGTTGGCCTGTCTGCTCAGAGACGAAGCTGCGTAACTCATCTGGCGCACCTGCTTTTTCTCGCGGTTCACTGTGCCGAGATAGGTGTAGTGTGCGGTGAAGGGCACTTTGTACGGAGTCTGTAGACCGAAATTCATCCTTAAATCGTGGGCTTCGTGTCCGTCTGCAGTCCATGTGTCGCCTGGTTTCACGGGATGGTCGGGGAAAATGGGCACATCGCGGACTGTGGGCATGAAATACTGGTCGTCTATGGTGTATTTGCCTTTTGTCGTGCGGTCGAAAATGCTTGTGTATTCCTCGCCCCATGAAAAAGAGCCTGTCCCCACTGCCGACTGTGCGCTTTCTGTGGTCATAAATGTGGACTGGTGTTTTGCGCTTCCGTCTTCGTTGACTTTGAGTACCTGGGTCGAAATGCGGTTGATGATTTCAGCACGGTGATTGAGTCTCATGTTCACGTACACGTCCTCATTCACTGTGGACAGGATGCGGTATGAATCTCCCTCCTGGAATTTGAACTCGAAGGTTACGGGGCCGCCTGAGGTATCGTAAGTCTGGGCCGCTGCAGGAAAAGACTGTGCAAACAAAAGAGCCGCGAATGTCAATATAATAGAAGTTTTTTTCACTTTAAACCACCTCGCTTCAATTTCGGCAGACTTCGGCACGTCCTTGAGCCGCATATGCCGCAACTGTAAAACCATCCCTTCGGGCGATTGTTACACGGATTTTTGTTTGAGCCGTAAGCACTGAAACACATCTTCAATGCGTCCTCTTGACCACTTTATAAATACTGAATATACTGAAACTACAATGAAAAGCAATGAGGCTTTGGAAAAAGTTTTGAATTCTTACCGCGGATATTACAACATCAAGACTGAGGGTGTTGAGTCCCCTTTTGCTGCGGAAGCTGAATTCCACTCCCACAATGAAAAATATCTTCTGGTGAAAGCCGCGCGCATTGCCGACATCGACTCGAATGAATACGTTTTTTTTGCACTGGAAAATCACCTGAATTTTGAACGCCTGAAGGAACTCGATCGTATTGCATGGGAAAGAGGCATTTCCAGAGTGCAGCCCGACGAGAACCACCGGAATTCCGACGTGATTCTTTATGTTCTGGCGGATTCCGTGGACGGTGATGTTCCCGGTCAGATTAAAAAACTCAAGCATTATAAATCCTATCTCTTCTCGCTGAGGGGGTGGAGCCACTACAGGCTTTTAGCCTACGACTGTTCTTCAAAAAAAGCCCTGTGCAACCGCATGGGGAAGGACTTGAGGAAGGTGGTAGCAAAATTATAAAAAGAGGTGTCCGAAAGGATGCCCCGGTTTCTCTTATGGAGGAGAAGAAATGACAGCATTACTTATCATTCTTGCTGCGGTTGTTCTGCTGTTCCTGGGCTATGTTTTCTACGGCTCATGGCTGGCAAAACAGTGGGGGATCGACCCCAAGCGTAAGACACCGGCTGAGGAAACCCCTGACGGCGTTGACTATGTGGAGGCTAAGCCTGCCGTTCTGATGGGACACCATTTCTCATCAATCGCCGGAGCCGGCCCCATCAACGGACCTATTCAGGCCGCCGTGTTCGGTTGGGTGCCTGTTTTCCTATGGTGTGTCATCGGAGGTATTTTCTTCGGAGGACTTCAGGATTTCGGATCTCTGTTTGCATCCGTGCGCAACGGTGGAAAGTCCGTTGGTGAGATCATCAAGGAATCCATGGGAAAGAAATCAAAGAAGCTCTTCATCATCTTCGCCCTTCTGGTTCTGATTCTGGTCATCGCATCCTTCGTGAACGTTGTGGCCGCAACATTCCTTACAACTGCTGACGAAGCTGGAAAAGTCGCATTTGGAATCGTGAAAAACCCCACCGGAAACCAGTCAACGGCAATGATTTCACTTCTGTTTATCGTTCTTGCCATTGGTTACGGTATTCTCACCAATAAGTGCGGAGTGAAGACTCTTCCCGCAACAATCATCGGAATCGTCGGAATCGTTCTCATCGTCTGGTTCGGACTCAACTACGGATTTGCAATGAGCCGCAATGCATGGATTATCTTCATCGGTGCATACATCGCAATTGCATCCCTCGTTCCCGTCTGGATTCTTCTCCAGCCCCGCGACTATCTCTCAAGCTTCCTTCTTTATTCATTGATGGGTCTTGCTTTGGTCGGTATCGTGTGGAACGCAATCAATCCCAACGGCGTGGCATTCGAGCTTCCCGCATTCAACGGTTGGAAGACTTCAATCGGAACCATGTTCCCGGCTCTGTTCATCACTGTGGCCTGCGGTGCTTGTTCAGGATTCCACTCTCTCATTTCAACAGGAACCACTTCAAAGCAGCTTGACAACGAAAAGCATGCAAGGGCAATCGGTTACGGCTCAATGCTCATCGAGTCTGCCCTGGGTGTAATCTCTCTGATTGCAGTGGGTATGGTTTCAAGCCAGTTCCTTTCAGGAGAAGGTGCATCCCTTAAATTCGCAGGTTCACCGCCGGTGGCATTCGCAACAGGTATTGCACACATGTTCAACGACAGCAAGACTGTAAAGGCACTTCTGACTCTTTCAGTTTCCGTTTTTGCACTTACATCTCTTGACACCGCAACACGC
>DGXM01000004.1:4644-4931 GCA_002396325.1 Treponema sp. UBA4232
TACAAAGATGCTTCAGGAGTACGCAAGACACTGGCTCATCCGCTTTTCGGCACACTTCTGATGGTCGTCATCGGTTGTATTTTGGGCGGCCTCTCACTGTCTCAGATTTGGGGCCTCTTCGGTTCCGCAAACCAGCTCCTTGCAGGCATTGCACTTCTGGCAGTTGCGGCATGGCTCGGTGAAGTGGGAAAGAACAACAAGATGTTCTACATCCCCACTGTGTTCATGCTTGCCGCAACACTCACCAACCTGGTTATGACCGTGATAAACAAAATCAAGGCCATGGC
>DGXM01000072.1 GCA_002396325.1 Treponema sp. UBA4232
GAAGATGTGATTCTTCTTTGCTCTGCCAACACTTCAGTCTGAAGATTTACAGAAAATCCAGAGGCGCGGAATATTGACACGATGTCATTTTCATCCCATGCAAACAGACGGTTTGATTTGTCCGCAAAAAAATCAGTTTCCGCCTCATCCATTTTTTTCAAAAGCATTTCCATTTCCACATCTGTCTTCGTGTCTTTGAAAATCTGCTCGGAAATCAAGCGGCTTATGTGCTGGGCCTTTTTCGGTATGCGCTGCGAAATAATGATTCTTGCATTTTTTTCCAAAAGCGGGAGCCTGTCTTTTTCAGGAACCGTTGAGTCATCAAATGCTATGTCTCTTTTGTCAGAGGATGTGCCGGAAAACAATTCAGCGATTGAAGATGCGGCATTCGAAATATCCGACATTGCGGCAAAGGGGTCACGAAAAAAAATCCTGTCAAAAACAACATCGCCAAAAAATCCTGCATTAGCTCTGATCATTCCCGGGGCAAACACATTTCCTTCCATTAAATTGCCAAGCATCGGGCGGTCCATATCTCCCAAAGTGGATGCATACTGCTCCAAAGTTTCCCGGCCGCGTTGAGTTCTGCAAAGTCCGCAGGTGAGACCTTCGGGAGTCTTTCGCATCACATGAAAAATAAGGAGAGCATCGTCTGCATTCCAGATAAGGCTGCGGTGGTGTCTCTTCAAATCCGCAAGCTCGGTCATTTTGTCGCGGATTGTCGTAAGGACTTCCGCCCGGTTTGAATCGAGACGCGCCCTCCAACTTCGTTCGGCTTTATCCAAGACAGCACTCTTATGTTTGTCTTCAGGAGAATACGTGAGATTTTCCTCGCATTTTTTTGCAGACGGTCCAAAGTGTTCATTCATCCACCACTCACCCACCGGATTCACCTGCTCGGGATTTTCTTTATTCGAATCTTCCATCAGTGCTGAAATCTGAAGTTCCCTTCTTGAAAGAACATCTGCACGGATTTCATTTTCGTAGCCCTGTGTTGACGGCGTGTAAAATACCCTTCCGACAAGTGCATCGGGGAGATATTGCTGTGCAACCCAGTGGTCTCTATATGCGTGAGGATACATATAGCCTGTTCCGTGACCGAATCCTTCTGCGTCTCTGCTTGCATCCTTCAAGTGATTGGGAACATCGGCATCCTCTTTTTCAACGGAAGCAAGCGCATCGAAAAATGCCATGGAGCTGTTGGACTTTGGTGCGGTGGAAAGATAAAGCGCCGCGTGTGCAAGAAAATAGCGTCCCTCGGGGAAACCCACCCTGTCGAAAGCGGCGGCACAGGATTCAACCACGGAAATTGCATGAGGGTCGGCAAGGCCTGTGTCTTCGCAGGCTGAAATCAACATCCTGCGGAAAATGAAATGCGGATCCTCTCCGGCCTTCACCATGCGTGCAAGCCAGTAACAAGCGGCATCGGGATCACGTCCTCGGAGGCTTTTTATGAACGCTGAAATTATGTCGTAATGATAGTCACCATCGCGGTCATAGAGAACGACTTTTTTTTGAATGGATTCCTCGGCAGCTTCACGACTGATGTAGATTGTGCTTCCCCAGCTCGGCCTCGGAGGTTTTTCATCTGGAGCCCAGACTTCTGGAGTTGTTTCCACGGCAAGTTCAAGTGCATTCAAAAGGCTTCTTGCATCTCCGTTTGCGGTTTCAACGAGATGTTCGAGTGCTCCGTCTTCGAATTCAATTTTCCAGTGACCGTATCCTCTTTCGCTGTCTTCGATTGCCTGATGTGCGGCTTTCATCAAATCTTCTTTTGTGAGAGGCTTCAGTTGAAACACACGGCTTCGGCTCACGAGGGCCTTGTTCACTTCAAAAAAAGGATTTTCGGTTGTGGCTCCGATTAAAATGATTGTGCCGTTTTCAACCCAAGGAAGAAGCGCGTCCTGCTGGCTTTTATTCCACCGATGCACCTCATCGACAAAAAGGATGGTCTTCCGCGTATACATATTGCGCTGCTCTTCGGCCTGTGCGATTGCCTTGCGGATGTCTGACACTCCGGTGAGGACTGCGTTCAATGTAATAAATGCGGATTTTGTGTGATTCGCGATGACCCGTGCGAGAGTTGTTTTCCCGGAACCCGGCGGTCCGTAAAAAATGACGGATGTGAGCTGGTCTGCGGCAATGGCTCTGCGCAAAAGACGCCCCTTTCCCACAATGTGATCCTGCCCGATGTATTCATCCAAGGTGCGGGGTCTCATGCGGGCGGCAAGAGGTTCATGAGTTCTGCCTATGCTTTCAAATAAATCATCCACGATTAGTTTCCGGATTTATCTGATGTACCGTCTCTGTTCCAAACTCCACGTCCGGGGTAATACGCATAAAGTCCCACTTCTTTGAAAGTATCGGGGGACGAAGAGATGTACCCGGAAATCGTCATAGCGGCATACTCATCACCGGAGCCTTCGTTTATGCTTGAATCCGTAACATAAATGAGAGGACACATAGATGTAACCATAGTTTGAGCATTGTTTGAGAAACTTGAAAGCGATGAAGCGGGAACTCCGTTACTGTCGATGGCGACTCTTGCAATTCCGTTTGATGTTCCCAGAATCAGATAGTTTGCAGTGCAGGCGATTGAATAAATTGAGCCGCCTCCCAAATCAACAGACGAAGCCGTTCCTGAACCGGTCTTGTAATAAAGATGACTGTCTTTGCTCACAGAGTAATAAATGTAATAATTGTTTGCTGCAAGCGCAGTGTCTTTACTGAAGACATCGCCAGAACTTGTATGCACCGCCTTGACAGCTTCCGTTGCTGAACCGGAAACAACAGAAGAAGGTGTGACCGCAGAGAGGGTTCCTCCGCTCAATTTGTAAATTGCATAAGCATTTGAAGAGTTCAGGATTCTTGCGTAAGCGACACGCCCGGGTGAAGAAGTCAATCTTCCATTGCCAACCTGGTTGTCAAAGATTGTCATCGCATAGGAAGTCGTTGTGGAACCAGTGACTGAGGTCAGATCTATCGGAGTCCAAGAGCTTCCGTCCGTGGACCTATACAGAGTCCTTGCTCCAGCCACATTGACGCTGTCGGAGGAACTTTCCTGCCATTCAATTGTGTAGCAATACATATATGTATCATCAGCGGCAATTGTAATTATGTTCTTCAAGCCTGTGCTCACTTTCTGCCACTGTCCGTTGAAAGAGCCTGTCGAAGTCGACGGTGAAATTGTCTTTTTATAGAGATGGTTGTTCGCGCAATAAAGGTTTCCCTTGAACGGAATGATGGCTCTTACGTCTCCGCTGATTCCTTCCTCACGCCGAACTTCCTGCTCAATCATCCAGTAAATGTTATCGTGGCAGCCGCAAATCAGCAAAGGGGAAATCACCGCAAAAAGTGTCAGTGCACGTGCCAATATTTTATGCATCTTTTTCATAATCAATCCTTGCCCTCTCATTTTTAGAAATAGTAACGTGCCACAAGATCTATAGAAAGAAACTGCCCGTGGATATCCTGCTTGGAGCTGTCATACAAGTGAAGGAATTCGGGCATCCATGAATATGAAATGTCTCCACCGACAGACCAGCTGGCACCGATTCTGTAATGCAGTCCCACCTGAGGCTTAACCACCAGTCCCGGCCAGTACGTTTTATTTCCGTAAGTCTCCCAGGCCATACCCACGCCGAGAGTAATCGGAATCTCGAAGTTCTTTATGGAAAACTGATACGTCGCAGTTGCCAAAATCGGCACATAATTGAAGATGTTTCCACCCAAAGTCACATTGAATCCGAAAGCCACATCGGCACCAACGGCAAAATTGGGGAACAGAAAATAATGATACCCGAGGGAAGCTGCGCCACCCACTTTCAACTTACCGTCATCAGTAAAAGGATTGCCGAAATTCAGCGGAAAACCGGGGGCCAATGCAATGCGCAGATACTGATCCCCCGCTTCAGTTTCATAATAAATAACATCAACAGGGTCTGAATTCTCGTGCTGTTCCTGAATATCTTCAGTTTCTTCGGCGGTTTGAGCATGTGCCACGGGAGCCTCTACCACAGAAATTGCGGCGTAGAAAAAAAGGGCACAGAGCATAATTATAGAACGTTTCATGTTTCCTCGCAGTTTTTTTGCCTTGATTGGCAGGACTTTTCACGTCCCCATACTATCAATTTTCAGTCAAATAGTATAGAATGTCCGAAAGTATATCGTATTTGCGGTATAAATTCAACATCTGCCGTTTACAATAAAAAAAATAACGGCGTGGAAGGTTACAGATGAGCGCGACAATTATCGACGGAAAGGCAGTGGCAGCAGAAGTAAAGGCTGACGTGGCGGCAAAAGTTTCAGATTTGAAGAAAAAAGGCATAACTCCTTGTCTGGCAGTGATTTTGGTGGGCAACAACCCCGCATCAGTGAGCTATGTCACAGGAAAAAGAAAGGCTCTTGCCGAAGCCGGAATGGCAGACAGAAGCTTGGAACTTCCCGAATCCACCACAGAGGCCGAGCTTCTTGAACTGATTGCAAAACTCAATGCCGACGATACGGTTCACGGAATCCTTGTCCAGCTGCCCCTTCCCAAGCATATAAACGAAGAGAAAGTGACAAATGCAATAGACCCCAAAAAGGATGTGGACGGCTTCCATCCCGTAAACGTGGGAAAACTTGTGACGGGAGAAAAGGGATTTCTGCCCTGTACGCCGCACGGAATCCTCGTTCTGCTGAAAAAGGCCGGCATCGAGACCAACGGAAAGCGGGCCGTCGTAATCGGAAGAAGCAACATTGTTGGAAAACCGATGGCACTCCTCCTTTCCCGCCGCGAATGCAACGCAACCGTAACCCTCTGCCACACAGGAACCAAGGATTTGGCGTCAATCACCCGTGAGGCTGACATCATCGTGGTATGCACAGGCCATCCCCACACACTTACCGCCGACATGGTAAAAGAAGGAGCCGCAGTAATCGATGTCGGAGTGAACCGCATCCCCGATGCAGGCAAAAAGAGCGGCTTCAGACTTGTGGGCGATGCAGACTTCGACGACATAAAGGAAAAAGCCTCGTTCATTACGCCTGTTCCCGGTGGAGTCGGTCCCATGACAATTGCGATGCTCATCTACAATACGTTGGAAAGCGCGGAGAGGATGCAATGATTGAACGTCTCTGAAAACTGTTTTTAGAGACTTCCAATTGTGATTGCGGCAGGAAGATTTTCTCTTTAGTGTCGGAGGCAGGGGTTTTTGTCCTTCCTCCGCACACCGGGGGCATTTTTTCAACCCTTTTTCAGATAGCGGCGGGCTTGATTTTTCACCCCTTCACCAACCATGATTTTTGTGCTACAATCCCTGTTGTGTAAGGAGCCGGAGGAGACTGAATGATAGACATACAAAACACTCCCGATACCCGAGAAATACCGCTCAGAAAAGTCGGAGTAAAAGGACTGAGGTATCCGGTGCAGGTGCTGGACAAGGTAAACGGAAAACAGCAGACTTCTGCAACTGTGAATCTTTTCGTGAATCTGCCTCACGACTACAAGGGCACTCATATGTCCCGTTTCATTGAAAACTTCCACCGCCATCACACTGATTTGAGCATGAGGAATTTTCTCCGTATGCTTGAAGACATAAGGGAATCGCTGCAGGCTGAAAGAGCATTCGGCACAATGCAGTTTCCGTTTTTCATGTCAAAAAAAGCACCGGTCTCCGGATCGGAAAGCATTATGGAATACAGCTGCTCATACGAGGGCGAGGTTACTGCGGAAAAACAGAATTTCTATGTAGCCGTCTCCGTTCCCGTCACAACACTCTGCCCCTGCTCAAAAGCCATCTCCAACCGTGGCGCACACAACCAGCGGGGAATCGTTACAGTCAAACTGCAGAACACAAGCCTTTTCTGGATTGAAGACGTGATTGAGTTGATAGAAAATTCCGCGTCCTGTCCGCTCTTCAGCATCCTGAAACGTCCCGATGAAAAATGGGTCACCGAGCACGCCTACGACAATCCCCGTTTTGTTGAGGATGTTGTGCGTGAAGTGTGCGTGGGTCTGAAGAATTTCACAAAGTGCGAAAAGCCGTTCACTTGGTTCAGCGTTGAGTGCGAAAACTTTGAAAGCATCCACAACCACAACGCTTACGCCTACACGTCATCCGATGACATTCAGTGATTCCGGGGGCGTTGCGGGGGTGCGCTTTAAGGCGGTTTTCAACACAATCATTGATGACACCCCCGCTGGGTGGGTAGCACGCAACAAAGTGCGGGCGTAGGGAGGGGCTCCTCCCGCAGGATTTTCCATTAAAACAGTCCGGGCATTTTCATTGATTTTCCTATTGCCGATTTGCCGTTTTGAGTGTAAAATGAGGTATGGGATTTTTCCCAACTTTTTTTTAGGAGATTACAGATGAATTTTATTTTTTTGGGACCACCCGGAGCAGGTAAAGGAACTTTGGCAGGACAGGTTGCAGAGGAGTACGGAATTCCTCATATTTCAACAGGCGACATTTTCCGTGCAAACATTAAAAATAAGACTCCGCTGGGAATCAAGGTGAAGGCCGTGATTGATGCCGGTGGACTTGTGAGCGACGAAGACACCTGCGCTTTGGTGGAAGACCGCCTCAAGCAGGACGATTGCAAAAAGGGATTTATTCTTGACGGATTTCCTCGCACCATTCCACAGGCAGAGGCTCTTGAGAAAATCAAGGGGGATGTGCAGGTTGTGAATTTCGAAGTGGACAATGAACTGATTATCGCCCGCCTTTCAAACCGCCGTGTGTGCCGCAGTTGTGGAACAAACTACAATGTGAAATTCATGCCGCCGAAGGTTGAAGGAAAATGCGACAAGTGCGGAGGAGAGCTTTACACCCGCGATGACGACAAGCTTGAATCAATCACAAACCGTCTGGATGTGTACCGCAAACAGACTGAACCGCTGATTGATTTTTACCGCAAACTCGGCAAACTGACGGACATCAATTCGGCACGTGACAGCAAAGAAGTTCTTGTGGACTTCAGAAAACTCTTCCCTGCAAAATAATCCTGCATGGCCCGTCTTTTCAGGCGGGTCTTTTTTTGCGTGACGGAAAATTTTCAGATGAATACTTAATTAATTTTCAAACATTTCTTCCATTGAATTTTTTTATTATTTATGCTATAATGTTTTTATGGCTAAACCAAAGACAGAATTTGCAGTCAACCAAAAGGTTGTGTACCCCAGTCAGGGTGTTGGAAAAGTCACCGATGTTTTCAAAAAAGAATTCAACGGTGAGATGGTCTATTATTACAAAATCTATATTCCTGTCTCAGATATGTACGTGATGGTCCCGGTAAAGAATTCCTCATTGCTGGGCATACGATCCATTGTCTCCAAAGAAGAGGCTCAGAAAGCGCTTGATATGATAAGCGAGGAATTTGAGCCTGCCACTTCAGACTGGAAACTCAGATATCAGATAAATCTTGAACTGCTCAAAAAAGGAACGATTGAAGACATTGCGTCGATTGTACGAAGCCTGTATCACCGTTCAAAAGTAAAGGAACTTCCGATTCAGGAACGCAAGCTGTACGAAAATGCAAAGAAGCTGCTTGAAGATGAAATTGCCGAAGCGTTCGGTATCTCTCCCGACGAAGTTGAGGGAATGCTTCATGCAAAACTCGAACCGCTCGGACTCAGGGCAGACAAAAAATCTCTTGTTATACAGGACGATGATGACGAGGATTTTGACGACGACCTGGAAGACGAGAAGGATTCAGTTGACGATGACGACAGCGATGACGATGAAGATTTAGACGACGAAGACGATGATGAGGAAGACTGATTCGATTGCAGTCATACTTCTTGCGGCGGGCAGTTCATCCAGAATGGGCACCGGGGTCAAGAAAGAATATCTTCCGCTTGGAAACGGCACTGTACTTTCGCAGTCGTTCATTCCGTTTATTGAGGCCGCTGATTCGCTTCAAAAAAAAATAAGCGCAGTGATTGTAACTTGTCCTTCCGGGCAGGAGGAGCTTTGCAAAAAAGCTCTTTTCGCCGATTCTCACTTGGCAGAACGATTCGCTTCCCTTCCCTTGAATTTTATTGCCGGCGGTAAAAGCAGGCAGAAATCTGTTTTTGTCTCACTTGAAAAAGCCGCATCCCTTGCGTCCGAAGAATCAATCGTTCTCATCCATGATGCGGCCCGCCCTTACGCTGGTGTTGATTTGGTTTCCCGTGTCATTCTTGAAGCGGAAAAATCAGGAGCCGCAGTGCCTGTGATTCCTCCCGTGGACACTCAAAAGGAAATCTCGGAAAATATCATTTCGCGCCATCTGGACAGAAGCACTCTTGGTGCCGTTCAGACTCCGCAGGCATTCGAGCTGGGGCCCATCCTTTTATGCCACAAGGAAGCAGACAAAAAAGAACACGAATACACTGACGACAGCGAAATCTGGGACAGCTTCCCGCAATTCACAGAAGGAAGAAAGGTGCATGTTGTGAAAGGCGAAACCGAAAACAAAAAAATAACTTTCCAAAAAGATATACCTCAGTCAGGCGGAACAATCACGAGAATCGGAATGGGCACTGATCTGCACAGACTCGTTGAAGGGCGTCCATTCATTCTTGGCGGCATAACAATTCCGGCTGAAAAAGGTGAAGACGGACATTCCGATGGCGACGTGCTTCTTCACGCAATCACCGATGCACTTTTGGGCGCGGCGGCAATGGGAGACATAGGTTCTTATTTTCCACCCGAAGATGCAAAATGGAAGGATGCAAAATCAACGGAACTGCTTTCAACAGTGTGGTCGGAAATACAAAGCAAAGGATGGTCACTTGAAAATCTGGACTGCGTGGTGGAATTCGAAAGGCCGAAATTCCTTCCCTGGCGAGAGCAGGTGATTGACTCAATCGCCAATGTGCTGAATACCGGAAGAGAAAGAATTTTTGTCAAGGCAAAGACAAATGAAAAACAGGATTCTGTCGGACAAGGAAACGCAATAAAATCATACGCAGTCTGTCTGCTTACAAAATCACTTTGATTTTTCAATCCCATCTGCAAAAAAAAGCCCCGCTCCGAACCGGAACAGGGCTTCTGTTTTTATTCTTCTTCCTCGTCATCGTCTGACATTTCAAGAATCAGTTCAACTGCATCGAGCGAAAGATTCAAATTGCTTGCAATCTGCTCGTTTGTCCATTTCCGCAGTTTCAACTGACGCACTTCTTCACGTACACGCGGCGGGGTTCCTCCTCCAGACGGTTTGGTCTTTTCGGCGGTTCCGGCTTTTCCAGACTTCTTTTTCGGAGCAGTCTTTGAAATGTCTTTGAGCAGGTCAATCTGCTTGTCGGCATTGTTTGAAAGACGCTGCAACCGTTCCTCGACATTTGAGATGCCTTCACGGGTTTCGTTCAATTCATCAATGCGCTGTTCCGTCTCATCGAGAATCTGCTGAAGTGAAGAAAGTTTGTCTACCGCGTCGTTTATGCGTCCGTTGCTTTCCATAATGCGGTTGATTCCTTCCTGAAGGGTCTCAAGCTGGCCCGGCATATCTTCAAGCTGAATATGACAGTCTGCAAGTCTCTCCTCCAAATCGTGAATGCGGTCTGCGGTGTTGTCCACATTCTGAGCCACGTGTTCGATTGTCTCGGCCTTGTGTTCAATGCGGTCGTACTGCGACTTGATTCCCTTGAGAGAGTCTTCGAAGTTGCGGATTGTAACCTGCATATTCACAAGATTGTCGCTCGTTGAATTGAGTTCGGCAATCTTCTGATCCATCGAATTGCTCAATGCCATAATGCGGCTGAACTTCTGATCAAGGCTGTCGAGCTGCATCTTCTGGTTGTTGTAGTTCGAGATTCTTGAGTCAAGCTCACCACTGAGTTTCTGCACCTGATCAATCTGGTTTTTCAAATTGATTACGCGGGCCTCGTAAGAAGCAAATCCGTTGATTTTGTCTTTGAGTCCTTCGATTGAGGTGTCGAGTTGTTTTCTAAGCTGCTCGGCTTTGTCGAAGAGACCTGTCTGTGCAGTGAACCTTGCAATGCCCTTGTTGATTTCGTCTATCTTCAACTGGAGATTGTTTGTGTCGTCATTCAGGCGGGTAATCATCTTCTGGTATGCTACGCGGTCGCCCTCTGCGGTTTCCTGCAAATCCCTCTTGAGATTTTTAATCTTAACGTCGGCCTGGCTGGTTGCATCGTTGAAGAGATTCTGAGTATTCTTGAGCATCTCGTCGTAACGCTCCTGCAGCTGCGCCATAATCTGCTCAGACCTCTTTTCGTAAGTCTGAATTGCATCGTCGGCCTTTGCGGTAAGAGTGTCGATATCCTGCTGCACCTTCTGTCTTGAATCGCGGGTCTTTTCGTCAATATCCGCGAATCCCTGCTTCTGTTTCTGAAGGAACAAAGCAAGCTGAGACTCGTACTGTGTGTTGGAATCCTTGAACTGCTGTGCAATTTTCTGTTTCCACGCATTGAAGTCCTGGATTGTTGCATCAATGTTCTGGCTGTGGCTTCTCTGCTTTTCTTCCATTGAAGAGCGGATTTCATCGAAGTGACTGTTAAGCACACGCACATTTTCCGAAATCTGATCCATCGCCTTTTTGTTGTAGCCGTCGCTTTCCTGCTGCAGCACCGCCGCTGCCTGATCGGTTGTGGCCTTGAGTGCCGAACGGTACTGCTCAATGAAATCATGCAGACGCTGATTCACAGTGTTAATCTGATTCTGAATGGTTGACTGTCCGGCCTGAAGTGCAGACTGGAATTTTGATTCCTGCTCCGTTGTGCGGTTCTGTATTTCAGCAATGCGCTCGCGAAGTTCGTCGGCATATTTTGTTTCCATATCGCGGCGGCTTTCTTCGTAAGTGTTCGTGAAGTTTTCGATGCGTGTGTCGAATTTATTTTTCCATTCACTCAACTGCGCACTGATTTCTTCCTCACGCTTTTTCAAGTCAACAGTGAAATTGTCTTCGAATACTTTGAGCTGAGTGCCCACCGCATTGTAAGACTTCTGCTTCAAATCCTCAAGGGCGGCTTCAAGAGTTTCAACTTCCTCTTTGAGTTTGTCGCTGCGGGTCTTTAATGAAGTCTCGAAATTCACATGGTTCTTTGAAACAGATGAAGTGAACTTTTCGAAATCACCCAGAACACGCTGCTGTGACTGCTCCATAATTTTGCGGAGGGCGTCCTCGAGTTTGTCAACATCGGCACCGGCTGTATTGAGCTTGTTGAAACGATACTCCATTTCCTTTTTGTATTTGTCAAGCTGCTTGTCAAGACCGGCAAGGAAAGAAGCCTGTTTGTTTTCATAATCAGCCGCAATACCCTGCATTGCACGTGAAAGATTTGCATCGAAGATTGTGAACTGCTCCTTCATTTCACTGTCAAACTGATTGAGTTTCTGTGAACTGAGAGTTGTCTCTTCGTCAATTCTCTTTGCGATTACGTGAGACTCTTCGAGGGCCTTTTCATACTGACTTCTTGTGTCGGCAATCGCACTTTCAACTTCAGAATGAATTGAATCCGCCCGCTGCTGAACCGCATTCAAAGAGTCGGAAATATTTTTCTGCATGTCTCCCACATACTGCTGCAGTTCCTGCTTGTACTGATTCAAGTGGGTCACGCTCATCTCTTTGTATTTTTCGTAAGCGGCCGACTCTTTCTGCTCTGCCTTTGCGAACGCGTCATCATACAATGAATCAAAATGGGTCTGTATTTCGGAAGACCTGCTTTCGATATTGTTTTCCAAATCATTAAGTCTCTGGGTATTGTCTCTGGTTTCGGAGTCAAGCAATGCGGCGGTTCTTTGAGCTTCCGCGAGAGTTTCATTGACCGAATTCTTGAAGTCTTCAATACTGCTCTTGGAAACCGATTCAAGTTCAGATGTGCGCTTTGCAACAATTTCCTCAAGCGACTGAACCTTCGAAACCAAATCCGCAGTGATTGCGTTAACCTTGTTGTTGATTGCTTCAGACACATCGGCATCGGTTGAGTCAACGGCGGCCTGAAGACGGTCTGTTCTTTCGCGCAGCTCATTGCCGAGATTTCCTGTAATCTCCACAATCTGCTGATCAAGATTGTCGGTGCGTGTGTGCAGATCATCTTCGATGGCCTGTGTGCGCACAGCAATTTGATTTGCAATTTCAGATGCACGGGAATCGAAATCCTGCTGCAAGGTGTCGGTGCGGGCAAACAGAGAATCGTTCAAGGCCTGGGTCTTTCCCCTCACCATCTCTTCCATATCGGCACTCATCTGCGATACTGACGAACGAAGAGCCTCAGATTTTTCGTTGAACTGATTGAGCAAATCATCAACCAAAGCCTGAACGGAAGCCTGAAGTCCCGACGTGCGATCGTTGACAGATGATTCAAGAGATGCCGTCACATCATTCACAGACTGATCAAGATTGATTGTGCGGTCTTTGACAGTACGTGTAAGTGTTTCAATCTTTTCGTTGAGGCCTTTTTCCAAAGCACCGGCGTTCACTTTTATCGCCTTTGTAATTGCAGCCGTTTTGTCGTTGTACATTTTTGCAAGACCGGTGATTCTTGCACTGTACGTTTTTTCGATTGAGGCGGTTCTATCTTTAAGATTCTGCTCCACTGCATTTGTGCGTTCAGAAGCATCCCGTTCCATAGAGGAAGTTTTTTCTTCTATTAAATCAAGCAATGATTTTATGCGGGTGGTTGCATCGTTTTCAACAGCGTCTGTTCTGCTTGTGACCAGTTCCGTAAGATTGTTGGTGCGTTCGGTCAGTTCATTCTCAAGATTCGTAATCATCTGAACAACGGACTCTTCAAGGCCTGATGTTTTTTCGTTCACCGAAGAAGTGACATTGTTCGTCAAATCGCGTACGGAAATTTCAATGGCCTCGGCACGGGTATCAAATTCCTGTTCGATTGAAGACGTGCGGTCATTGTATTTTTCTTCAAGAGCGGAAACAACTTCCTGAAGGTTGCGGTCCAAGGTGTCGGTCTTTTCACGGAGCTGTGCGGCAAGTGTATTTGTCCTTTCATAAACCTCATCCTGAAGAGCCTCGGTCTTTGAAGTAAGAAGATCTTCCATATTGCGGTTTTTCTCTTCAACGGCTTCCTCAAGATTTTTTGTCTTATTGATTACGTTTTCAACTATGCTTGAAGTCTTTTCGTTAATGAAAGACTCAAGAGGAATAATGCGTTCGTTTACCTGAGATGTAAGACTCTGAGTGCGGCTCACAACATCGTTTGAAATGGAATCCGTCTTTTCCGTGAATTCCTCGTTCAAACGCTGGATTGAATTGTTCAAATAATCACCGAATGCGCTTGTCTTTTGCTCCACGTTTTTCCTGATTGCATCGATTGAAGACATTATGCCTTCTTCAATTCCGTCGGTGCGTGTGGAAACATTTTCCACGAATTCTGCAATACGGGAATCAACGCTTTCCTCAAGCGAACCGGTTTTTTCTTTGAATCTGGATTCAAGTTCCTCGGTTTTTTCGTTGAACGAATCTTCAAGGGTTGAAGTCTTTTCGGAGAAAGCCTCTTCGATTGACTCGGTTTTTTCATTGAAGGCATCCTGAAGGGAAGATGTTTTTTCGTTGAAAGATTCCGTGAGAGATGCCGTGGTTTCGGTGAACTGTTCTTCAAGCTCGGAAGCACGTCCGCCGAATGTGTCCTGCAATTCCTGAGCCTGAGCATTGAAGCGTTCCTCAAGTTCCGCAGTCTTTTCGTTGAATTCATTCTCCAGATTGTCTGTGCGGCCTGTAAGATTTTCCTCCAAACCTGCAACGCGTGAATTGAGAGAATCCTCAAGAGTTGATGTGCGCTCGTTGATTTCATCTTCCAAATCGGAAGTCTTTTCTTCGAGAGCAGAGCGGAGTTCGTTGGTGCGGTCGTTCAAATCCTGAGTGTAATTGTTCGTGAGATCCGTGTACTGACTGATTGCCTCGTCGGTCTTGCTGCGGACATCTTCAATCAAAGTATTGAGTTTTTCAACAACCTGAGACTCCAAATCTCCGGAAGTGTCTTTAATCTGCTTTTCAAGAGTGCCTGTGCGCTCCTCAAGTGCGGCCTGGAGTTCTGCCGTGCGGGTTTCAATATTACGTGTGTAATTTCCGGTTGTCTCGGCATACTGCGCTATTGCTTCATCGGCACGCTGCTTGACCTCATCTATCATCTTTTCAATTCTCTGATTGATTCCGATTTCAAGAGAGCCTGATTTGTCTTTTATCTGGTCCGAAAGCAGGGCGACTTTTTCCTGAAGCACATCGTAAAGCTCATCGGTGCGGGCCTGAACATCCTGATCATAAGAAGCGGTTGTACTGCGGTATTTTTCAATTGCGGCTTCGGTTTCCTGCTGAACGTTGAATGTCATGTCATCGAGTTTCTGTTTAAGGAGAGACTCAAGGGCTTCGGTCTTTTTCTTTATATCGGTGCTGATTGCCGTGGTTCTTGCGTTGAGATCACCTGTGCGCTGCTTTATGTCTGCGTCGAGAGTAATCACTTTGTCGTTCAATGCGGCGGTGAGAGCTGAAGTCTTCTGCTTGATGTCCGCCTGAAGATTTGAAGTGCGTGTGTCAAGGTCATCGGAAAGAGTCGTGGTCTTTTCTTTGATTGCGGCTTCAAGAGCCTTGGTGATTTCGTTGAGGGAAGCCGTGATTGCACTGTTCTTCTGTTTGAGTTCAGCGGCAAATGCGGAATTCTTGTCGTTGAGCGAGTCGGTGAGTTCCGTGATTTTGTTTTTAATATCGCCGTCAAGATTTGAAGTCTTTTCGTTGAAGTTGGAAACCATATTTGCAATACGCTGCTTGCAGGAAGCCTCCACAGTCTGAGTGCGCGTGCTTACATAATTCTCCAAATCCTCAGTCTTTTTGGTCACAGACTGCTCAAGTGCCTCGGTGCGGCTCTGAACCGAAGCCTCCAAATCCTCGGTGCGCTGGGCATAGGATTCCTGAATTCCCTGTGCGCGGTTTTCAAGAAGTTCCTGCAGATCGGAAATGCGCTGGACAATCTGTTCTTCGATGCCCTTCGTTTTATTGTCCATATTGATTTCAAAGGAAGAGGTTTTGTCGTCAACAATGGATTCGATGGATGCGGCTCTGGTATTGAAGTCGTTTTCCAAATCTTCGGTGCGGTTTCTGATGTCGTCGGCAAGAGTCGTGGTCTTTGTTTCAAGAGCAACCGTCAGTGCCGAAGTGCGGTCGTTCAACTCGCTTTCCATTGTGCGGGTACGGTCGTCAACCATCGTGCGGAGATTTGCAATTGTGTCGTCAACGGAAGATTCCAAATCCTGTGTCTTCAAATCTATGGAGTTGTTCAGATTTTCAACAATTTCGTTCACCGAATTTTCGAACTGCTGAGTGCGTTCATCAACAGAAGCCGCAAGCTCTTCCACTTTGGAGCTCACGCTGTTTTCAAGTTCTTCCGTGCGTGTGTCAACAGATTCTGAAAGTGCGGAGGTCTTCCGTTCAAGCTCATCGGCAATGGCTTCAGTCCTTTCATTGAGACTTTCCTCCAAATCTCCGGTTTTCTTTTCGATGGCCGCTGCAAGAGCTGAAGTCTTTTCGTTGAGTTCAGTCTCAAGGCCGCCGGTCTTTTCCAAAAGTGCGGATTCAAGAGCATTGGTCTTTTCATGAAGATCGGAATTGAGGGTGTCAGTGCGCTCGTTGAGTGTGTCTTCGAAAGCCTGGGTGGTCTCGTTGATTTTTGATTCAAGACTGCCTGTCTTTTCCAAAAATTCGGAATTGAGAGTGTCGGTGCGTTCGGTGAGTGTTTCATCGAAAGCCTGAGTTCGCTCGTCAAGTTTTGCGGAAAGTTCCTCAATATGCGCTTTGATTTCATCTTCGAATGCAAAGTTCGTTTCGCTGAGAGCTTTTTCGAGTGCCCCTGTCTTTTCATTCAAAACATCTTCTATAGAAGAAGTGCGTTCGTTTACAGATTCGCTGAGAGATGCGATTTTTTCGTTGAAGTTGTTTTCGAGTGTCTCGGTTTTGCTTCCGACATTGAGAGAAAGATTCTGCAGCGTCGCAAAGAGTTTGTCCACCACGCCGTTTGTTTTCGATGAAACGGTTGTGGAAATATTCTCAAGCAGTGCGTTCACTTTGTCTTCAAGAGAAGTCGTGCGGGAATCAACGGATTCGGAAAGAGTTCTGATTGTGTTGTCAACGCTGCCCTCAAGATCGGAGGTGCGGCTTTCAACGGAATCCGAGAGAGAGGCAATCGTATTGGTGACTTTTTCTTCGAGCGCGGAAGTACGTTCCTCAACTGATGCAGAGAGATTGTCGATTGTATCGTTGACCGAATGTTCCAATCCGTCGGTGCGTCCGGTAAGACTGTCCTGCAGCGTAGTGATTCTGGTGTTGACCGAATCCTCAAGTGCGGAGGTACGTTCTTCGACAGAAGCGGAAAGCGTGTCGATTGTGTTTCCGACCGACTCTTCAAGTGACGAGGTTCTTTCTTCGACAAGATTTTCAAGGCGGCTTGTAACGGATTCAACGTTTTCCTCAAGGGTGGATGTCTTTTCGTTCACGCTGTCTTCAAGGCCGCGGAGTTTTTCGTTAAGAGAAGAGGAAAGTGTGTCGGTGGTTTCGATAACGGAATCCTCGACTTCCTGCGCACGTTCCTCAAGAGCAGCCGTGACATTTTCCATGCGCTGAAGAACGGAAGTCTCAACATCCTTAAGACGCTCCCCCACTTCGCCGTTGAGAGTGCCCGTCTTTTCATTTATCTCGGCATCAATTTTTGCGGTGCGGTCGTTGAAATTATTTTCAAGTGTTGCGGTGCGCTCATTGAACAGAGAAACAAGACCGGCGGTTTTTTCCTTGTAAGTATTTTCAAGCAGTGCGCTCTGTGCATTGAAGGAGCTTGTGAGCGATGAATTTCTTGTATTGCACTCTTCCTCGAAATCCTTGGTCTTTTGATTGAATGAAAGAATCAGGTTCTGCAGTTTCTCGTTGAATGCGCTTTCCAAATCCCCGGCCTTTTCCTGGAACATCGATGCTATGCTTGCAGAATTTTCGTTGAAGGCCATAGCCAGAGCGTTGGTGCGTTCGTTGCAGGAAGTGTCAAGCGCGTTGGTGCGGTCCATCACAAACTGCTCGAGTTTTTCTATGCGGCCTGCAAATTCCGAGTGGATTGAATTCGCACGGGCAATGATGTCAGCGGAAATCTCTCCCATGCGCTGAGTATACTCTTTCTCGAATGCCTTTTTCTGCCCGTCGAGAGATGAATTGAAATTTGCAGTCTGCTCGTTGATGCTTTCCTGCGCAGACTGAATGCGTCCGTCAATGAGAGCCTGCAGCTGGCGAGTCTGAATGTCAATTTCATCCATGAGTTTTGCGTTTCTTTCAAGGGCCTTTTCCTGAAGAGTTGCAAACGCATCGTCCTCAAGATTGCTTGCCCTTTCCGCTGCGTTGTCATAAGTGTCTTTTATGTCCGCGGCGATTTTCTTCATTATAACGGCATTTTCCTCAAGCGCATGATCGGTGGAATCAGCAATGGACTGGGCACGGCTCTCGTATTCGGCAAGGAGATTTTCCCCCAGATGCTTGAGACTTTCCTCATTTGCGGAAGAGAACTTTGTCACAAGATTCGGAATCTGGCGGTCGATTGAAACGATTTTCTTCTGCTGCTCATCAAGGCGGGAATTGAATTTTGTGATGATGTCGGCTTCGTCTTTTACCCTCTGAAGATTCTGTTCAACGGCGGCGGTCATTTCCATAAGATTTTTGAGTGCTCCGTCGTAGCCTGCAATGCGGTCTGCAATTTCCTGCACCTGATTGATGGGAACCGCCAAATCCTCAGTGACTTTTTCAAATTCGGCTTTCTGCTGATCAAGGCGTTTCACCGCTGCAACCGCTTTTGAATCCTGACTCTCAAGCTCGCTCTTTATGCGCTGCATTTTTTCGGCCTGACCGTCGAAATAGTCATCGAATTCCTTCTGCCTTTTGTCGGCATAGCGTTTCAGAGATTCCCTTGTGTTCTGGCTTTTGTCGATGGCCCTGATCACAATTGTAAAGATAACAGACAATACAACCGATAAAACTATTATTAAAACCGTATTCACTTTTTTCCCACCCGAAAAATTGGAACTTCCTCTATTTTAGCACAATTTCGCGTAATTGGCGATAGTTTTTAAAGGAAATATCCGCATCTTTTGCTTTTATATTGAAGATTTTTCTGAATCCGCGCATAAGAAAGGCCGTTTTCATACCTGCATGGTGCGCTCCGAGGATGTCATATTTGTAGGAATTGCCCACATAAAGAATTTCTTCAGGTTTAACGCCGAGTTTCAGGGCAAGCGTTCCGAACGCATATTTCGAGGGTTTGAGTGCGCCCGACTCCTCCGAGCCGATGCAAACGTCGCAAAGTTCCCGCAATCCCCAGATGGAGCCTTTTTGGTCGGGGGGAAAATCGGAAAGCATACCTATTTTAAGACCGGCATCTTTGAAGGCCTTGATACATTCACAGGCATCCGGATACGGTTTTATGTGGTCAAACGAGGATTTTAGTCCGTCGTAGCAGATTTTCTGTACCTTCTGCCTTGCATTTTCGACATCCGTGTGAAGCCTTTCCGCCATCAAACGCGCCTGATACTCGTAAAAATCCGGGAGAGGAGCTGTGCGGCGCAAATTTTTGCGTACAATCCCGTAATGCAGATAAAAAATCCCGTGACTAACAAAAAACGGCATCTTCCGTAAAAAAAGTTTCCATGATGCATATAGTGTTCCGTCTATATCAAACGCGACAGCCTTTATTCCTTCCATAGTTTGTAATTATACTAGGAAATGACGGTGTTTGTCGAGGGGGAGCCGGAAGTTGAAAGCGATAAACGGAAACCCCGACTGTGCTGATTTTTTTTCATGAATCTGCAATGGGACGACAGGCTTGATTCTGTGGCTCCGCAGTCCCCTGTGCTTCCCGCTTTCCGGGGTTCCGTCCGCTCCGCAGCCTCCATTCGCCACAAGTGTCGAACGCTGACGCGCCCCTGCAATCGGGCGTAGGAGGCCTGGTTCAAGAGTCTTCCTGCCTGTGAACAGAGCCTCCCCTCCGTTTTAACGCTACTGCAGATCGTAAATGAGGGACGACTTTATGCGCTCCAAATGCACATAGGCTCCTGGATTGTTCTTTATGAATTGGGCAAGGGTTATCTCGCGTCCGTTCTGGAAAACCACGCAGTCGAATCTTCCGTCGCTTCTGAAATACGGGAAAAACGCGGCATTTCCATCAAACACGCTTTCGTCCGGTTTTGAACTTGACGAATGTCTGATTGCGCCAATGTAGAACCATGACGGCTCGTTTATGGCAAGAATATAGAACTGCGCCATAAGACTCTCAGCCTGATAACCGATGTTTTTAAGGTAACCTAAAGCCGGAACAATCCTTCCGTCGTCAGTGAGAACCGAAACGAAACTGTTTTCCGTCACATCAACACCGCCGGTAGAGAAATTGTATGTTCCCTTCACCGATCTCATTGAAACCGCCTTTTCAGCCAAGTGTCTGTTCCAGTCAAGATTCAGCGTAAGGTTCCATTTCTGCGCCATGACACCCCGTTTTGAAAGGGCGTCTTCCTGTACTGTGGGTTGTATGAGTTCTGAAAGTCTTGTGTTTTTGCCTGTATATCCCCGGAAAATTCCGTCGACAATCCATTTTACGAAACCGGGGGCTCCCACTGTTATGGAATAAAGGTCAGGTTCTTCGCTTTGATCCTGCTTCATATAATAATTCAAGGATTCATCTATTTCCTGCTGATTGTAGGGTTTCCCTGTGGAGATTGCATAAAGATCGCCGTTTTCGTTGTAGGCCGCATCCTCCGCATAAACCACCTGCGGAAGTCTTTTTCTGATTGCCTGAATCATTGCACGGATTTCTTCATATTGACCGGCTTCAGGAATTACGGAGGCCCACGCCAGCGACCTGCGGCTCATGCTCTGGATTGACTGAAGCGATGTTGTGTACAGATTTTCAAAGGGAATTCCAAGGGGCACTCCACGGGAGACATAGGAACCGTAGACAATGATGTCGGCAAGAGTCTTGTTTCCATAGGGATAAAGCTGAAGATAGACTTCAGGATTCTGCGTAAAGCGGATTACGATGCGTTCGGCTTTTCCGGTGGCGGAATCACGGTACAAAACCCATGCCCCGCACGACTTGGAACTAAAAGACGGCTCATCAACAACTTCGACGGAATCACCGTGGATGCGGCTCACTTTTGTAAAAGACTGAGGAGTCACAATAATTGCGAAAGACCTGCCGTCTCTTTCACCGCGGACCTGAACCGGGCCGCCTGCACAGTCAAAAACCTGTGACTGCCTGCCTTTCAACTCACTCAAAGGAGCCTTGAGCCACGAGTCCACAATCTGCAAACGCACTTCGGTTGAGTCGGGAATTCCGGCCGCGTTGTAGTCAGCAAAAGCCGCGCAGGCAAAAGCAAACGCACAGGCAAAAGCCGCCAGCACTTTCTTAAGAAGCGATGTCTTTCCAATCTTCATTTATATTTGTCCTCCTGCAACGGCAACGGGTCTAAGATGTTCCGCAACCGGCTCACTGTCTTCAAGGCTCATGGCACCGTCCGCAAGCCTTATCTCGCCCTTCACAACCTTTCCGTCCGGGCTGTGGATCATTCCGTCGTCCTCTTCGTCGGGGTGGCGTCCTACAGGAGCATTGCTGAGAAGCAGTTTCAGACGGTTCAACTGATTCACTTCGCTCGAACCGGGGTCATAGTCTATAGCGGCTATGTTCGCACCCGGATACCTTCTGCGCAGTTCCTTTATCATGCCTTTTCCGGTCACATGGTTCGGAAGACAGGCAAACGGCTGCACACAGGCAACACTCGGACACCCGGAATGAATGAGCTCAACCATCTCGGCGGTAAGGAACCATCCTTCACCAGTGATGTTTCCAAGCTGGACAATATCATCCACCCCCTTCATAAGATCGTAGATTATTGACGGCGCTTCAAAACGGTGGCTCTTCCTAAGGGTCTTCTTCATATATTTTCGGTACAGTTCAAGGAACCATACAAATATTTTTGCATTTCTTTCCGTCTTTTTTGGGAAAGCAAGCTCTTCGTGACGGAAAATACCTGTGCTGAACGAATAAAAAAGGAAATCCGCAAGGTCGGGCATCACGCACTCGGCGCCTTCCCTCTCGATCACTTCCACAATCTGATTGTTCGCAGTCGGATGGAATTTCACCAGAATCTCGCCTACAACACCGACACGGGGCTTTTTCACCGGCACCAAAGGCAGATTGTCGAAGTCACGCACGATTCCCCTGATCAGCTTGTGGTATGAATGGTTTGAAAGCGACTTAAGCCCGATCTGGCACCTTCCGTTCCACTTTTCATAAAGGGCATTGGCACTTCCGGGAACCTTTTCGTAGGGTCTTGTCCTGTAAAGCACGCGCATCAGAAGGTCTCCGAGCATGATTGACCTCATTGCCCTGTGCAGAAGCGCCGGAGTGATTTTGAAACCGGGGTTGGACTCGAATCCCTGCGCACTCAGAGAAATCACCGGAATATGCGACATACCGGCATCATTCAAGGCACGGCGTATGAACCCGATGTAGTTTGTGGCGCGGCAGCCTCCTCCCGTCTGAGTTATCATAAGGCTCACGTTGTTCAAGTCGTACTTTCCGCTCTGCAAGGCCGAAATCATCTGCCCCGCAACAAGGATGGAAGGATAGCAGGCATCGTTGTTCACGTATTTGAGACCGACCTCCACCGCCTCCGGATCCACGGCATCGAGAATCACGAAGTTGAAACCCGAATACTGGAACGCTTTCTGCAGAAGCCTGAAGTGGATGGGACTCATCTGCGGAGCAAGGATTGTGTGCTTTGCCTTCATCTCCTTGGTGAAAACCTGCCTGTGGTATGCGGCGCTCTTTATTTCCACGCGTCTTCGGTTTCTCTGGTGGGCCTTGACTGCGGCAATCAGCGACCTGATGCGAATTCTGACTGCTCCAAGATTGCTTCCCTCGTCGATTTTGATGAGAGTGAACATCCTGCTCTTTGCCTTGAGGATTTCATCCACCTGGTCCGCAGTAACGGCATCAAGTCCGCATCCGAAGGAAGTAAGCTGCACAAGCTCAAGATTCGGCATTTCGGAAACGAAGGCGGCGGCTCTGTACAGCCTGTTGTGGTACACCCACTGGTCTATTATGCGCAAAGGCCTCTCGATTGCACCCAGCTGAGCGACAGAATCCTCCGTGAATACGGCAAGCCCGAGTCCATGAATCATTTCCGGAATACCATGATTGATTTCCGGGTCAAGGTGGTAAGGACGGCCTGCAAGCACAATTCCGTTTGCACCGCGGCGGATTATCTCCTCAATCGCCTCCTCTCCGGCAGCCTGAACGTCACGCTTGAATTTCTCCTGCTCTTCCCAGGCCTCGTCAACCGCATCCTTTATCTTTTCCTTTGTGAGAGCCTTGAAATGCGGCAGAAGTTCCTCCGCAAGTCTTTCGGCAAGACGGACCTTGTCGTAGATGGGAAGGAAGGGGTTCATAAAGAGAAGATTTCCGTCCTGACGCACACGGTCCACATTGTTTCTAAGCACTTCAGGATAAGAAGTCACGATAGGACAGTTGTAGTGGTTTCCGGCTCCAGCATCCTCCTGTTTTTCGTACGGGGCACAGGGATAGAAAATGAAACGGCATCCCCCGGCCAAAAGACTCTCAAGATGACCGTGGCTTATTTTTCCGGGATAACACACTGATTCCGACGGGATTGTCTCAAGTCCTTTTTCGTAAATGCCCCTGCTCGACCTTGGAGAAAGACGCACTCTGAATCCGAGTTTCGTAAAGAAAGTGAACCACAGCGGATAATTCTCGTACATATTGAGAACGCGCGGGATTCCGACATCGCCCATGGGAGCATTTTCAGGTTTAAGCGGCACATAATAATTGAAAAGACGTTTGTATTTCCAGTCAAACAGATTCGGAAGATTCTTGGGATCCTCGCTGTCGTCAAGCTGAGAAGCCTCTTTGTTGCTGGCGTCCACCACCAGATCGTCCTTGCCGAGTTCCGCACCACGCTCGCACCTGTTTCCTGTAACGAATTTGCGCACTGAACGCCCGGAACCTCCCCCGACGCCATCCGTGCTGAAGGTATTAATGGTAAGAAGACAGTTGTTCGAGCATTTTCCGCAGCGGCGGAGTTCCAAATCCACTTTGAAAGACTCAAGCTGCTCCAGAGTTGCAATCCCCGACTTCACAAATTTGGGAGTCTGATCCGGATCATCCGGCTTGGGACGCCTCAAATCCTCCCACTGGTCCTGGGCAATCAATGCAGAACCGTAAGCCCCCATAAGACCCGCCACATCGGGACGGAACACATTCACACCCGCAATCTTCTCGAAGGCACGCAATACGGCGTCATTATTGAATGTGCCGCCCTGCACCACAACCTTGCTTCCTATATCAGAAGCCTTCCTGAGCTTTATTACTTTGAACAGGGCATTTTTTATGACCGAATACGAAAGACCGGCGGAAATGTCCGCAACAGTGGCACCCTCTTTCTGGGCCTGCTTTACACGGCTGTTCATAAAGACAGTACAGCGGGTTCCCAAATCAACAGGCTTGGGAGCAAGCAAAGCAATCTTCGAAAATTCCTGCACGGTCATTCCCATCGTACGGGCAAAATTGTCAAGAAAACTTCCGCATCCAGAAGAACAGGCCTCGTTCAGCTGAATGGATGTAATCGCACCGTCCTTCATGCGAAGACACTTCATATCCTGACCGCCGATGTCAAGAAGGAACTCGACTCCCGGCACGAAGAAATCAGCCGCACGGTAATGGGTAATGGTCTCAACCTCTCCTGAATCCACACCTAGAGCCGCCTGAAAAAGAGCCTCTCCGTAACCGGTGGAAACAGCACGCGCAATATAGCAGTCCTTCGGCAGAATGGCGTAAAGCTGCTTCAAGACTCTCACCGCAAGATCCACAGGATTTCCGGCATTCACATCGTAAAAACGCCACAGAATCGCACCGTTGGTGTCGGTCAAAACAGCCTTCGTAGTGGTTGAACCGGCATCCAGTCCCAGGAACACAGG
>DGXM01000027.1 GCA_002396325.1 Treponema sp. UBA4232
ACAATCTTGCAAAACTCTTGAAGGTCCGTGGTCTTTCAACTGCTGTGGGTGATGAAGGCGGATATGCTCCTAACTTTGACGGAATTGAGGATGCTCTTGACACAATCGTTGAGGCAATCAAAAAGGCAGGATACGAGCCGGGAAAAGATGTGAAGATTGCCATGGACTGTGCTGCATCTGAGTTCGCAGTGAACGAGGGTGGAAAATGGTTCTACGACTATCGCCAGCTCAAGGACGGAACCAAAAAGGATCCGAACGGAAAGAAGCTTTCGGCAGATGAGCAGATTGATTATCTTGAGCAGCTCATTGCAAAATATCCGATTGATTCAATCGAAGACGGACTTGATGAAAACGACTGGGACAACTGGGTGAAACTGACTGAAAGAATCGGTGGAAAGTGCCAGCTTGTCGGAGATGACCTTTTCGTTACCAATGTTAAGTTCCTCGAAAAAGGAATCAAGATGGGAGCCGGAAATTCAATTCTCATCAAAGTGAACCAGATTGGTTCTCTTACAGAGACTCTTGACGCAATTGAAATGGCACACCGCCACGGCTACACAACAGTTACTTCACACCGCTCCGGTGAAACCGAGGATACAACAATTGCAGACATTGCTGTTGCCACAAACTCCGGCCAGATCAAGACAGGCTCAATGAGCCGCACGGACCGCATGGCAAAGTACAATCAGCTTCTCCGCATTGAGGAAGAGCTGGGTGATGCTGCTGAGTACGGATACGCAAAACTCCGCTAAGCCATTTTCCTTGATTCGGAAAGTCCCGGGTGCCGGAAACGGTGTCCGGGATTTTTTTTCAAAACACAACTCTGCAAGAATTTCATAAATCTTCTGAAAATTTTAATGTTGCCAGTGAGCAAATCTTGCGTTAAAATGGAATAATGGTTATAGGGAGGATTGTATGAAGACACTTTTCAACGACGGATGGTCATTCGCAAAATTACCGATTGAAAATCAACAGTCAGCGGATGGAAATGCGGTTCTTTTTACCCCGGATGAGTTTCTGGGAAAAGAGCCTTCGTCATTTGAAAGCGTGAAAATTCCTCACGACTGGCTCATCGAAAACACAAACAATCTTTATGAGGATTCGGTCGGCTTCTATAAAAAATCATTCGAACTTTCTTCCATCGACGAAAAGCATTTTTATCTTCACTTCGGTGCCGTGTATATGAACTGGGCGCTGTGGATCAATGGCAAAAAAGCCGGCGAGTGGAAATACGGATACAACACTGTTGAATTTGAAATCACACCTTTTGTGAGCGAAGGCAGAAATGAAGTCGAACTTATCGCCGTGTACCAGAGCCCGAATTCAAGATGGTATTCCGGTGCCGGTATCATCCGCGATGTCACTTTGGTTACGACCGGAGGCACACGCATTGTAAACGACGGTATTTATTTTGTCTCACGTCCGCAGGAAGAAAACTGCTTCGGCTCTTCGTGGATCACGCTGATTCAAACTGAAGTCGAAGGGAATCTTTCGGAAGCGGTTGTCTGCCACACTCTCGTTTCTCCTCAGGGTGAAAAGGTTCGGTTCATCGACCCCAAACAAACTTCTGAAATCACAAAAACATCGGCACCCGCAATGGGTACTTTTTTTAATGCAGACAAAATCGTGAGCGTTGATTCGTTTTCCGCTTTGGTGGATCATCCTTTTTTGTGGAGCGATGAAACTCCGAATGTGTACACGTTGAAAACGGAAGTGCTGTTGAACGGTGCTGTTGTTGATTGCGTTGAAACTCAGGTGGGGTTCAGGGATGTGCGCTTTGATCCGAATCGGGGACTTTTTGTAAACGGACGTCATTTGAAATTGAACGGAGTCTGCCAGCATCACGATTTTGGTGCCCTGGGGGCTGCTTTTAATATCGTGGCTCTTGAAAGGCAGTTTTTGAAATTAAAGGAAATGGGAGTGAATGCAATCCGCACTTCACATAATCCCCAGGATGTTGAGTTTTTGAATCTTGCAGACAGAATGGGATTTTTTATTTCCGATGAATTTTTCGATATGTGGGAAAAACCGAAAACCACTTACGACTACGGAAATTATTTTGTGGAATGGCATGAGCGTGATGCCTCGGCGCAGGTAAGAAGAGACCGGAATCACCCGAGTCTTTTGATGTGGAGCATCGGAAATGAAATCTACGACACTCACACAGGAAACGGATTTCAAATCACGAAAGATTTGCGTTCAATCTGCCGCCGTTATGATCCTGAAAAAAACGGAGCGGTTACAATCGCCTCGAATTACATGCAGTGGGAAGGGGCCTGTAACTGTGCAAATGAGACTGATGTTGTGGGCTACAATTATGCCGAAAGACTTTATGGGGAACATCATGAAAAATATCCGTCATGGTGCATTTACGGAAGCGAAACCTCAAGCACGGTTCAAAGCCGCGGCATTTATCATTTTCCATTGGAAAACAGACTGCTCACCGCCATTGACAATCAGTGCTCATGCCTTGGAAACTGTACGACAAACTGGGGCGCAAAAAACACGTCTTTTGTAATCAGTGCAGACCGTGACACTCATTTCAGTCTCGGGCAATTCATTTGGACCGGCTGGGACTATATCGGTGAGCCGACACCTTACTCCACGAAAAATTCCTTCTTCGGTCAGATTGACACCGCAGGATTTGAAAAGGACACATTCTATCTCTACAAAGCGGCATGGAATAAATCTGCTGAACCATTCGTGCATCTTCTTCCGTATTGGGATTTCAACGAGGGCCAGCTGATTGATGTGCGGGCGTATTCAAATGTTTCCTCCGTAGAATTGTTTTTGAATGGAAAATCCCTGGGAAAGAAAAATATTGATTTGGAACACGGAACGGATTTGAGCGCCTCTTGGCTGAAAGTGCCTTATGAAAAAGGTGAAATTGCGGCGGTTGCATATGCTGACGACGGCTCGGAACTTTGCAGGGATTCTCAAAAATCATTCGGCGACAGTGCATCGTTGAAAATGAGTTTGGAGAAAATCTCCAAAAAAGGATATTATTTCATTGACATAAGTTCTGTTGATTCAAAAAATGTTCCCGTTGCAAATTCAAGAAGCCGTGTTGAAATCACTGTGAACGGTGATGCGGAAATCATCGGTGCAGACAATGGAGATTCCACTGATTACGAGTGCTATCAGAATAAAGATAAAAAAATCATCAGCCGCAGGCTTTTTGGAAACAGACTGCTTGTGATTGTGAAGGCTCCGAATGAAAAGAGCGATTTCACCGTGACAGCGGCAAGCTATGGACTTGAGTGCGCGTCTTTGGTTTTCAAATCAGGGAAAGTTGATTTGGAGGCATCGAACGCAATGTCAGGCATTGAGCTTGAAGTTCAAAACAACGAAGTCCCTGTGCGGAAAATTGAACTCAGTTGTGCGGGAAGCAGAACTCTTACACCGGACAATTCTTCCGTTTCCGTTCGGGCCACTGTTTTTCCGCCCGAGGCAAAGTTCCAGAATCTTTCATGGATGCCGATGATGCTTGAAGGCGTAAAAAGTGATTCTGCAGAAATCGCTGTTGACAAAGTCGGCAATGTGGAAATCGGAAAAGTCAAGGCACTGAGCGACGGAAATTTCAGACTCACTTGTACCGCATCAAACGGAAGCAGATATTCTGAAATAATCAGCGAAATGGAATTCGAAGTGAGCGGACTGGGGCGTACTGTAAGAAATCCTTACCACTTGATTGAGGCATGCAAATGTTCGTCTTCGTCAAATCCTGTGAAGCTCAGTTTTACCGGCGGTGCATGTACTGAAAACGGTCTCACGTGGTTTGGTTTCGACAGAATTGATTTTGGAAACGATGGTTCTGATACTTTCAGCGTTCCCATTTTCTCTTTTGATAATGAACTTGATTTTGAATTGTGGGATGGCAAAAACGGAAGCGGTACAAAACTGATGAACTGCCATTATTCTGCTCCGTCAATCTACAACACATATCAGGCAAACACTTATAAACTGCCCAGAAGACTTTTCGGTGTCCATGAATTGACATTTGTTTTCAAGACTGCTCTTTCGTTCCAAGGGGTTGAGTTCGAAAGAAGTGAAAAGGCCTATGCAAAACTGAGTGCGCTGGATTGTTCATCCATAACGGGGGATTCTTTCACAAAAGATTTGGAAGCTGTTACTGGAATCGGCAACAACGTGGTGCTTGAATTCAATGCCATGGATTTTGGAGAAAAGGCTGCGGATGAAATTACCATATGCGGTTGTTCTCACGTGGACAACACAATACATTTGAAATTCTTCGGTGATGCCGGGGAGATAATCCGCATAGTTGAATTCCCGAAGACGGATGGATACGTGGAAAAGACTTTTTCATTGAGAGGACTTCCGGGAAAAAATACAGTGAGTTTTGTATTCCTGCCCGGAAGTAATTTTGATTTCAAGTGGTTCCAGTTCCGTTGACTTTATCGCTTGTGTCCCATGCCACATCAATGCTTCTGTGCTCAATGTCAGGAATGCGTTGGAATGTGGTGCAGGTTGCGGCATGTACGGTTATGCCTCTGTTTCTGGAGATATAGCCTACAATCGGTTCACCGGGTTTGGGGTCACAGCATTTTGCAATCGTTACAAGGAAGTTCGTTGTGTTGTCAATTCTGATTCTTCCAGTGTATGAAGTCTCTGCCTGCTTCTTTTTGCGGTGTCTTCCTTCTGCGGCCCGCTGTTCCATTATCTGCTGCGAGTGAAGCGAATTCGAAGCGATTTCTGCCTCGCGCTTTGCGATTGCATCTTTGTCGATAAACGTCGGGTCGTTGGCCACAAGCCATGAGTGAATCTTTTGCCGTGCCTTTCCTGTTTTCACTGCTTTGAGCTGAGCCTGAGTCGGATGCGCCTGGGGATTGGTGATAATCTCCACAATCTGAGTGTTTTTCAATTCAGCGGTAAGAGGAATTATCTTTCCATCTGCTTTTGCACCCACAACTTTTTCACCAATACCAGTGTGAATTGCATAGGCAAAGTCAATGGCATTGGCACCAGATGGCAGTTCTTTTACATCGCCCTTTGGAGTGAAAACATAAATCGAGTCGCCGAGAAGCTCGTTTTTCAAATCCGCAAAAAATGCTTCGTCTTCAAGATGTTCATCGCGCAGTTCCCGCAGTTGATTGAAAATGCTTAAATCCTCCGCACGAACCAAATCTTTGTTGGTACCTTTTTTGTAAAGCCAGTGCGAGGCAACTCCGTGTTCAGCAACATTATGCATGTCCTGTGTGCGAATCTGGATTTCAAGCGGCTTACCCTGACAGATGACCGTGGTGTGAAGCGATTGGTATCCGTTGGCTTTCGGCATTGCAATATAATCTTTGAATCTGCCATCCATCGGTTTCCACAAAGAATGAACGATTCCAATCAGAGTGTAACATTCCGCAACGGTAGAGCAAATCACCCGCAGTGCAAGCAGGTCGTAAAGTTCACCGGCTTCTTTGTTGCGCTTTCTCATCTTCTGGTAAATTGAATAGAAGTGTTTTGCGCGGCTGGAGATTTTGACCTTGATACCTTCTTTTGCGGCTGAGTCGTAAATTTTTTTAACCGCGCTGTCAAGATATTCCTGCCGTTCTTCCTTTTTTTGCGCAACAATCGCTTTGATTTGTTGGAAGGCCGCCGGGTTGGAATATTTCAAACTCAAATCCTCAAGTTCGTTTTTCAAATCGTTCATACCAAGACGGCTTGCAAGAGGTGCCCAAATGTCAATCACTTCGTGGGCAACCATCTTTTGAGATTCAGGACTGACGGATTTCAGATTTCTCATGCGGTCAAGACGGTCTGCCAGTTTTACGAGGATAACGCGGATGTCGTCAACCATTGCAAAAAGCATTTTCCTGATTGAGTCCGCTTCGTGCATCGAGGAGCTTTTTATTTTAAGTGCAGTGATTCTTGAGGTGCCTCCGCAGATGCTTGCAATGTCTTTCCCGAATTTCTGTTCCACTTCAGGAAGACATTCTGAATCCACGTCGAGAATATTGTGAAGAAAAGCAGAGCAGATTACATCGGCTCCCAGATGGCTCTTAGCAAGAATACAGGCCACGCGCATTGGATGAAGATAATAGGGGAGTCCACAGGAGCGTTTCAAATCTTTTGTTTTTGAGATGAGATAATCCCAAGCCGAGCGGATTTTTTTCTCCTCGTCGGAATTGAAAAGTCCCGGGTAATTTGTGAAAAAAGAATCAATTAAAATCTGCGGATCTGTTTCCGTTGTGTTTGTTTCGAATGTTTCAGTTTTCATAGTCCCTCTTTTTTTTATCTTGCTGATTTAACTATAGCGGATTATTCCGTCTGTTGCAAGAGAGGGACTGTATATGCGGAGTGTAAAGTCAAAGTTCGTCTGCGGATGTGTAAAACATTTTGATTCCTTCGCTCTTGAATTTTTCTTTTACACTTTTGATGACTTCGCGGATTCTTTCAAGCTGGTCTTCCTGCACATAAGTAACCATTACGAAATTCGTTTCGGGCCAGGTGGCGGTTCCGAGTTTGTAGTCATCTCCACCTCTGCCGTAAACCAATGGAACTGTTGTGTAAAGAATCCCGGGAACGTATTGCTCCAATGCTTCA
>DGXM01000207.1 GCA_002396325.1 Treponema sp. UBA4232
CTCCCCTGTACGAGAGATGCTGAAGCCCTGGGCTTCCTTGAAAAAACTCTTGAAATCCACGGATTTATGGGGCATAATTGAAATATGGCAAATAAAAAGGAAAAGAAAATCCGTAAAGTGAAGCGTAATCATATTTGGTCAAGTGCGGTTGTTTTTGTGGTTACCTGCGCGGCTTTTTGGTTGATAGCAAAATTTTTCGCTTATTTCCTGGGCACGTATTTTGTGAGGTCGAAAATGACTTCCGAGTACGAGTCGGTTGCCGCTATGGCACGCGTGTACGAAAATGCTGATTCTGCGGAATCCGTGTGCCCGTTTCTCGACAAAATAGGACGCAGTTACATTATCCGTTCCAGCGATGGAACCGACCTTTACAAAAACGGGGACATGACAATCACGCCGGAAAAAATCACGCTTTCGGTCACTTCGGATTTTGACACGCTGGAGATTTACAAAGACAGGAACAATTATTTTAAAAATGACGGCAAGGGAAATATTTCCGTAGATGTCAGGGATGTTGCAAAACTCATTTTCGGCATGAGGGATTCGATTCCGGGAATTCCCGAGCACGTGATTGATGATATTGACCATGATCCCATGGAGAATATGCGGACTCTGAACAACTCTTTCTACGACACTTTGAAATTCCCTATGTGGATTTCGCTTCCCGTAAAAGGCGGCGGTGAGCATTTCATTGGTCAGACTTTCCTTAAAGTGGGCGTAATGGATTTCGGACTTCTCCTGATTTTTGGAGCCATAATGCTGGTTCTGGCTTTGATTATATTCATGCTTCTTTCCGGGAATCTTATTCATGAGGTGTATCATTCCGTAAAGGCGAAAAAACTTTTGTTCACAGACGACATTACGAAAGGGTATAATATGACGTGGTTTATCTACCGCGGCAACCGGATGCTCCGAAGTAATTCCAATATGAAAAAAAAATATGCGGTCGTGAATCTGATTATCGTGAAATACAGAAATTTCTGCAGCTGCCATTCAATCGAGGAAGGTGAAAAACAGCTTCGGATGGTCTACGAAAAAATCCGCGGAATGCTGCTGAAAAATGAAATTGCCGCACATTCCACCTCTTCGAATTTTGCTCTGCTGCTTGAATGTGAGAATTTGGAACAGACGAAACTGCGGGTGGAAAATATCATCGGCGAGTTGAAGAAAATCGGCAGCGGACATTCGTTCAATTTTCAGGCCGGAATCGCAATGGTGGATGTGCTGAAAAATGAAAACGGAAAATATCTGCGCAGAAAAAATGCCGATGTTGAGACCGAGTACAACAACGCCTGTACCGCCCGGGCGACGATAGAAGGAAACGGTGATTCTGGTGCCGCTGTTTTTGATGAAAGACTGATTGAAGAACAGAAGTGGCTCGATTTGGTTCAGGACGAACAGAAGACTGCATTGGAAAACGAAGAGTTCGTTGTTTATTATCAGCCGAAATATAATCCAGGAACAAGCAGATTGTGCGGGGCTGAAGCTCTCATCCGATGGCAGTCGCCCGAGCATGGTTTTGTTCCTCCGGGAAAGTTCATCCCCATTTTCGAAAAAAACGGATTCATCACTGAAATCGACCATTATATGCTGCGTCATGTGGCGCGTGATGTGAAACACTGGCAGGATGCCGGGCTTAATTGCGTGCCTGTTTCCGTGAATGTTTCCCGTGCGCATTTTAGTGAAACCAACCTTGCTGAACAGATTCGCGATATGGTTGACGAAGCGGGTGCGGACAGAAAACTGATTGAAATTGAGCTTACCGAAAGCGCCTTCTTCGATGACAAAAAGGCTCTCATTTCCACAATATTGAAACTCAAGGATTACGGTTTTTCCGTCTCGATGGATGACTTCGGTTCCGGGTATTCTTCTCTCAATTCGCTGAAGGATATGCCGCTTGACATCCTGAAACTCGATGCGGAATTTTTCCGTGGAGAAAGTGCGGACACCCGTGGAAAGATTGTGGTGTCGGAAACAATCCGTCTTGCGAAAAGCCTTGACATGCGGACTGTGGCGGAAGGTGTGGAAGTGAAGGAGCAGGTTGATTTTCTTGCGGAACAAGGCTGTGATATGATTCAGGGATATTATTTTGCAAAGCCCATGCCCGGAAAAGAATTCGAAGAGAGGATGAAATGAGTCTTTCAAAAAGATTTGAGACAGCTCTTTTGATTTTTTGCGCATCGTTTTTTTTCCCGTTGATTTCCGTCTCCTGCGTTGAAAAAAAATTTGCTCCGCATACCGAAAATGTGCTGGGGACAGTCTGCACCATCCAGGCCTACGAGGACGGAAGTGAAAAACTTTATGAAGAGCTTTTCGAAACGCTTTTCAGAATTGAATCTCTTTTCAGCGTGAACATTCCGACCTCCGACATCAGCCGTGTGAATGAAGCTGCCGGTGAAAAATCTGTTGCGGTGGACGAGGAAGTTGCCGCCGTTGTGGAAAAAGCCCTTTTTTATGCGCGGAAAAGCGGCGGTGCATTTGATCCTGCGATTGGACCTCTTGTGAAACTGTGGGGAATCAATACCGACTCCGCAAAGGTTCCGACTCAGGAGGAAATAGACGGAATCCTTCCGCTTGTGGATTACTCAGAAGTTACTGTTGACCGCTCAGGCGATGTTCCCGAAATCTTCCTGCACAAACATGGCATGGCTCTCGATCTGGGAGGAATTGCGAAAGGTTATGCCGCAGATTGCATCCGGGCCGAATTGGAAAAAAACAAAGTGAAGCGTGCCGTTGTTGATTTGGGTGGAAATGTGTATGTATATGGAAGAAAAAAAGACGGTTCTGACTGGAAGGTTGGAATCAAAAATCCTTTTGCACCTGAAGACGGTCCCGCGCTGATTCTTTCCCTTGAAACTTCGTCTTCGGTTGTTACAAGCGGTGTGTACGAGCGGTTTTTCGAAAAAAACGGAAAGACCTATCACCATATCCTTGACACTTCCACCGGCTATCCGGCTGAAAAAGGTTCCGTCAGCGTCACGATAATTTCCGAATCATCTTTGGCGGCTGATGCCCTCAGCACCACTGCATTTATTCTGGGACCTGAAAAATTCTTTGAGACATTTTCCGAACCTGCGGTCTTTTTTTCCGAAACCGGCAGCGTGATTGCATCATCATCTCTTAAAGGCAGACTTTCGGTGGCGGAAGGTCTTCCGGTGACTATTGAATACCGCTGAAAAAAATATTGGCAACCTCTAAAAACTATAATTTGAGCTTGTCGTCGAGTTTAAAACCCCGAAATTACGGGCTTTTAAACGTTGCATTTTCAGAGTTGCCTGGGGCTGACCCAAAAGTATTGTCATGCTGAATTTATATCAGCATCTGCGCTGGATATAGTGCATAGATTCCGAAACGAGTTCGGAATGACGCTACGCGACGAACTTTTTGGTCAGCCCCGATACAACACATAGCCTAAACTCTTTATAAGAAGTTTTATTGTTTTCCCTTTGTGACATAAAACCGCATTTAAAATAAATAAGGCGTCAGCCGAAA
>DGXM01000113.1 GCA_002396325.1 Treponema sp. UBA4232
CGAGGAAAACAACGCTCAGATTGCACAGGAGCTTGAAGATCAGAAAAAAGCGCAGGAAGAGCGTGAAAAAACATTTAACAATAAAGTTGAACAAACCGAAAATAGGGAGAGAAATATCGAGCAGACGGTTCAATATCTTAACGGTATGCAGCCGGCGAATGCAGTGGCAATTCTTGAGGGCATGGATGATCAGGACGTGATTGACGTGCTCCGAAGGGCCGAGGTTGAGGCCCAGAATAGCGGAAAGACATCAATGGGAGCGTATTGGCTTTCACTTATGGATCCTGTCCGTGCCTCTGAAATCAACCGCAAGATGATGAACAAACCTGTTTCATTGGATGCGGAAGAGTAATTGGTGACTGCCTCGGTGTTTCGCCGGAGGTAAAACCAATGCAGACATTGAATGTTCAGCTTGTCCAGAATGAGATGGGTAAGACCAACGAAGTCGTCAAGAAAAGCGGCGGCAGGTCCGGTGCCTCGTTCGGAACAATACTTGAGTCTGTCCAGTCAAATAAGCCCACGGACAATGCAAAAAAGACAGAAAGGACTCTAGACAATGTAAAACCGGAGTCTTCTATTGAAGAAAAGCCTGTCGCTGAAGAAAGAAGTGTGGAAAACACTGTTGCGGAAAGCGGATCCCCGGAAAAAACTGCGGGAGAAAAATCTTCAGTAAAAAAATCAAAAGACAATGAAAAAGAAGCGGACGGAAAATCCCTTGAAGCGGAAATGAACGTGAAGATTGACGTTGCAGCCGCAGAGGATGACAATTCCGTTTTCACGGCCGCATTTGCAGACGCACAGGTTGTTGTTCCCTCGGATAATGCGGAAGTACAGGTTCCCGTAGAAAATCTTGATACAGAAATTGTACTTGCAGACGTCTCAAAGACGGAAGAAAACGCGGTCGGATCTTCCAATGCGGAAATCATTGCAGGTGCTTCAACCCCGGATGCTGTCCTCGTGGAAAGTGCCTACGGTGAAATCGGTCTTGCGGATGATTCTGAAATAAAAATCCCAGAGACAGCAGGTGAAGTTGCGGAAGAGGAAATCGCCCTTGCAGGTGAAAGCGGTGCTCCAGCTGTGAATGAGGAGTCTAAGGAAAAAGATTCTGCTCTGGAAAAAGCCCTTGCCTCAACCGATGCCGGTAGAGAAGAGAAGCCGCTTTACACAGTCGTTGACCAGCGTACAAAACCTGAAGAGGAAAACAAAATCGCTTCGGCAGATGAGAAAACCACAGTGCGGTCCGTTCCTCAGGAAAATGCGGATGTGACTGGACAGGTTGCAAGAAACATTCAGGCAAACATTCTTTCTTCAGACAATCAGAGCGCAGGAGCCACGGGATCGAATTTCCAGCAGATGCTTACTCAGCAGATTCAGGAAAATGCGCCTGAGTTCGTGAAAGCCGGGACAATAGTTTTGAAAGACAACAACTCCGGCTCAATAAATTTGATTTTGAAGCCTGAGAATCTCGGAAATGTTAAGATTAGTCTTCAACTCTCCGATAAAGTAATAGGTGGAGAAATTGTTGTGCACAGTAAGGAAGCTTTCGAGGCATTCAAGCAGAATCTTGACACTCTGAAGCAGGCTTTCCAGAACAACGGTTTTGACAATGCTTCGTTCAATCTGAGTCTTTCCGAAAACTCTACGGGTTCTTCTTTTGCTCAGGAGAGGCAGAACGACGGAGACCAGTACATGGCGAACAAAACTTACGGCAATTATTCACAGTCTGAGGAAGACCCATCGTCTGCTTCAGATTCAGCAGCGTATACCAAGAGCGGCGACTATCAAGTTGATGTCGTGGCTTAGTATAGGAGTGTTATAAATGGCAGAAAGTGTAAACTTGAACACCAAGATGAGTGCCCAGGAAATGGCCAAGCTTCAAATGGACGTGGACACTTACAACAAGTCTCTGGCGGTAAACGGACGTACCACCTCTCAGTCGTTGGGCAAGGATGACTTCTTGAAACTTTTGATTGTGCAGATGCAGAATCAGGATCCTACAGATCCAATGGACAATACTGAATTTATCGCACAGATGGCAGAATTCTCCACATTGGAACAGATGACCAACATGAACTCCAACTTCGAGAACCTGAATTCCATGTTGACTTCAAACAACGCAATGGGAACAATCGGCAAAAAGGTTGACATCAACCTTGGTGATGCCACCACTTCAGGTGTTGTGCAGGCTGTTACTTACGGAAATGCTCCGCAGGTGAAAGTCGGCAACATGTATTATGATTTGAACAAAATTTCAGCCGTTTACGGCAATTAAAAGAGGGTAGCAATATGATGAGATCACTTTATTCTGGTGTAAGCGGCTTACAGAATCACCAGACACGCATGGACGTAATCGGAAACAACATTTCCAACGTGAATACATACGGTTTCAAAAGAGGCCGTGTTGACTTTCAGGATATGATCAGTCAGCAGATCAGCGGTGCAGCCCGTCCTGAAGAAGCTGTGGGCGGCGTGAATCCCAAGGAAGTCGGACTTGGAATGAGCATTGCCTCCATCGACACAATCTTCACTCAGGGAAACCTTCAGACAACAGGAGTCTCCACTGACCTTGCAATTCAGGGAAACGGATTCTTCGTGTTGAAGAACGGAGAGGAGACTTTCTATTCACGTGCCGGTGTTTTCGGTGTGGATGCAAACGGAACCCTCGTGAACCCCGGAAACGGACTTCGTGTGCAGGGTTGGATGGCAGATGAGAACGGAAATGTTTCAACCTCAGCTTCCACAACAGACCTGAAGATTCCCGTAGGACAGAAAGATCCTGCCCGTGCAACCGAGACGGTCCGCTATCTCTGCAACCTTGACAAAAATCTTCCCGTGATTCCTGAGAACCCCACCGAAGAGCAGATCAGGGCAGGCACCTGGCAGACTGAAATTGACATTTACGACTCATTCGGAAACAAACACCAGCTGCACATGGATTTCCAGAAAGTGCCCGATAATCCGAACCAGTGGACAGTCGCCATCACGGTTGACCCCAACGCTGCGGTTCCCACAGAGACCCGCGCAGGACTCAACACAACCGACGGAGTGACAAATATCTACACACTGAACTTCGACAACATGGGAGCTCTTGCTTCCGTTACAGACAGTGCTGGAAACGTGTCCAATCCTGAAGGAAACATTTTCATCCAGGCTTCATACAACGTGCCCGATTCAAATCCCGATGCAGCAGGAAACCCCTACCGCCAGACATTCAATCTGGATCTTGGAACAATCGGCTCATTCGAGAATACAATCACACAGGATGCCTCACAGAGCACAACAAAGGCCTACTATCAGGACGGATATGCTCTTGGATATCTTGACAACTTCAGCATCGATGACAAGGGTATCATTACCGGCGTCTATTCAAACGGTTCAACACGCACCATCGGACAGATTGCAATGGCAAGCTTCACAAACCAGGGCGGTCTTGAGAAGAAGGGCGACAACACATACGCTGAGTCAATCAACTCCGGCATGGCAAACATCGGAGAGGCACGCACGGCAGGAAAGGGAAGTTTCAAAGCTGGAACTCTCGAAATGTCAAACGTTGACCTTACTGAGCAGCTCACCGATATGATTGTTACACAGCGTGGATTCGAGTCAAACGCAAAGACAATTCAGACCGGCGACTCAATGCTTGAGACCGTCATCAACCTGAAGCGCTGATGATTTTGTGAATCCGTGAAAGTTTGATTTTTGCGGATTCGCTTATGGGACCCCGAAAAACTTTAGTTATCGATTTCGGATTATCATATAACCAGTACCGGGCGGTGTCTGACCCGGTGCTTGGACGATGACCGTATTTGAAGCTACGTGTCATTATAGTAACACTCCATTTTCCTAAGGCCGGATGAATGTACCGTTTGTCCGGTCTTTTCCTTTTTTCTGAGGATTTGGAAAAAAAATTGCAAAAATCATGAAAAAAATGCCTATACCTGTTGACAAAAAAATCGGTTTGTTATATAGTATTTTACATCAAGTGATTGATAAGCCGGTGTAGCTCAGTTGGTAGAGCGGAGGACTGAAAATCCTTATGTCGTCAGTTCAATTCTGACCGCTGGCATTAAGCCTCTTCAAACGAAGAGGTTTTTTATTTTTAAACACTGCAGATAAAAAAGTCCACTGTTTCCACGGAAATCATTTTTTGTGTCACGGGGTTGTCCGATAAGTTCGTTGCATAGCATCATCCCGAACCTGTACTACCGTCATCCCGAACTTGCCCCCACCGTCATCCCGAACTTGCCCCCACCGTCATCCCGAACTTGATTCGGGATCTATGCACTATATCCAGCGCCGATGCTGAAATAAATTCAGCATGACATTTTCACGTCATTCCGAACCTGCCCCCACCGTCATCCCGAACTTGATTCGGGATCTATGCACTATATCCAGCGCAGATGCTGAAATAAATTCAGCATGACATTTTCACGTCATTCCGAACCTGCCACTACCGTCATTCCGAACTTGTTTCGGAATCTCCTCTGCACAAGAGATGCTGAATTCGGTTGCATGCAACCACGTTCAGCATGACAATACTTTGCATTATCTCAATTCATCCTTGATTAAATTCAAAACTCTGCATATAATGAATCATATGAATTGGCTGATAATCGCCCCGGAAGTTAAAAACACAAATCTCAAAGAAATCGAAAATCTTCTTTACGACAAAGGCATAGAGAATCCCTGTGAAATATTTCTTGACACTGACAAGTCGAATGAGGAAATCTATGAAACTTACAGAACCGTTATGCGCGCAACTCATTGCGTTGTTCTGGATGCGGGAAAGATGTCTCTCAAACCCGAGTACATTTTCATATCGGGGATGCTTTCTGGAAACCGCTGTCAGACTTTCGTGCTGTCGGATGAAAACGATGAACGCACAAAAGAAATATGTTCTTTTTCCTCAGGTCAGATTAAATTCTTCAGCAGTATTGATGATTTGACAAAAAAACTTTCGGCGGATTTTTCAGACTTGGAAAAGCAGGATCTGCAGCATAATTCCTTGGTGAAACTGTTTACAATGGGAATTCCTTTTACAGCGGATTCGATGGCCCATTATATTGAAAAAGAAAAAGAGGAAATCTGCGAGCTTCTTTTGAATGCGGGAATGTCCGTGAATGCCAAAACCTCGGATGGAGTTCCTCTTTTAAGTGTTGCTGTAAGAAATGATATGAGCGACAAAGTGAAGTGGCTTTTGTCTCTGGGGGCTGACATAAACGCAATCAGCGGCGACAGGGGATACTCTGCCGTAATGGATGCCGTGTGGCGGAAAAATTACGACCTCACGAAATATCTTATTGAAAAAGGTGCAAGTCTTGAATTCATAAGTTCCGACGGTCAGCCGATACTTGTGCTTGCGGTTGGAAACGGAAATGTTGACATCGTGAATCTTCTTTTGCAAAACGGTGCAGACCCTGACGTTCAGGATAGTATGGGCATGAGTGCAAGACAGTATGCCAATCTTTTTAAGAAACCGGGGATGGTCGAGGCAATGGAAAAGTTTCCCCGGAAGTGATTTTTAAAATAAGGGTGGAGGAAAAAATGGTTGATGCGGAAAAATCGTACAGCATAGTGTTTGCCGGCGGTGGAAGCGGTGGTCATATATATCCGGGAATTGCGGTTGCGGATGCATTGAAAATACTTGCAAAAGAGCGGGGCATTGATGTCAGAATTTATTGGATAGGAAACAAAAGCGGAATGGACCGCGGCATAGTGGAAAAAAATCTTGTCTCCGAAGGTGGAAGCATTGATTCTTTCTACGGCATTTCCTGCGGAAAACTCAGACGCTACATCACGCTGAAAAATTTCTCCGACTTGTTTAAAATCGCTGCCGGGTATTTTCAATCGAAGAAGATTTTGAAAAAACTTTCCCCTGACACTCTTTTTTCGAAAGGCGGATTCGTGTCGGTCACTCCGTGCAGGGCAGCCCGTTCACTCCGTATTCCGTATTACACGCACGAATGTGATTTTACTCCGGGACTTGCGACAAAACTCAACAGCCGCGGTGCAAAAAACATTCTTGTCTCATACAAGGAAACGGAAAAATATTTCAGCGGAGACTTGAAAGACAGATGCATTGTCACGGGAAATCCTGTGCGTCCGGTTTTTTATGAGGACAACCGAGAAGCCGGACTGGAGTTCCTTGGCATAAAGAACAACACAAAGCCCGTCCTTCTTGTTTTGGGGGGAAGTCTCGGTGCCAGGCAGATTAACAATCTTGTGACGGAAAACATTGACTGGCTCACTGAAAGATTTGAAGTGGTCCATCAGACCGGAGCCGCATTTGCCGAAACTCATCCAGAAGTTTTCTCCACTGCGAAAGAAGGGTATCATCCGTATACATTCATTTATTCACAGATGCCTTCCGTGATTCAGGCTGCCGATGTGATTCTTTCACGTGCCGGAGCAAACTCTTTGTGGGAATGTGCGGTCTCTTCAAAGCCGATGGTTCTTGTTCCTCTCTGCGGTTCAGGCACACGCGGCGATCAGGTGGACAATGCCCGCTATTTCGAATCCGTGGGCGCGGCAAAGGCTCTGATAGGTGAGGACGCATCTTCCGACTCGCTTAAAAAGGCCCTCGAGTCTCTTTTGCCGGAAGAAGAGCGCAGGAAATTTTCCGATGGATGCAAAAAGATATGCGGCTCTTCAATGCCTGCCCGCCGTATCGCAGAAATTATATTGGATGGTTTGACAAAATGACATTTACAATGCTGGATTTCATTTTTTTTGCAATAATCGCACTGTGCATCATTGTCTGCTCAATCAAGGGATTCGTGGATTCTTTGTTCGACAAAGCTGCTCCGGTTCTTTCTCTTGTTGCTTCGTTCCTTTTTTTCAAAACCGCGATGAATACTCTTTTTTCATTTATCCCCAATCCTCTTATGAGGACTCTTGCGTCTTTCCTTGTGATTTTCGTTGTTGTCTTCATTGTGGTGAAGATTGTGCAGTCGCTGATTGGAAATATTTTTGACAACAAGATTCTCGGACCTCTTAACCATACGTTGGGTTTTATGTTCGGAATAGTCGAAGGACTTGTGATAGTCGGCCTGATTCTTTTTCTTCTCACAACTCAGAATCTTTTCAATGCAGGAGGAATCCTTTCAGGGAGTTTTTTCAATGGCATATTCCAGTCTGTCTACGGAGGCCTGAATGTTTGACAATGTTCTTCATCAGAGTGCGACTTCACTTCTTGAGGAAGATATTCAGAACGACAGACTCCCGGGCTCCATTTTGTTTTCAGGTCCCGAAGCATCCGGCAAATTCACCTGCGCACTTGAACTGGCACGTGTTTTGTCATGCACGGCAAGTCCGCGGGGGGCTTGGAACTGCACCTGTTCTTCATGTCTTAAGCACAAAGCTCTGATGGGACAGAATCTTCTTGTGGCTGGACCTGGAAACCGAACGTTGGAAATCGATGCTGCAAGAACAACTCTGCTTTCGGAAAATGCAAGAAACACATCGCACGTTGAGGCGTCCCGTTATCTTTATCTTCGCGCGGTAAGAAAACTTACGCTGCGTTTCAGTCCCATACTCTGGCAGGATGACGACAAGCTCCAGAAATTCTCGCCGCTTCTTCAGGCTATAGATGAGGATCTTGAAGTGCTTAACCCCGGACGCACCATTCCCGACGGTGACGAACTTGTGAAGATCTTGGACGATGTTGAAAAACAGTGTGTGAAACTTGAATCTTCTTTTTTGTATGATTCTCTTCCCGTTCTTCAGATTCGTAATATTTCATCGTGGGCGCATATGAGTTCAACTGCAGGAAAAAAAGTGATTGTGATTGAAAACGCGGACTGCATGGCCGAAAGCTCAAGAAACGCACTTTTGAAAATACTTGAAGAACCGCCTGAAGATGCAATGTTCATTCTCACAACGACTCGAAGGGGAGCGATTCTTCCGACGATTCTTTCCCGTGTCCGCACTTACGCATTTTTCAACAGAAGCACGGAACACCAGCAGGAAGTAATCAACAGAGTCTTCCATTATAATCCCGTGATAAGCGGCGCGCCGATTCCTGATACAATAAATGCTTTCCTCCAGAGCTATCTTCCGGTTTCGCCTGACACTGTGAAAGCCAACGCCGGGATATATTTCAAAACATCGATGGAAGGACACGTTCCCGACATTCCGGCAATAGTGAAAGTCTGCGGCGGATTCGAACCGAGGGAACTTTTCAGGATTTTTATCCGTGCAATAATCGAAGAGCAAAGATCTCTGCTTGGTTCTGAAAAAGGATGCGAGGCATCGGAGAAAATCATCTCACATCTTAGAACGGCGTGGAACAATGTTTCCATTTTCAATCAGTCACCGGCGGCGGCTCTTGAGGAACTGGTCAGATCGCTGATGCAGACAAATATGATTTACGGAGACTTGTTCAAGGAAAAAGAATATGAATGATTTTGTTAAGAAGGCATCCCAGAAAATCTCAAAACTTTCGCACGACCAGGTGGAGCGTCTTGTAAACACTCTCATTTCGCAGAAGGAAAGCGTTGATTCAATAATCCAGAGTCTTTCCACGGGACTTCTCATAGTAAGTCAGGAATGGATTCTACTTCAGACAAACAAAGCGGCGGAAAGGCTGCTTCCGTTTTCAGTGCGTCCTGGTGATTCAAAAGCAGAATCCCTTCCGGTGTGGGAGCTCATAGACAACCAGCAGATAAGCGATTATCTAAAAAGCTGTATCCTTGAGCAGAAGACAAATGTGAGCGAGGATTTTTCCATTGAAGCCGGTGAGAAATACAGATTCATCACAATCAGTGTGCTTCCTTTGGTGGAACGCATATGGCAGGATGATGATTCCGTTTCCACGCGGATTTCCGGTTCAATAATAACTGTTGACGACATAACGGAAAAGCGGCAGTCGGAAATCCTTCTTCACAGGATGGAAAGTCTTGCGAGCCTTACAAATCTTGCCGCATCGGTGGCTCACGAAATAAAAAATCCTCTTGGTGCAATCAGCATACACATTCAGCTTTTGCAGAAGGCAGTGGCAAAGGCAAGGGCAAAAGACGGACTTCTACCGAAAGAGAAATTCATGGAGGATTATATCCGCGTCATAAACGAGGAGATTGACAATCTTAACAAAATCGTTGTGGACTTTCTTTTTGCGGTCCGTCCTGTTCAGGCAAACATGCAGCTTGCGGAACCCGATTCAATAGTCGAATCATTCGCTTCTTTCTTTGCACCAGAGTTTGAAAGCAAGAATATAAAAGCCTCTTTGCGTTTGTGCAAGACTTCGCCGCGTCTTTTGATTGACGAAAAACTATTCCGTGAAGTCCTCATCAATATTACCCAGAATGCACTGGCCGCAATCGCATCTCGTTTTCCATCCGGAGCCGGAAGTTCGGGGGAGGACGGTGAGCTTTTGATTGAGAGTGAAGTGAAGGACGAAAGATACATTCTCACTATTGCCGACAACGGTTGCGGAATGGATGAAAAAACTGCGTCGCACATCTTCGAGCCGTATTACACCACAAAGGCCAGCGGTACAGGTCTGGGGCTTACGACGGTCTACAAAATCATAAAGGAATTCAGAGGCGACATTGCTGTGAAGTCTGTTGAAAATCACGGCACCATTTTCACTGTGTCTCTTCCGGTTCCGCAGAAAGGCACTTTGCTTTTGCCTGACAATTCAAATAAAGAGGAAAGATCCAAATGAAGTTCACTCTGCTGATTATTGACGATGAGAAAAACATCCGTGAAGGACTTGCCGCCAATTTCGAATTGGAGGGCTACGATGTAAAAACCGCAGCCACAGGAGAGGAAGGACTTGCCTTGATAGAAAAAGGCGACATAGACCTTGTGATAACGGATTTAAGAATGCCGGGGATAAGCGGCGAGAAAGTGCTTGCGAAAGTGACTGCTGAAACTCCCGGAATCCCCGTGATAATTCTTACAGGTCACGGAAGCATAGACAGTGCGGTGGATGCAATGAGGCACGGTGCCTATGATTTTCTTACAAAGCCCTTGAATCTTGACCAGCTCACGATGATTGTGAAGCGTGCTCTTGAGAGCCGTGAGATGAGTCTTCAGCATCAGCAGCTCAAAAAGGAGTTGGAAGACAGTTCTGCCTTGAAGGGGATGATCGGAAAGTCGTCTCCAATGCAGAAAGTGCAGGCGATGATCCGCAAAGTGGCGGATTCAAAGGCAAGCGTGCTGATAACAGGGGAAAGCGGCGTGGGAAAGGAACTTGTGGCAAATGCAATCCATTCACTTTCCAGCCGCAGGAACAATAGTTTCATAAAAGTGCATTGTGCGGCTTTGAGCGAAACCCTTCTTGAAAGTGAATTGTTCGGCCATGAAAAAGGCGCCTTCACAGGGGCGGACCGTCTTAAAAAGGGAAGATTTGAACTTGCCCACGGCGGTACGATTTTTCTTGATGAAATCGGCGAGATTAATCAGAACGTGCAGATAAAGATTTTACGTGTGCTGCAGGAACACAAGTTTGAGAGAGTGGGCGGCGAGCAGACTCTGGATGTCGATGTGCGTGTGGTGGCCGCAACAAACCGTGTGCTTGAGGATGAAGTGAAGGAGGGCCGCTTCCGGGAGGATTTGTATTACCGCCTGAATGTGATTCATATACACGTGCCGCCGCTGAGGGAAAGAAAGGACGATATTCCGCTTTTGATGTCGTCTTTCCTGGATGAATTCAACCGCGAGAACGGAAAAAACATCAGCGGGGTTGACGGCAGGGCAAAAGCAGCTATATTCAAATACAACTGGCCGGGAAATATCCGCGAATTGCGTAACTGTATGGAGAGCGCGGTTGTTATGTGCAGTGGGGAAGAAATCACCCTTGAGGATTTGCCACCCTCAGTCAGATGCAGTTCTGAGAGCGACATGCTGTCTCTTCCTCTTGGAATCACACTGGATGAGGCTGAGAAGTTGATTATCAAAGAAACTCTCGCGATGAACAGCAACAACAAAAGCAAAACGGCTGAGGTTCTTGGCATTGGAAGAAAAACGCTTCATCGTAAGCTTTCCGAATGGGGTATCGACACCGGGGAGGAATAATGGCTTCGATATATGACCGTCTTGGAGACCTGCTGAATGAGACTTTGGAGGCGGGTGAAATAAAATTCGTGAAAGTGCCTGTTCAGGAACACGAAAAAATAATGGCGGAAAATACTGACGGCAAGGCGGCTGAAAAAAAATCTTCTGTGGATATGGAAAACTCTTCGGAAAAAGAGAGTGTGGCGGCAGAAACGAAATTTGAAAAGGAAAGTTCGCCTTTTGAGGGTGAAAATTTACACGAGCGATTTTCTAAAAAGAGTCCGGAACCCGAATACCACCGTCCTGAGGCAACGGGTACCATTTACCACGGAAACGGCGGAGGATTTTCGGAATCAAGATATACTCCGCGGCAGTTTGTATACAAAAAAGTAACTCCCGAGATTGAACGTGCCTTTCGTATTCTGGATCTTGCCATTCAGTCAACTGCAGAAGAGGCAAAAAAGGCATTTAAGGAAAAAGTGAAGTATTACCACCCCGACCGATATGCCGACAATCCCGTGCTTCAGAAAGTTGCAACAGACAAGACCAGGCAGGTCGTGGAATCCTACAAACTCATTTCCGATTTTCTTGGGTCATAAAAAAAAGCCTGCCTCCAAAGCGGAAGCAGGCCGTTCCGGTAATAAATCCGAACTGAATCAAATTACGGTGCCGGAAGGAATCTCAGCAAATTTCTTAATCACTATGATTCCGTCGGAACTGTAGAACAGGCCGTGATCCCCGTCTTCATAGGTGCGTCCGTTTACATTTATGCAGCAGTTGTCACCGATGCGGGCGTTTTTATCGATAATCGCCTTGTTGATTTTACAGCCCCTGCCGATACCGATGTTCGGAATATCCTTCTTCCCATTCTCCTTTTTCTGGGAATCGTTTTCGTAGAAGTCCGCACCCATCATGATTACGCCGTTCAAGTCGCAATCTTCGTTTATGATTGAGCGGACACCGATAACAGAGTGTTTGATGCTTGAATTTGTGATTACGCATCCTTCGCTTGCAAGTGACGACTGCAATGTGGCATTGTTGATTTTGCTCGGGGGAAGGTTGCGCATATGTGTGTAAATCGGCTTGTCCTCATCGTAGAAATTGAACTGGGGCACAGGATCGGTCAAGTCCAAGGTTGCGTTGTAGAACGAACTGATTGTTCCGATGTCTTCCCAGTAGCCGTTGAAGATGAAGCTGTTTACCTTCTTTATTTTGATTGCTTCGGGAATGATTTCCTTTCCGAAATCGTTGTTTTCGTTGTTGAGCATCTCTTCCATCGTGTCTGCATTGAAGATGTAGATACCCATTGAAGCAAGATACTCAAGCTGGGCAGGAAGATCCTTTCCTCTGGATTTTTCAGGAATCTTCCAGTCGTCGATGTTCATATCCTTTGCGGGTTTTTCCATGAAAGCAGTGATTTTGTTTGTGTCATCGACTTTCATAATTCCGAATCCTGAGGCATCGTGGCGGTTCACTGCCTTTGCGGCAATCGTGATGTCTGCACCGGAGGCGATGTGCTGATTCATGAACTTGCGGAGATCCATGCGGTAAAGCTGGTCTCCTGAAAGGATGATGTAGTGGGTCGGTCTCTGCACACGGAAATGTGCCATGTTCTTGCGCACTGCGTCTGCGGTTCCTTCGTACCATCCAGAATGTTCCAAAGTCTGCTCTGCGGCCAGAATCTCAACAAATCCACGGCTGAATCGGTCGAAATTGTATGAGTTGATGATGTGAAGGTGCAGGGATGCCGAGTTGAACTGAGTCAAAAGGTAGATTTTCTTGTATCCGCTGTTGATGCAGTTTGAAATCGGAATGTCAACGATTCTGTATTTTCCGCCGAACGGAACTGCCGGTTTCGAGCGTTCTTTTGTCAATGGGTACAAGCGGGTACCTTTTCCTCCGCCAAGGATGATGGCCAGCACACGCGGTTCTTCAGTATTTTGATTTGCCATTTTCTAGTATTCCTCCGTAATTTACTAAATTCATTATAAGCCCGCTTTTTATAAAAAGCAACAAAAAATTGTCATACGGATCATTTTTTGAAGCAAAAAAGGATGAGTTTTCGTTAGAAAACTCGAATCCGCGTGACAATCCCCTCCCGAGACTGCCTAAAACGCTTAAACTATGTCATTATCGGGCTGGCCGGAAACTACGATGCAAGTAGACTTGCCAATCTATTTAATTACAATATGAGGATTTGTAGATTGCCGTATCGAGTACTGCAATGACATTTATTAGTTTTTAGCCCCCTTCCCGTGAATCGCGTTAGCGATGAACAAATCCGTTTGTTTTTTCCCTCCGTACAACCACACATTCTCACGTTGCCCTTTATCGTCATTTAAGGAATAATATTTGCGAAGTGAGTAAAATCCGTTTTCCAGTAACGAAGCTCCATTGCAGAGTTGCGGCCATGCATACCGGGGAAATCAGCCTCGGTAGAAGATCTTTTTCAAGCGGCAGGGATGGAGTTTCTTCAGGCAACCTCTAAAAACTATAATTTGAGGTTGAAGTTGCCTCTAAAAACTGAAGTTTTTAGAGACTCCCTTCAGAACAAAAGAAAAAAAATCATAAAATATTGCATTCGACTGCCGATAATTAATCAAGGTGACCCCGGCTTTTGCCGTGTATTGTTTATGGAGAAGTCCAGGGGAGAAAAAGGAGCGGACTGTATGATTAGAGGATGGTATATCGGTGCAAGCGGAATGACGGCACAGCAGAATAGGCTTGATGCCATTGCAAACAATCTTGCCAACGTGGACACGACAGGCTTTAAAAAGGAGATTCCTGTCAGCAAGACTTTCAGTGAGCTTTTGCTCCGCCGTGCGAATGCCGACGGTGTTTACCAAGTGTCCACCGGTTCCTGCGATGCGGCTCCCATAATCGGTTCCATCGGTCTGGGTGTTGAAACAAACGAACTTTTCACTGATTTTGACCAGGGCTCCTTCAAATCAACAGAAACCAGCACGGACCTGGCTTTAGGCGGAAAGGGCTTTTTTGCAGTTGAAACTCCCGACGGCGAGAGATACACACGCAACGGAAACTTCCTGCTCGGGAAAGAGGGAATCCTTCTCACCAAGGAAGGCTATCCGGTGCTCGGTGAAAACGGACACATCACTGTTGCGGACGACAAATTCTTTGTGAATGACGACGGAATGGTTATCAACAGGGAAACAAACGAAATTTCCGACCGCATCAAACTGGTGAGGTTCGACAGCGAGAGGGATTTGAAGAAGCAGGGCTCATCTTTGTGGTATGAAACCGTTCAGTCAGGTCCGGCCCACATTGCGGAAGGCAAGGAAAGACCCAAAGTGCTTCAGGGTTACACCGAAACCAGCAACGTGAATGTTGTGAATGAAATGGTTCAGATGATTGAAGTGAACAGGGCATACGAGGCAAACCAGAAGGCCATCCAGACAGAGGATGACATGATGGACACACTTTGGAATAAAGTGGTGGCAGTGAATCTGTAAAAACGGCTAAGTGAGGATATAGTTTATGGTAAGAAGTTTATGGACAGCCGCAACCGGAATGAACGGACAGCAGGCTAATATCGACACGATTTCAAACAATCTTTCGAACGTCAATACGACAGGCTTCAAACAGCACCGTGTTGAATTCGAGGATCTGCTCTACCAGAACAGGAAGCTTGCAGGCACTCCCGCCACTGAAAACACAATCACTCCGGTTGGTGTTCAGATGGGGCACGGTGTGAAAGTGGGAGCCACACAGAGGATTATGTCCCAGGGGTCTCTCCAGGCCACCGGTGTGGACACGGACATCGCTATCGTGGGAGACGGATTTTTCCGCGTGCAGCAGTATGACGGTTCATGGGCGTACACCCGCGACGGTTCCTTCAAAGTGGATTCAACAGGTCAGCTTGTGACGGCAAACGGTCTCCGCGTTGTTCCTGAAATCATCCTCCCCGAAGGATTCCAGCTTGAGACGCTTTCAGTTTCAAATCTGGGCCGCGTTACGGTGAAGGTGAACGGAGCCCTTGACCCCGTTGAAGTGGGACAGCTTGAACTTTACCGCTTCCCGAACTCCGTGGGTCTTGAGAATGTGGGAGACAATCTTTACAAAGTGACCAACGCTTCAGGAGATGCAATAGCCTCCCGGCCCGGAATCGATGGAATGGGAACAACAAAGCACAAGTTCCTTGAAATGAGCAATGTTTCCGTTGTGAATGAAATGGTTGCAATGATTGTTGCGCAGAGAGCCTACGAGTTCAACTCCAAGGCAATCCAGACCAGCGACACCATGCTCCAGACGGCCGCAACATTGAAGCGCTGAACATCAGCATAAAAAATACCGATTCATAAATACAAGGGTTTCTGAAGACTTCGGTTTTCAGAGACTTCTACGGCATACTTGAACGGGGTGCCAATAAAAAGGGGAAGACAATGGCAGTAAACGGAATTTCAGGATTGGCGATTACAGGTACTCTCTCAAACGGAACGCAGGCAATTCAGGCGGCTCAGGAAAAGGCCGATGAAAGCAGGTTCCTGTCTTTGATTGAGGAGATGACGTCCAAAAAATCCGAATCCGCCCAAGGCTCCGCAAATGACGGGGTTGAAACTGTCGCTTCCTCTCAAATTTCACACAACAGACGTCTTACCGGCGACTACACCCAGGGTTTCTACGATTATTACACCTCGGAAGCTGACAAAAATGCGAGACCCGAGGGAATGGCCGCTTCAGTCCGTGCACAGAACGGATCAAAACCGGTGATCGACCGCACATCGGAACTCTATGCCCAGTCAAAGGAACTTGAAAACTATATGGTGAAGATGATGCTTTCCTCAATGCGCGACACAATCCACCATACAAGTATGATAGGCGAGGAAAACGAGTTCGCACGCGGTATGTATGAAGACATGATGTACGACAATTATGCCGAAGCACTCACCAAAAACACCCATTTCGGTCTCGCAGACCAGATTTACCTCGAATTGAGCGGTCAGCGTTAGCGTATTTCATTCAAAATACGCCGTTTCCGTTCAAGATTACAGGGAGCCTTCGGGAATTCCGTCTTTTCACTGTGCGTTTTGGCTGCAAATCACCGCTTTTCTCTTTTTTTTATTTGATTGCTTTTTATTTGAACCTGTGATATAATGATTAATCATGGAAGAATTAAGGGAGCATCTTCCTCTGGATGTGAGGGGATTACATATACATTTTGTGGGCATCAAAGGAACCGGGATGGCGGCTCTTGTGGAGATTCTGCTTGCCCGTGGTGCTGTCATCACCGGAAGTGATGTGTCCGAACGCTTTTACACTGATGAAATCCTCGAAAAAAACGGCATCAAAGCCCTTCCTTTTTCCGCAGAGAATATCACTCCCGCCGTTAAATTCGTTGTTTATTCAAGTGCATACAATCTTGAGAAAAATCCTGACTTGAAAGAAGCTTCTGCTCGTGGAATCCCGATGATTTTGTACAGCCAGGCTTTGGGAGATTTGTCGGCTCCGGTTTACAGTGCGGGCGTGTGCGGCGTCCATGGAAAAACCACTACCACTGGAATGGTCGGCACACTTTTGAAAAACGTGGATCTTCCGTCACAGGTGCTTGCGGGAAGCATTATTTCATCTTTCGGCGGTTCCTGCACAATGACTTCTTCTTCCTGCGCGGAAAACGGCCCTTCTTATTTTGTGGCGGAAACCTGCGAGTACCAGCGTCATTTTATGGCCTTTCATCCGAAAAAAATCATTCTTACCTCCGTGGAAAGCGACCATCAGGACTATTATCCTACCTACGAGGATATCAGGGATGCTTTTGTGGATTATATCTGCCTTTTGCCGGAAAACGGACAGCTCATTTACTGTTCCGATGATGCAGGGGCTTCTGAAGCCGCAGAAATAGCACTTTCAAAAAGGCCCGACATAAATCTTGTGCCTTACGGAGTGACTGCCGAAGGTGATTATGGAATCTCATTCAAAGGCGTGAAGGGTGGAAGGCAGAGCTTTTCCCTCGCTTCGGGGCTTGAGTTTGAGCTTTCTGTTCCCGGTGAGCACAATGTTAGAAATGCGGCGGCGGCAATAGCTCTTGTCTTCGAGATGATAAAGACCGATGGAAAAAATCCTCTTGATTATGCGGATAAAATCCGTGAGGCTCTTCTTTCATTTGCGGGCGGAAAAAGGCGAAGCGAAATCGTGGGACGTGCAAAAAATCCCTATGGACAGGAAGTGATTGTGATTGATGATTACGGTCATCATCCGACAGCAGTTGCCACGACTCTCAAAGGCTACAGGGAATTCTACAAAAACCACTGTATAATTGTAGATTTTATGAGTCACACATACACAAGAACTGCCGCTCTGCTTGAGGAATTTGCATCCTGCTTTGACAGTGCGGACTCAGTCATAATCAACAAAATCTACGGAAGCGCGCGCGAAGATGCCTCTGCGGCAGGTGTGACCGGTGAGATCCTTGCCGAACATGCCATGCGTCATCATCAGAGTGTTGTTTATGCAGGTGAATTCACAGAGGCCAGGGATAAGGCTTTGGAAATGTTGAGAAAAAAAAGCGGTTCCCACTATTCAGAAGGGTATCTTTTTGTTACAATGGGTGCAGGAGACAACTGGAAGGTGGGAAAGATGGTGCTTGAAGAACTTCAGAAAGAATCCGGGGAGAAGGCGAAATGAACAGCATGACCGGCTACGGATACAAGGAAGTCATTTCAGGCAGCACTCAGATAAGCGTTGAAATCCGTTCGGTGAACAGCCGTTTTCTGGATTTGAGCATATATCTTCCGCCTTTTTTGAATCAGCTTGAGAGCCGTATCAGAAAAATTGCGGGGGAAAAAATCGTCCGCGGCAAAGTCGATTTGACAATACGCGTGCGGGATAATTCCCTGAACACAGTCATTACCGCAGACCCGAAAGCCGCTCTGCTTTACAGGGATGCGATTGCGGCCATAGCAGAGGCTGTTGGTAAAAATGCTGACGACATTCCTTTGAGTCTGATTATTCAGCAGGAAGGAGTGTTGAATATAAACCACGAATACGATGCTGAGGAATACTGGAAAAAGATTTCTCCGGTGTTTGACGAAGTGTTCGGTCAGTTCGTGGAAGACCGCAGGAGGGAGGGAGAAAATCTAAAGAAAGATTTGCTTTTGAAATTGGATGTCCTTGATCGTTGCGCGGCCTTTTTCAAAGACTGGCAGCCGAAGATGGAAGAGAAATTCAAGGAAACCATAACAAAGAAATTCAACGACCTGCTTGGAGACCGGGTTGATGAAAACAAAATCCTTGAAGAAACCGCATCTTTGTTGGTCAAGTACACAATCAACGAGGAAATCATCCGCCTTCAAAGCCATCTTGCCGCATTGCGCAAGGAAATTACGGATGATCCTGTGCCGGGTAAACGCATTGATTTTATCTGCCAGGAAGCAAACCGTGAGATAAATACCATCGGCAGCAAAAATCAGTTCACTGAGGTTGGGGCCATGGTTGTAAATGCAAAAGATGCCCTGGAGAATATCCGAGAGCAATCAAAGAACGTAGAATAAAGGAGTTGCAACATGTTCTGTTCTAAGAAAGTAAAAGTGATCGCAAGCATCGCTTTCGTACTGTCACAGACTTTGTCTGTGTTCGCCGCTGACCCGTTCGCCGATAACAACGTTACAGAAGACGACATCAAGGCCTATTTCTTTACCGAAGAGACCGCTGCTGTTGAGCTTACACCTGTTACCGGAGCACTGAGCGAGGTTAAGACACCTGAGGATGGCGAGGATATTCCGTACAGTGAATACCGTGCCTTCTCAAATTCCGATGTCTCACTGACATATTATCCTGCTGCTTTTTCCGCAGAGGACAGCACAGAGGGTAGACTCGGACTCGGAAATCAGCTTTTTGCCTTCACAAACAACAAGGCTGATGATTTCGCTTACGACAGTTCATGGTGGACATTCAAGTCCGGCGACAAGTCATACCTCGGAACACTTGCAAAGACTGCCGATGAGGATCCGCTTGTTTATGCATACGTGATTTTCGACGTGACCGATTCTGAGAATGTGAAGCTTTACTACAAGAAGACTCTTTCACAGTCTGGAGAGCCTGTTATCGGCAACAGGGACGGAGAAACTGTATTCGTTGTGACACAGGCCGGAACAATTTCCGACTATGTTGCAGAGCCTTACCACTTCACTGATACCGGCATTGAAAAGGCCGGAGAGGATGTTTTTGCATTCAACTTCAACGAGAAGTCAATCCGTAAGTCTGCAATGAGAAGCTATCCTGACTCTTTCAACAAGAACGACTATATGAAGGTTGTCGGAACACTCAAGGACGGAGAGAACAACTCTTATCTGTTTGTTTACAACCGCCATCCCAACAGAGGAATCACAAAGGTTGAGAACCGCCTGCTCGTCTACCAGGGACAGAAGCTCATCGGCTACTATCCCACAATCAACAAAGAGCCTGTTCTTTATGATCCCGCTTTGGAAGCAGAGGCAGAAGCAGAGAATGCAGAGGCCGCAGAGGCTGCTGAGACAACAGAGACTGAGAACTCTGTTCCCGTGCTGAAGTTCAAGAAGGTTTCAGACGAGGATGGAAACACAATCGATGTGTCGAAAGGTCTCCCCGAAGTGATTTATGTTTTGGGCGACAGCCACGTGCTCAAGGAGTTCTAATAACTTCTGCTTAACGATTTAAGCAAACGGAATTGCCAAGGAAATGAATCTGTTTCTTTGGCAATTTTTTTATCCGATTTTGGGATTTTAGGAGAGTTTATGGCTGAAGAATACATTATTCCGGATGGAAAGGAAATCCGCATTGCTATCAGCGGAAAATCGGGTTGCGGAAACACTACCGTAAGTACAATGCTTTCCAATGTTTTGGGAATCAAACTCATAAATTTCACATTCAGACAGCTTGCGGTGGAAAAGGGACTGTCTCTTGCCGAACTTATTGAAAAAGCCAAGACAGATGACAGCTATGACATTGCCGTGGACACAAGGCAGGTTGAAATGGCCCGCAGCGAAAGTTGTGTTCTTGGAAGCCGTCTTGCCATATGGATGCTGAAAGAGGCCGATTTGAAGGTGTATCTTGCAGCGGATGACGATGTGCGTGCACGCCGTATTTTAAACAGGGAAAGCGGAGATTTGGAGGAGATAAAAGCATTTACATCTATGCGTGACTCCGAGGACTCCAAAAGATACAAAAAGCTGTACAACATAGACAACAATGACTGGTCTTTTGTGGATCTTTCAATAAACACTGCCCTGTACACCCCTGATCAGATAGTCGAGCAGATACTGGCAAAAGCTGTAGAAAAAGGCATTTTGTTGAAGAAATAGAAGAAATAATTGAGACTGTTGTAAAAGTCTGAGGATTTCTGCGGCTGCCTTAAAATGTGAACGGCATAAAAAATCCGGGCCTTTGGAATTTCAAAAACCCGGAGAGTTAAAATCAGTATTTGTTGTTGGCGTATCCGATCCAACCCTCGTTTTCAATAAGGGCCTTTTCGAATCCTTCCAACTTGAAGGGATAGCTCTTTGAAAGGCTTCCTGCAATCAGTTTAACCTTCCATGTTCCATCCTCTTTCTGTTCAATCTTGCACTGAGTGTCTTTTGATGCAAATGTCCTGAACATATCGTCGATGTCTTTTTTACTCATGTCAAGTGCAAGAAGACCACAGTTGTACATATTTTGGCGGAAGATGCGTGCGAAATTCACTGCGATTACACAGTAGATTCCGTTTACTTCAAGTGCCCATGGGGCATGCTCACGACTGGAACCGCAACCGAAATTTTCCCTCGTGATGATTACTTTTTTTCCAGCCACATCAGTCTTGGGATTGAAGCCGTCAAGCTTAAGATCCTCGAGAAGATAGGGCTGCAGTGCCTGTTTTACATTTTCGGTCAGGTACTTTGCAGGAATAATCTCGTCAGTGTTGATATCTGAACGATCCAGAAAAAGAACATCTCCACCAAACTGTTTCATTGTGTTGTCCTCTTAATTTTTTAGTTTGGAAAGCAATACAGCTCCCCTTATAGTATAAGCTGAAAATCAGCCTTTGTACAGTTCCGAATTGCAAATTGTGCCGGAAATTGCTGTGGCGGCAGCACTTGCAGGACTCATAAGATGAACCATTCCGCCTTTTCCCATGCGTCCGTTGAAATTGCGGTTTGTGGTCGAGGCGCAGACTTCACCTTCGGCAAGAACTCCGTTGCTCATTCCGAGACATGCTCCGCAAGTGGGGTTGGTCACACAGAATCCTGCATCCATGAAAATGCTGATAAGGCCTTCCTCAATCGCCTGTTTGTAAACTTTCGGAGTTGCGGGGGAAACGATTCCTCTGACTCCCTGCGCAAGATGATGGCCTTTGAGCACCTGGGCTGCGATTCTCAAATCACTGATGCGTCCGTTTGTGCAGCTTCCGATGTAAACCTGATCAACTTTTGTTCCTTTCATCTCTGAAATCTTCCTGATCTGGTCAGGCTTGTAGTTGATTGTGCAGACGGGTTCCAAATCTGAAAGGTCGTATTCGTAAACTTTTTCGTATTCGGCGTCATCATCATCAATCCACTTGCTGTATTCCTTGAGTGCGTCTTCCTTGGTTTTGAACTCGTCTTTGATGAAAGGCCAGAGATATTCAACAGTCTGCATATCGGGGAAGCAGATTCCGCTTGTACCGCCGGCTTCGATTGCCATGTTGCAGAGTGTCATTCTTTCTTCCATATCAAAACGGTCAACCACAGGACCGGTGAATTCCATGACGCAGTTCGTGGCCCCGTTCACTCCGATCTGACCGATTATGTAAAGAATCACGTCTTTTGCATAGACTCCGGGTTTGAGATTTCCTTTGAGAACGAATTTCATGGCTCTGGGCTCGCGGAATGAGCACACTCCCTTCAGGATTCCTACCTCAAGATCAGTGGTTCCGACTCCGGCGGCGAATGCTCCGAATGCTCCGTGGGTGCAGGTGTGGCTGTCTCCCATAATCACTGTGAATCCGGGGCGTACAAATCCTTTTTCCGGGAAGATTGCATGGCAGACTCCGTTGGCTCCGATGTCGAAAAAGTCTTTGATGTTATTGCGTCCGGCCCAGTCGCGGAGGATTTTTTCCTGCATTGCGCACTTTGAGTCTTTTGCAGGGGACACATGGTCAATTACAGCCTTGATTTTTGTGCTGTCGAAAACTCTGTCCATCTTGCGGTCCACCAAATCGTTGATGGCGATGGGGGTGGTGATTTCATGGCAGAATACGCGGTCCAGACGCAAAATATTTGTTCCTTCAAAAGGTTTGTCCACCAGATGTGCATCAAAGATTTTCTGAGCGATTGTTTTTCCCATTTCTTGTACCTCATAAAAATTTGTATGAAAGAGCAGGGCTGAAACTAGCCGGACTTCAAGCCTTACTCTCCCTAAAGTATATTCAGTATTTATTAATATTGCAAGTCCCGGCCTGAATCAACTGACAACATTTTGCGTTTTTCCTTCTATAAAACTGCGGAGATTTTGAATCACCACGTTCATGAGTCTGCTTCGTGTTTCTGTTGCGGCCCAGGCTATGTGCGGTGTGATTATGCAGTTCGGAGCTCCCAAAAGGGGATTGTCGTCCGTCATCGGTTCTTTGCTGACCACATCGGCGGCGTAAAAGGAAATTGTTCCGTCGTCAAGGGCCTTTCTCACGTCTTTTTCCACAACAAGCGGACCTCGCGCTGTGTTTATAAGACAGGCTGTTTTCTTCATTTTTGCCAGAGATGCACTGTTGATTATTCCCTCGGTCTTGGGGGTGAGCGGTGCATGAAGAGTGATGAAGTCGCTTTCTGAAAGCAGAGTGTCAAAATCAATATTGTTGATTCCCGGACGGGGAGTACGTGTTGTGACAATGCATTTCATACCATAGGCTTCGGCGATTTTTGCAACTCTTGAACCGATGTTTCCATAACCGAAGATTCCCAGAGTTTTTCCGTCAAGTTCGGTAAGGGGCTTTTTCCAGTAGCAGAAATCTTTGGAACGGCACCAGTCACCGGCCATCACAGAGTCAGAGTGAAGCATTGTATGGCAGGCAAATTCGCTTATAAAAGCAAAGACCAGCTGCGCCACAGCCGATGTAGAGTAGGCAGGCACATTTGTCACGGTAATGCCTCTTTCACGGCAGGCTTCAATATCTATTACGTTATAACCTGTCGCCTGAACTCCAATATATTTAAGATTTGGACATTTTAAGAGTATTTCACGTGTTATGATTGTTTTGTTTACAAGGATTGCATCACTGTCCGCAATGTATTCGGCTACAAGATTTTGTGGGGTCCGGGGATAGATTTTTACACTCCCGAATGCCTCCAACGGGGAATAGGAAAGGTCTCCAGGATTTACTGCATAACCTTCAAGAATTGTTATTTTCATAATTCTCACAATTTAAGATTGTTTATATACCGGAAGAACCGGTATATTTCGTTTTAACCCAGAACTGTAACACCTGTTGAGGAAATTGCCGCGTTAATGGCATCTTCTATACCGGCGGTTCCTTCATCGAAATCCACACAGACCTGGCATTTTGCCGCTACTGAAGTGACATTGGTGACTCCGCCTACTGCTTTTACCGCTGCATCAACCTTTCCGGCTGTTGCGTCATCATCCATTCCGGCTACATATATTTTTTTCTGCATCATTTGGCTCCTGAAAACTTAATAGCCACATTATACTGATTGATAAAAAATAATGCAAGGAGTTTTTTTGATGTTAGTCTTTTTTTCCTATGAAAATGAGGAAATTTTTTTATTTATAAACTTAAATATAACTTAATTTGTATGTACAGAGGATTCAATATCAATCTTTGCTTGAATCTTTGCTGCGAATCTGCGTCGAGGCGTGGGGATTAAGTGTTTTTCTTCACGGAGCTGCCCAACTGCCCGCATGCACCGCCAATGCTTGTTCCACGTCGTGTTCTTAAGTTTACATTCAGGCCCGCGTTTTCAAGCTGAGAAGCGAAAGCCTGACATTCGGATGCCGACGGTGTGGCGAAAGGAAGATTTTTCACAGGGTTCCAGGGAATGAGGTTTATGTAAACATCAAGTCCCTTTGCGAAATCTATCATACGTCTGGCGCTTTCAGGAGTCGTGTTTCGGCCTGACATAAGAGCTGCTTCCAAGGTGACGCGTTTACCGGTTTTTTCAATATAGTAGCTTATTGCTTTCTTCAATTCATGAAGCGGATTTCCCTTTGAAACAGGCATGAGACTTTCTCGGAGTTCCGGATCTGCCGTGGTAAGGGAAACTGCAAGACGCACGTGGGGCCCGTTATCTGCCAAATCATAAATCCCTTTTATAAGACCGCAGGTACTCACGGTGATGCGTCTGGTACTAAGATTGCGACCTTCTTTTGAGGAAAGAATTTCAACAGCTTTTCTTATGGCCGGAAGGTTCTGCATGGGTTCTCCCATTCCCATAAACACGATGTTGTCTAAAGTGCCCGCGGTTTTTTCCATCAAAAGGAATTCCTCAACGATTTCACCTGCCGTAAGGTTTCGTCCAAGTCCAAGAGTTCCGGTCATGCAGAATGCGCATCCCATTGCGCAGCCGGCCTGGCAGCTTACGCAGGCAGTCTTCCGTCCTTCGCGGTCCGTCAGGAGTACAGTTTCAATGTCCCTGCCGTCGTCAAGTTCAATCTGAAGTTTTATGGTTCCGTCGGGATCCCTGAGAGTCTGTTTGAGGGTGGTGGAGTAAATGCAGGCCGAAGCAGAAAGTTTTTCACGGGTCGATTTGTCGAGATTGGTCATCACTTCAAAATCCGAAGCCCCCTTGGCAATCCACTGGAAAACCTGCTTTCCGCGGAATGAGGGATTCAGTGAGAGAGCTTCTGTTATTTCCTGCGGAAACATCCCGGAAATGGAAATCTTTTTGTCCATAAGGTTCCTAGTAGAGAGACCTGTTGTCCTGAAGGTTGTTGAGCATATCCACAACCGCCTGGCTCCTGATTCCCTGCTTTTGGAAATTCTGCAGCACTTCAACAGCCTTCTGCTTCTGGTTCACTTTCAGATAGCAGTCCGCCAAATCAATGTAGAGGCGGTAGTTCTTTTCATCATTGCGCACAAGACGTGTGAGTCTGTCGATTGCCTCATCGTATTTTCCCTCTCCCTTGCAGATGAGTGCAAGTCCCAGAGCGGCATAGATGTCGAAATCGATGTCCATTGCACGGTTGTAATATTCGGTTGCAGTCTTGTAGTCGCCTGTGTTGCGGTAAGCGTCTCCTGCGCGGGTGAGAATCACTTTGTTGCGCGGGTCAATCTCCAGAATCTTGTTCCAGTATTCAACCGATCTGAACTGCTGGTTGAGACCTCTGTAGCAGTCGGCAAGCCCGAAAAGCGCGTAGAAATTTTTCGGATCCATCTCCAGGGCACGTTCGAAATAACCGAGTCCCTGATCGAATGTCTTGAGTTTTCTGTGACAGTTTCCAATTGAAGTGAGCACACGGATGTCCACGTTCTGCGGATTCAACTCCAGCATCTTTGTCCAATAGAAAAGAGCATCCTTGTATTCCTTGAAGTCATAGTGGAGGTGTCCCAGACCGATAAGCGCATAGGCATTGTTTTCCTCCATATCAAGCACCTGAAGATAAAGCTGCTTCGACTTCTTGAAGTCCCGGATTTTTCTGTATGCATCGGCAACCCGGGTAAGCACTGTGATGTTCCTGTCGTCGTGGACAAGGTACTGTTCCCAGATTTCTATTGCCTTGTGGAATTTTCCCTGCGCCTTGTAGCAGTCGGCAAGCCCGAAAAGCGCGTAATTGTTGCCAGGATGACAGGAAAGACACTTTGAGTAATAGTTGATTGCCGCATCGAAATGCCCCTGTTTTCTCTCGCTGTCTCCAAGACCGACCAAAGCGTAGTTGTTGTTGTCTTCTATATCAAGAATCTGTTTGAAGGAAGTAATGGCTTCCTGAGTCATGTTTTCTTTGAGCAGTGCATAGCCCTTTTTGGAAAGTTCCGAAATCTCGTTTGCAACTCCATCCTCCGGGCGGGGCTCCATAATAGTCGTGGAGCCGTCATCGAAAACCTGTTTATCGGTCTGAGCAGAGACAACATCTTTGTTTAATTCACTCATAATCAATCCTCACTTTTTAGCATAACTGAAACCATCCCCGAAATCTTTTCTATCAATGGCTCGGATTTTCTTTTGTTGTGCGCAAGCAGATACAAGCGTAACGCCGCCATATATTCTTTTTTTTCCGCATAAACATCGCCGCATCTTGTCAAACCGTCGGAATACCCTGTGGTGATGTATATACGTTCAGCCATATCATATTTTCTCTGGTTGAACAGCTCATTTGCTTTTCGAATCAATACAACCTTTTGTTGTGAAGAAAGTCCGGATACCGGAGCGTCGGTTGTCTTTATGAACCCCGCGCTGCCTTGTTTGCGTTCGATTTGTTTTTTTAAATCTTCATCCATAAGTTTCCTTGGCTTCTACATACACTTTAATTCTATATTGAATTTTAATTTTGTCAAGCAATTTTTTTTGAATTACTCAATTATTTCTTAAAAAAATCAACAATTGAACGTCCGTATATGCGCTGGTCGCTCCGCATTAGTTTTCCAATCTGTGCCGGAAGAGGATCTTCGTGTGGATAATGAATCAAGAGCGTTCCACACTCGGTCAAAATATCCCTTTCGGAAACAGTCTGAATAAGCTGCTCTCTGAATCTGTAGGGGAACGGAGGATCCATGAAAATGAAGTCATATTTCCCTTTGCATCGTTTAAGAAAAAGTTCGACCGCCATAAAGTGACAGTCAATGCGTACTCCAAGTTCTTCAGTCATTGAGACATTCTTAAAAACTGTTTTTGCTTTTGCTCTGTCCATCTCACACAGGGAAACTTTCTTTGCTCCATGGGAAACAGCTTCAATGGCAATGGTGCCTGAGCCGCTGAAAAGATCCAGAAAGGATTTTTCGGGGAGAGAAGGGCCTATAATATCAAAAACGGACTCTCTCATTCTGTCCATTGCCGGTCTGATTGCCATTTTTCCGCCGGGAACTTCAGTGGTCCTTCCTTTCAATAATCCGCCTGTAATCCTCATGCATGACAGTATAACGCTAACTTTGCTTCTAGTCAACTTGATTGGTTGATGATGGATAATGGAGAATCACAAATTTCTGAGTCCGTCTTCTGAATTCCTGATTTGAACAGGGCTTCAGCATCCATTGAATCCCGTCATGCTGAACTAGGTTGCTTGCAACCGATTTCAGCATCTATTGAACACCGTCATGCTGAAC
>DGXM01000116.1 GCA_002396325.1 Treponema sp. UBA4232
CAGAAAGTGAGGCCTCTTCTTTCTCAAAGTCCCAACCGCTGTCTTCCCGTGGTTGATGACGACAACAAAGTGATCGGTATGATTTCCGAAACGGATTTGCTTCACGAGCCGAACATCCAGGTGATTCTTGTGGACCACAACGAACCGACGCAGGCCATCGAAGGAGTTGAGCATTTCATCATCCAGGAGATTATCGATCACCACCGCATAAACACATTCACCACGAGGTATCCGATAACACTCATCAACAAGCCGGTCGGATCAACGAGCACCATAATCAGCAATATGTTCCGCGAAAACCGGCTCCCTATCCCCAAGCACATTGCCTCTCTTCTTTTGTGCGGTATTCTGAGCGACACACTGATTCTTCAGAGCGCAACCACCACCGAGTACGACATTCTTACCGCGGAATACCTTAGCAGCATTGTTGACATTGACATTCAGGCACTTGGAAACGACATAATCCACTCGGGAAGCCACATTGGAAACCGCAAGGCATCCGAAGTGATTCATCAGGATATGAAGGATTACACAGAGGGCAAATTGAAGTTTACCGTGAGCCAGATTGAGGTTGACTCCACTTCCGAGATTCTGAAACGCAAACAGGAGTTTCTGGATGAGCTTGAAGCTGCCCGCCGGGCACAGGGAAATCTTTTCAACGCGCTTCTTGTAACCGACATCACTCAGCTAAGCTCAATCATGCTCCTTGCAAGCGACCCCAGTTTCGAGCAGGTAGTGAATCTTCCGCAGCAGTCCGAGCACATTTATTATATGAAGAACATTGTGAGCCGCAAAAAGCAGCTTATTCCGCTTCTCACGGATTTGCTTTCTGCGGTTGAACAGTGAATCTTATTCCCAGCCGAAGGTTGCCGGCGGCTTGTTGGTGAGGTCGAAGAAAACAGCGTCCACATAGGGCAGTTCCGCAATCTTCTTTACAATCGCCTTCAAGTCGTCCTGAGGGAGCCATGCGAATCTTGCGGTCATCACGTCTTCGGAGCAGAGTGGTCTGAGCACGATGCTGCAGTGATTCCTGCTTGATGCATACGGCAGATTGATTGTAAGGTGCTGGAAGATTTTGTCATACCAGCCGTTTGCATGCAGGGCTGTGAGCACAATGTTGTCTGCTTCGCGGGTCTGGTCCAATCTTTCCTTGTCACAGTAGCCTTCCTGAAGTTTCATGTCCGAAATCTTTACAAGCGGATTCTGGTACAGGCGGATTATCGTACGGTTGATGTAGGTTGCCGCATTTGTGATTGTTGACGAGGCTTTTTCCAGTTTTTCCCATTTTCCCGGAAGATGATAAAATCCTTCGCCTTCGTGACTGAACGTGAGGACTGAAGGAAAACGGTAAGTGCGGAAATCACCCTGCACACCCACGGAGCGTACCGGAAGAACGGACTTCACCAAATCCTGTGAACAGTGCTCGCAGAACATGTCGAGTTTGATTTCTTCAAGTTCTTTTTTTGCCTTTGCATATTCATCGCGGTCTTTTTCCGAAACGGTTCCGTCTGAACAAAGCACATTTATGCTGAGTCCCGGGCCTGGGAAAGGATGGCGCATCACAAGGTCGTCCTCAAGCCCGAGTTTCTTTCCCATGCGTCTCACTTCGTCTTTGTACAAATCTTTGAGCGGTTCGATGATGAGACCTTTTTCGATGAGCTTTTGAATTCCGTCCACACGGTTGTGGTGGGTTTTAATCACTTTGGAATTCTTTGTCCCTCCGCTTTCAATAATGTCGGGATAAAGCGTGCCCTGCGCGAGCATCCATTTGTCTTCATCCAAGTGCTGGCGTGAAACCACATCGTTTCTGACACTGATGAAATTTTCCCCGACGGCCATTCTTTTTTTCTGCGGATCGGTCAGATGGTACACAGCATTCAGAAAAGATTCGCTTGCGTCCTCGACAATGAAATTCGTAAATCCGTGGGAGCGGTATGCCTGCGCAACATTGGCACTTTCGTTTTTCCGCATAAAGCCGTTGTCGATGTGGAGTCCAAGAACCCGTTCCTGTCCGAGGGCTTTGTTTAAAAGTGCAAAGGCAACCGTTGAGTCGACTCCGCCGCTTAAAAAGAGAAGCACGTTTTTGTCTCCGGCCTGAGTTTTGATTTCCTCGATTATATGGTTGAGCACAGTGTCTTCGTCCCAGTTTTTTTCCATTTTGCAGATGTGCGCAAAGTTTTCAAAAATCCTGTTTCCTTCAAGGGTGTCTTTCACTTCGCAATGGCACTGAAGACTGAATCTTTTTTTCTGAAGATTTTGGAGAGCCGCATACGGACAGTCTTTCGTTGTTCCAATCACTTCGAATCCTGAGCCGGGGGTAAGGACTGCATCCTGATGACTCATCCAAACCTGTGTTGAAAGCGAGACTCCTTCGAAAAGCGGTGATTTTTTTCCTGCATCGGTCTGTTCCAACTGTGCGAAACCGAATTCCCCCACATCCGCCTTTCCGACTTTTCCACCGCAGCAGACTGCCATAAGCTGATGTCCGTAGCAAAGTCCGAGTATCGGAACGTCAATTTCAAGATTTTTTGAATTGAACTCCGGAACATTTTCATCGTAAACAGAAGCCGGTCCTCCGCTCAGAATGACTCCCTTCACGTTTTCCATGGACGAAACATCGGCGGAAGGCAGGGCAATTTCGGAATAATATCCCATCATACGAAGACGCTTCGCAATCAGATGCGCGTACTGCGAACCAAAATCCAAAACAACAATCTTGTTTCTTGACATCAGCTACTCCCTGTAAAATTGGTGTGGAGATTGTATCATAAATCCCGTCAAAAGAAAAGCCCTGTCATTCGTGGCCTTCGTTTGCACGGTAGAAGCGGGCAAAGTATTTGCTTATGCGGGACATTGCCTTTGCGCTTACCTTGGGATTTTTTTCGAGGAGTGAATAAAAGACTTCCTCAGAAATGCGGACTAGTTTTACATCGGTCTGTGCCGTCGCATTTTCTTTTCTTTGTTGGTCAAGTATGCAGGCTTCCTCTCCGAAAAAACTTCCGCTGTTGAAAAACACAACGTTGTTCGGACGGGAAATTTTTACTGTGCCCGATGCAATGTAAAATGTACAGTTTCCTTTGTCGCCTTCTTTGTAAATGGTTTCGCCTTTTTTCAGTGAGATTGAATTTCCCGCCTTCCGCATAAGGGCTCTTGGTTTCAGGAAAAGGAGACGCTTGAATGTGGCCCAGAGACTTGTGTTGTTCCTGTCGGGCAGAAGATAAAGTTCGCTTATGAGAAGTGTGTCGAAATACTGATGCACGAAAACAAATTCTGCGAAGAAAAGAAAAATCACAAAGAAGAAAAACACTTCCATCAAAAGAACGATTGTGTTGCTGAGCACGCCGTAAACAAAGTTGTAATTGTTCAGATTGATGAAAATGCCCATAAGTTTTTGGAATAAAATGAACGTGATGGTGCAGAGTGCCGAGGCCAGAATACAGATTGAAAGTTTCGCTTTTGCACGGCTGCCTTCTCTGTAGAAAACCGTCGCAACCATGAAAATTATGAAATAAGGCAGCGTTTTGACTATAAGTTCTGTAAACGAGCCTGTCAGACGTGGAAACATTTTCTCAAATTCACCAAGGAAAGATGAATTCCACAGTGCGTTGAATGTTATTATAAGAAAGATGATTGCGGAAGTTGCCACAATTAAGACGGCTTCAACTGCAAGAACGATGAGCTGACTCAAAAGAGGACGCACCGGGGTCTCTGTCCTGAAGACGCAGGAAATGCCGCCCATCACCGAGCTGAAAAATCTGCGGGCCATCCAGATGATGGCAATTCCCAGGACAATTTCGAAGTTGGTGATTGTTGTAATCTGCTGTATTGATGATGTGACGCTTTCAAGATTCAGAAATGTGACTACGGCTTCGTTGTTTCCGAAAAGCGGATAAATTGTTTCGGGGGTGGTGTGAAGCACTCTGATTAAGATAACCAGAATGAGCATTATTACCGGAATGAAGGAAAACAGAAATCCAAAGGCACATGCGGAAGCGTATGCAAAAAGATCGTTTGAGAAAAAAAACAGGAACGTCATGTACGTGCGTTGAAGCATGGTGTTTAGTGAAAAACGCCGGCTTTTCCGCTGTTTTCTTTCGCCGGACATTATTTCGCTGCACCGCCTTTTCTTTCTGAATTGCTTGCTTCGTGGTAGGATTTTCCCAGTTGATTGTAGTCCCTGTCATCGCTTTTTTCACCGCTGATTGAAAACAGCATATGTTCATGAAGCTGCGAATACACGTATTCCTGAATGGAGTCTTTTATGCCGTTTACTGTTTCGGGAGTAAAAAGTGTGATAAGGAGCTTCTTGTCGTCACGCTGGTGGATTGCATAGACGATGAAATCAATGATGAACTGCTTTGTGCCGATTTTGAGTGTGGCACCGCGGACTATCATCTTTTCCTGCACAATGTTTGAATTCGCGGAAGGAAGGACAGCTGCGGCTCCCATTACGCTTATGTCAACAAGCTTCACCTGATGCATTTTGTTGTTTTCATTCCAGATGAGGACAGATGAGTGGTCGGAAAGACAGTTTGCACGGACGTATTGACGGCGGCCTTTTGCCTTGTGCATTTCAAGGATGTCAAGGAAGGTCTCTGTGAGTTTCGCCGTGTGACCTTCATTGCGGTGCATTCCAGCCGGAAGACTGAGTCTTTCCATGAAGAATTGTTTTTCCTTGTCGGTGATGCGGTCAGAAAGCACTCCGACGATGATTGTTTTAAGAACAGGGTCGTCCTTTAGGTCGTCGATGAAAATGAACCAGCCGAAAAGCGAAAGATGCGCATCAACGTTAATGAACAGGATTGAGCCCGGATTTTTGCGGAGAATGTTTTTTGCATCACGGAAGTTTTCTATAATGCAGACTTCGTATTCTTTGTTCCGCAGTTCCGGTATGACCATTGAACGGAATGTATAGTTGGGATTGATGAAAAAAATTTTTTTTCCGTATACAGATTCGTTTTGTGTCTCTGCCATCCTGTCACCTCGTTTTTGTATTGTGGCAACCTCTAAAAACTATAATTTGAGGTTGCCGTCGAGTTTAAAACCCCGAAATTACGGGCTTTTAAACGTCGCATTTTCAGAGTTGCCTCTAAAAACTGAAGTTTTTAGAGACTCCCTTGTGTTATTCCAACTTATTGAAAAACAATGAGTCAAAATACATCATTCTCAGAGTCATCTCTAAAACCTCGGATTTTAGAGGCTCACGTTAATGCGGGCCGAAGTGCAGATAAGACACCCCGACCTGCATCGAGTGTTGGTGATTGCAGGTTTTACATGCCGGAAACCGTTGAAACCTGCAAGTCTTTAGTTTTGTCAAAAGTCTGCGAGTTTCGGAGCTCTTGGGTACGGTATTACATCGCGGATGTTTGCCATGCCGGTGATATAGCGCAGAAGACGTGCAAAGCCAAGACCGAATCCTGAGTGGGGCACGGTTCCGAATCTGCGCAGGTCAAGATACCACTGATAGTTCGACATATCCATGCCGCGTTCTTCGCACACTTTGAGCAGCTTGTCGTAATTTTCCTCACGCTCCGAACCGCCGGTGATTTCTCCGAGTCCGGGAACAAGCACGTCTACAGCGCGGACTGTGATGCGTCCCTGTTCGTCAGGCTCATTCTGTTTCATATAGAAGGCTTTTACGTCTTTCGGATAGTTGTAAACCATTACCGGTGACTTGAAAATCTGCTCGGTCAAATAACGCTCGTGCTCTGTCTGAAGTTCTTTGCCCCATGTAATCGGGAACTCGAATTTGTCGTTGTATTTTTCAAGTTCTGCAACTGCTTCCGTGTATGAAATCCTCTTGAACGGAGTGTCCACGACATGCTGAAGCTGTGCGATGACTCCGGGTTGAATGCGCTTTTCAAAGAATGCCATATCTTCCGAGCATTTTGTGAGTGCCCAGTTCAGCATATATTTGAGGAATTCCTCTTCCAAATCCATGTCGTCGAACAGGTCGTAGAAGGCCATTTCCGGTTCGCACATCCAGAACTCGCTCAAGTGACGGGGAGTATTGGAATTTTCCGCTCGGAAAGTTGGTCCAAATGTGTAGACCCTGCTCAATGCGGTGGCAAGTGTTTCCGCTTCAAGCTGGCCTGAAACGGTGAGGTTTGCCTTTTTTCCGAAGAAGTCCTTTGAATAGTCCACTATTTTATGGGCATCTTCAATCTTCATGCCGTTGGCACCCGCCTTTACGCCAAGTTCCGCGATTTTCTCAAGCGAAAGTGTTGTGACCTGGAACATTTCACCGGCACCTTCGGCATCGGAACAGGTGATTTCCGGAGCGGAAATGTAAACGAAGCCTCTTTCCTGGAAGAATGTGTGGAGTGCTATGGCCATCTGGCTGCGGAGTCTGAACACTGCACCGAATGTGTTTGTGCGTGCACGAAGGTGTGCATTTTCACGCAGATATTCCATGGACATATTCTTTTTCTGAAGAGGATATTCTTCGGGAGGACATTTTCCCAGAACTTCGAGTTTTTCAAGGGTGACTTCCACGGCCTGTCCAGAAGCCGGCGACGGAATGAGTGAGCCTTCTGCACGGAGCGATGCACCGGTGGAAAGATTTTTAAGTGCGTCTTCAACTGCATTCAAATCGGCATTGCCCGGGTTCGTGCGGTCAAAAGTAAGCTGGATTGAAGCGAAGCAGCTTCCATCGTTCACCTGGATAAATACAAGGTTCTTTGAGTCTCTTTTTGTTCTGACCCAGCCGCAGACAGTCACTTTGCGTCCGTCAGGCTCGGAGGTCAGCAGGTCTTTAATCAAAATTGGTTTCATAACACCGTATTGTACTATATAAAGGGATTCTTTTCAATCGGATTTTGGAGAAGCAGCATAATGCCGGAAAAAAATGTGATGAGCGGCGTATTTTGCACAAAACGAGGGGAATGGGAAAGACAGGAGAATACAAGACATAGCGGAAGACCTGCTCGCCGGTTTGCGTCAAAGGATGGGTTTTGAAAAAGGCGGTGCGGATATTCCAGACTGATTCTTTCGAGGAGAGAAAATCGGAGATAAAGGCAATGGGTTTTACGGCTTTCAATTCTACGCCCGGTTGGAGGGGCTGGTCGGAGATGACCAAAAAGTTCGTTGCATAGCGTCATTCCGAACCTGCTGCTGCCGTCATTCCGAACCTGCTGCTGCCGTCATTCCTGGCTTGCCACCACCGTCATCCCGTGCTTGACACGGGATCCCCTGTACGAGAGATGCTGAGACAAGTTCAGCATGACGGTGTTCAATGGATGCTGAATCAAGTTCAGCATTACGGTATTCAACGGATGCTGAAATAAATTCAGCATGACGGTATTCAGCGGATGCTGAAATAAAT
>DGXM01000153.1 GCA_002396325.1 Treponema sp. UBA4232
TTTTTTGACATAGAAAGCGCCGGATGCCAGGACGGAGAAGGACACATCTGCTCGTTCGGATATGTCCTCTGCGACAGCGATTTCAAAGTGATTGAATCCGAGGACATCGTTATGAATCCCAGATGGACTTTCGACCCCTCGCTTTTCAACGGAGTTGCAAAATGCACACTGGCATATCCGCAGTCATATTTTGAAAAGCAAAACGACTTCAGTTTTTTTTACGAAAGAATAAAATCCCTGCTTCTGGCAAAAGACCGCATCGTAATCGGATTCGCAGTGGAAAACGACGTGGGATTCATTGCCTGCGCCTGCAAACAATTTTCCCTTCCCCAGATTGATTTCAAGGCATACGACATTCACGCCGTGGCCGATAAAGCAAACAATTCCCACAACGGTCTTGCCGGATGGATGGATTTCTACAAAATAGACCATTCCTCGCTGAAGGCACACTGCAGTTGCGATGACGCAATGATGACGATGCTTTTGACCCGGAAAATTTGCGCACAACAGAACACCACGGTTGAAAAACTGTTCGCGCTCCATTCCTACGCACAGAGGTCCGTGAGGCAGTACATCAGACACAGAAAGGAACAGGCCCTCAGAAAAATCCTCCGTGAAAAAATCGGGTTGCTTTATTTCAAGAGAAATCCATCGCCTGAGACCGCACGCCTCCACGGAAGATTCAAACTTGTCATCGACAACAACCACAGCCCCGACTTCATTTACGATATGCACCGCCTCATTTACGACAACGGCGGCATTCTGATTCCGAAACTCTCTCCGCACTGCACATTCATTTCCGAACACTCCCGCACCCGCCCCGACTGGCTGGATTGCGACAAATTCCACAACGTGAGATTCATGACGCTTGGAGATTTGTGCACGCATCTCGGTTTGAAATCCCTGCCCGAAGACCAGGCCCTCAAAATCAGCGAATCCCCGGATTCCGACGAAGACCTTAGTTTCTCTTAAGGGAGTCGGGGCTGACCAATAAGTTTACCACCTAGTGTCATTCCAAACTCGTTTCGGAATCTATAAGCCTAGATATAGTGTAGATGCTGAAACAAGTTCAGCATGACAATACTTATTAGACAGCCCCAGGCAACTCTGAAAATGCGACGTTTAAAAGCCCGTAATTTCGGGGTTTTAAACTCGACGGCAACCTCAAATTATAGTTTTTAGAGGTTGCCTTAAATCATTCTTGCAAATTTTGAATTCTGTGGTATAATCAAAGGAACCTGTGTATGCAGGGAAAAACTAAATCCGCAGAAGGCGGAAAAGGAGTCTATTATGGCAAAACAGCAGAGAACAATCGGCGTTTTCGTACTTCAACTGGCGCTGGCAGTTTATCTTATCATCACTTCACTCTGTATTTTCGGAGTAGGACAGTCCATTTCTTCCGAGGAAATCAAGGCACTCGCATTCGGAATACCGGCAATCAAGTATATCCTTGGTTGTCTTCTGATGGTATGCGGAATCTGCTTCCTGATCAAACTCTTCGGCTTTGATTTGGGCAAATTCGATGATGTGGTGAAATACATCACTCTGATTTTGTGGATTGTTGTCACGATCATCACACTTTACAAAAACATCGGCGACTTCTCAAAGGGTGCTCAGATTATGCACTGGCTTCTGATTCTTGCAAAGAACTCGCTCATAATCGGCGGAATCCTTGCCATCAAGAACGGAAAATAAAAGGCATCTCTAAAGACTTGTTTTTTAGAGAGTCCGTAAATCCTGACTTCCCGTGTGGACATCTCCCGTCAGGGGATTTTGCACGGGATACCCTGAAACCGCCGATTCAAACTGCTCCCTCAGATTTTTTGCAAGAGGCAGTCTCAACGCCTCGCCCTCCAGTCTTAAAAATGCGGTCCTGCTGATGTTTTCCGCCCCGTAACGTGCAATATTGTCGGTGTAACTCTGACTGTCAATCAAAAGGCCCCCGCAATCCCTGAAGCACCTTGCGAAAAGGGCAAATGCGGATTTGGACGAATCGCTTTCCAATGTAAACATGCTTTCGCCGCAGTACACGGAACCAATCAGCACACCGTAGAATCCGCCCACAAGATTTTCACCATGCCATACTTCAACACTGTGCGCAAATCCCGCCTCATGGAAAAGATTGTATGCCTCGATCATTTTGGAACCGATCCAAGTGCCGCGCTGCCCTCTCCTTTTCATGCGCGAACATTCTTCAATCACGCGGGAAAACGCTTTGTCCATCGTGTATCGGTAAGGGGATTTTTTCAAAAACCGGTCTATGCTGTGGCCAATGTGCAGATTTTCCATCCTGATGCAGAACCGGGGACTCGGGCTGCACCACAAAACAGGCTCGCCGTCCTCTTCGGAAAACCACGGAAACACCCCCTGAATATAAGCGGAATACAAAAGCTGAAGCGGAATGTCTTCGGTCACAAGGCAGACTCCACGGCTTCCTTTCATCGGATCCGGGAACTGCAGCAAAAGAGATGTGTCAAGGCTGTCTTTTTTCAAATCATCAATCTTTACAAGCCGGCTTTCCTGCATCAACTGCCCCCTGCACATTGAAAGTGCATTTTCCGTCAACAGCATCCACCAAGACTTTTCCGCCGCGACTCAGTTCACCGAAAAGCACAATGTCCACCAGCGGAGCCGCAATTTCGGCATCTGCGGTACGGGCAATCGGACGGGCACCGAATTCACGGCTGTACCCCTTTTTCGCCACAAGCTGAACGGCTTTTTTCGTCGCGCGGAGTCTCACTTTTTTTGCAAGAAGGCGGGAGGCAATCTTCTTGATTTCCTTGTCTGCAATATTGTATGCAACCTGCTCTGAAAGAGAATCAAACGGAATGATTTTGTCCAGACGGTTTCTGAATTCCGGGGTGAACGCTTTTTCCACGGCATTGTTCAAAGTGGCCCTGTCGTTCTTCACGGAAGATGAAGGAGTTGAAAATCCCACCGCACCGGCCTCCATCTCTCTGGCTCCTGCATTGCTCGTCATAATGAGAATTGAATTCCTGAAATCGGCCTTTCGTCCCTGATTGTCGGTAAGCGTTCCGTAGTCCATCACCTGAAGCAGAACGTTGTAGATATCCGGGTGGGCTTTTTCAATCTCGTCAAGCAGCACGACAGAATGAGGTTCTTTTCTCAAGGCATCGGTCAGAAGTCCCCCCTCCTCGAATCCCACGTATCCCGGCGGAGAACCAATCAGGCGGCTCACGGTATGTTTTTCCTGATACTCGCTCATATCGAATCTCACGAGTTTTTCCCCCAGGGCAGCGGCAAGCTCACGCGCAAGTTCGGTTTTTCCCACGCCGGTCGGTCCCACGAAAAGAAAAACTCCCTCAGGCTTTTCAGGATTGCGGAAACCGGCCCTCGATTTTTTCACTGCAAGCACCACGGACTCCACAGCCTCATCCTGCCCGAAGATTGAAGATTTGAGTCTTTCCTCCAAAGCCGCAAGCCTGTCCTTTTCGTCTTTGTGCACTGCCTCAACCGGAACACGGGCCATTTTTGAAGTGACTTTGCGGATTACATCCTCATCGACCTTTATTTTTTTGCCGCCGGATGATTTCAAATGTATCTTCGCGTAGGAACCTGCCTCATCCATAATATCGATTGCCTTGTCGGGAAGGCGGCGGTCGGGAAGATACTGCACTGCCAAATCAACTGCGGTTTCAAGAGTGCCCTTTTCGTAAACCACATTATGAAATGAAGCATAACGGGAGGAAAGCGCCTTGAGGATTTTCACACAGTCATCGCGGGAAGGCTCAAGCACGTCAATCTTTTGGAATCTGCGGGCAAGTGCCCTGTCTTTTTCAAAAACGCGGGTGTATTCCTCGAATGTCGTGGAACCAATGCATCTGATTTTTCCACCGCCCAAAACAGGCTTCAGTATGTTCGCAGCGTCAAGCGCCCCGTTTCCAGATTCACCGGCCCCTACAATCGTGTGGATTTCATCGATGAACACAATGGCCTTTTCCTTTTTCAAAAGA
>DGXM01000115.1 GCA_002396325.1 Treponema sp. UBA4232
TTGAAAAATGAAAAAAATCATCATAAACGGAAACGACCTCTGCATCGAGGATGTGTGCGACGTTGCATACAACAAAACAGAAGTCCACCTGAGCGAAGACAAAGATTTTTTGGACACGCTTTTGAAGTCGCGCCAATTTCTCATGGACTATATCGCAAAAGGCTATCCCACTTACGGAGTCACGACAGGGTTCGGAGACTCATGCGCAAATCAGATCAGCCCGGAAAAGGCCGCCGCACTGCAGAAGTCAATCGTGTCGTATCACGGAATCGGACTCGGAGAAAAATTCACCCACGACGAGGGACGCGCAATTGTCTTGTGCCGTCTCAACTCCGATGTGAAGGGTGGACACTCGGCAATCCGTCTTGAACTTGCCCGCATGCTTGAGACCCTTTTGAACAAAGACATCATCCCGGTAATTCCGCATCTTGGATCCGTCGGTGCATCAGGCGACCTTACACCCCTTTCGTATCTCGGTGCCGTGATTATGGGAGAAAGAAAAGTCTACTACAAAGGAAAGATTGTCAGCACAATGGAAGCCTTCAACTCAGAGGGAATAAAACCGCTCCCGCTTGCCGCAAAAGAAGGTCTTGCAATTATGAACGGAACATCCGTGATGACAGCAATCGCATCGCTTGCGTGGAAAAAAGCCGAGCGTCTTGCAAACATCTCGGACTTCATCACCGCGGCAACATCTGAAATCATGCGCGGAAAAGAAGTGCCGTTCAGACGAAAGGTAAGCGAAATAAAAAATCACCCCGGACAGATTGAAAGCAGCGAATACATCTACAACATCGTAAAGGACTCAAAGCGCGTTTACAAGTACGAAGAATTCTTAAAAGAGATGGGCGCACTTGAAGGAAAGGGCTATCAAAAGCGCGACAAGAAAATACAAGACAGATATTCAATCCGCTGTGCACCGCAGATTACGGGAGTTCTCCGTGACACACTGCATTTCACACGCGACTGGATCGAGCAGGAAATCAATTCGGCAAACGACAATCCTCTTGTTGACATCGAAAGCGGAAGCCTCTTCAACACAGGGAATTTCTACGGCGGACATATCTGTGCGGTTTCAGACTATCTGCGCATTGCACTTGCAAACATTTCCGACCTTGCCGACAAACAGGCCGAAGTCATCATCGACGGAAAATTCAACGGGCTCACAGAAAACCTCATTCCGTGGACAAAAGACGATGACGAGCAGGCAGGACTCAGATTCGGTTTCAAGGCGGCGCAAATCACTATCTCCGCAATCAGGGGCGAAGTGCAGACCTACTGTTCACCGGTGAGCATTACATCGAGCCCGACAGAGGCACTGAACCAGGACAAAGTCTCAATGGGAACAATCAGCGCAAGAAAGCTTTCCGAGCAGATTGATTTGATTTATCTCCAGTTTGCCACACACATTCTCGCAGTCTGCCAGGCTGTTGATTTGGTCGGCGAAAAAGAATTCAGCCCGTTCACTCAGAAAGTCCACAGTGAAGTGAGAAAAATGTCCGCCTTCGTTCAGGACGACCGCGCACTAGATGAAGAAGCGACAGAAGTTGCTGAGTGGCTCAAAAAGACCGTGTTGTTTTAAAAAGCCGCCTCGGAAAAAATGCAGTTCTGAGAAATGGCCAAAGCGGTATTGTTGTCTTTGCCTTGCGGAAATAAAAGTGAATAGGAACATTTCTTTTGTTTCCATGTAACGGCATAAACTTTACCGCTGCGGCTTTTTACAGTTACAGGCACATCAAAAAAAGTCACTGAAAGAAGATTCTGATACGGGGTGTTGTCGATTATGACATTTCTGGACTTCACTTTGCGCAGAATCATATCGCCGCCGTCATTTCCATAATTGATTTGAATTGCCTTGCCTTTCACCGCATACACTGAAGCAATTGACATTCCTTCAAAAATGGATTCAACTGCAAAATTGATTCCAGAAATTTTTTCCGCTTCGTCCACATCCGCACATTCCACTCCCTTTGAAGAAAACAAATAATCAACGGAAGCAGGACCGCAGGAGCAGATAAATCCTTGAATCAAAAGCAGAAGCAAAACCTCAATCAGCACGTATTTTTTATTTCTCATATTTTCCCTCCATGTTGCCCATCTTCTGGCAACTCTAAAAACTATAATTTGAGGTTGCCGTCGAGTTTAAAACCCCGAAATTACGGGCTTTTAAACATCGCATTTTCAGAGTTGCCTCTGACCAATAAGTTTGCCATCTGGTGTCATTCCGAACTCGTTTCGGAATCTATGCACTATATCTAGCGCAGATGCTGAAACAAGTTCAGCATGACAATACTTTTGGGTCAGCCCCTTCCTTCTGTGATTATACCTCCCCAGGGTATATTGAATCTGCGGCACAAAGTCTCATATTCTGAAATGTCATCCTTGGATTTGTACCCCGTGCAGAAAAACGCCTCATCTTCCGGGAGATTTTCACAACCTTCTTTTCTCTCGTCATTTATTTCGGGAAGACTGGACTCCACATCTATCGCATGATTTGCCACCCCGTCGCGGCTGTCCACAACAGAAACCCCGGGACCTGCCTCACGTGCAATATCCTCGGCAATATGAGTGAAATGCGTGCATCCAAGGATGATTGTGTCGCAGCCGTTTTTTCTGAAAAAATCAACAGCGGGAAGCACAGCTTTTTTTCTCATCTCGGGAGTCGCATTAAAAAGATCGTGCTCAATGAAGGAAATCAAGTCCGGGTCGGCTCTGTTGAACACCTGGCAGTCGCTCGCAAAATCTTCTATCAACTTTGCGTTGTAGGGATTTTTCACCGTAGCCGTTGTTGCCAAAAGACCGATTTTCCTGTTGCGTGAAACTTTCGATGCAAGTCTAATCGCAGGCACAGTCCCGATTATGGGAAGAGACGGAAACATTTTTCTCAAAGTCTCAAGGGCTGTGACGGAAATTGTATTGCAGGCTATGACCAAGGCACGCGGATTCCATTTTTTCACAATCAAGGACACCGCCTCCGAAGCACAAAGAGCCACTTCATCCGAAGACTTTTCACCGTAAGGGAAATGGATTGTGTCGCCAAGATAAACGCAACGAGCGTCAGGACATTTCTTCTTCAAGGAAAGCATATACGGAATACCGCCTGTTCCGCTGTCTAAAAAAGCAAAGTCAATAATATTTTTCATTCTACACCATCAACTGAACAGAGCATCAAAGGCGGCCTTTGCATCCTGAGCCTTGCTCTTTTTTGACGAGACAAATTCCCAATCGCGCTTCACTTTGAAACTGTCGCAAAAATTTGCCCTTTCCTTGTCGCTCACAGACTCTTCCACGGTTTCATGGCAGTCATAATGGCTTCCGGGCTCATAATACTCACAATTACGGCAGGAATGAAGGTCCGTATGACATTCAGGACACTCAGAACTACGAGATATAACCGTCAATTGTATGGCACTTCCACATTTCCAACACATATCTTCATTTTATCCATTTGACTAAATGTTTTCAATAGCGTACATTATACTTATGTATTTGTTTAATAAATGTCAATACCCGGGATGTAAAACATTTGCCATATCCTCAGTAAAGGACGACGGCACATTGATTGAATCGGATAAATTTTGTCTTCGGCACAATCCCAACCCTGAAGAGCTTGCCCACAATCTGCGTGAATACATAAACACACACGAAAAGATTGTAGGCCTTAATGCAGACAGCCTCACTCTTGATGACATGAATCTGTCCAACAAAAAATTCTACGGATGCAATTTTCAGCATGCCATTTTCAACAACGTTCACTCAAATCTCATCCGAGCCAGAATGTGCATGTTCGATTTCTCCACTTTCACCGACTGCACGTTCATAAAAAGCAACATTCAGTTTTCATCTTTTTCAGGAAGCAAAATGGTTCATACCATTTTCACAGGAAGCGATTTGATTCACAACAACTTCAACGGAATCACCGCCTACCAGTCCAGTTTCGATGACAGCGACCTTTACAACAGCAGATTCATAAAATCAATTCTGATGAACACATCTTTGGCCAACTGCAATCTCAAAAAAACAGCGTTCTATGATTCGGCCAGAGACGGAGTTTCATTCAAACTTTCCAACACAAGGGAAGCACTGTTCACGCAAGGGAAAGAAAATTTCACTTTCGAAGACAACAATGTGGGCAGTTCTTCAAGGGGGGAATGATGAAGATTTATTTTCATTTGTGCCTGGAAGAATTCACAAACTCATATATGGTGGTCAACGATGATCCCGGCGTGATGGAAGCGCTTATAATCGACCCGGGAAGCATTTCGAACAATGTGATTTCACAAATTGAAGACGGCGGTTACAAACTGACTGCCGTTCTAATCACACAGAATCACGAGTCGCACGTAAAAGGACTCAATACGCTCACACGCATTTACAGTCCTCAGGTGTATGCAGCGGATTACGAGATTCAGGGATTGAGGACAAATCTCATACGTGGAGACGGAAATCTTAAACTCATAGGTCTCAATGTGGATTATTTTTCACTGCCCGGACACTCAGCGGACAGCATGATTTTCAAGATTGGAAACGTGCTTTTCACAGGGGACACTCTCACGGCGGGAATCACAGGCGACACCGCAGGCACATATTTCCAGAGGATTTTATGCGCGAATATTGAAAAGAGGATTTTCACCCAGAATGACGAACTGGTTGTGATGCCGGGCTTCGGACCTCCGACCACAGTTGCAGCTGAACGGTATTACAATCTGAACATCAGTGCCAACCGCAAATTCCTCCGATCACAGGAAAAATAAAGGGCATCCCGGAATACCGATTTTTTTGAGGTCCACTAAAATCCCGGGTGAAAAACAGAAAAGTTTTTCAGCGTTCTTTTATTACCAAGGCAGTGCTTCCCGCAACAAATCCCCAGTGATTGAACACATACTCGCTCAATTCCATGCTTGCTTTGGTGAATGCCCTCGCCCTTGAGGAAGAAACATGGCCTGAGTCCGAGGGGTTGGCCTTTGCAATCTGATTCCAATTTGCGCGGGTCGTGAAATAATCCCCGGTCTTTGAATAATGCTGCTGCAGAAGATATGCCATGAATTCATTTTTCATCAGATATTCATCATTGATGTCATACTGCAGTGAGGCATAAGTTGAAAAATATGTGCGCAAAAATCCCATCGAACTCTCTTCGAATCTGTTGTACACTTCGGCAACATAATCGCGGAATTGTTCGGAACTGAAGTACAGACCGTGCCAGCTTTCGTGTGCCATAAGCTGTTTGCGCAAACCCGCCGTTGACTCCCTTGAAATCGAAATGACGGAACCCTCTCCGGCCTCGACTTTTCCGTTCGAACCGTTCACAAGGATGCCGTTGTACAAAAGAATGTTGCGCAGAATGTATTCCCTTTTGTTGAGTTTGAATCCTGAGTCTGCGGCAAGATTGTAGAAACGTGCCAAATCAGCAGCCTTATAATCGTGCGCATTGTAACCGTGTGCATCACGAACAAAATCATCTCCCACAAGAGTGCCCTTGTATCCTTTTTTTTCAACAAAATATGCAATGCGCGTGAAGAATTCATTTTGAATCGTGTAGTCCGCAAAATCAAAAATCAATACACTCGGAAGAATTTCCCAGCGGTAGAGCTCGTAATCCTCTATGCGCCAGTTTTCCTGAGGCCAATCCATCACAAGTCCAATGTCTGCCACAAGAGGAGCAACAACAGAACCGTCTTCGCGGGGAGAGAAGGTCTTTGCATCATAAGTGCGCATCATCAATTTCAAAACATCGGGATTATCCTCGAATCTCATTTCCGCAAACGGGGATGTCACGGCTCCGCAGTTCAATGTGTAGTGATTTTGAACGGGTGAGCGTTTAACTGTAAATGAGTCTTTTCCATAATTCACTTTCAAAGTGGCCGGATAATCGGAAGTGCCCAAATTCTTCGATGGCAAAACCTCAAACTCGATATACGGAAAAACGGAACTTTGAGAATTGCTTTCACCGAACACATTGCCTCCGTCAGCAAAATCAATTTTTTTGTAAGGAACATTGCCGCCCGATGGACCGAGTGCATAGAGGGCAATTTTATTTTCACCGTTTGAGTAATCAAAATCGTACCCTATTTTTGCATCCGTGAATCTGCATGAAGTGATTTTATATGAAGAGCCGTAAGCCGTGTAAAAACCGGCTGGAACAACGTCATTTTTTCCGATGCACAGTGAAAGAGCGATTTTTCCATTCTTTCTCAGGTAATCGGAATCCACTCTCACAACAGGAGACTGAATTGAAGGATTTTCATAAAGGAAGCCCATTTCAAAAGGATTTGAGGAAGCGCCGTCTCCCGCCTCAACAACAATTTCAAGTGCGGAGCCGCAGAATGAGTCGTGCATTTTCTTAAGACTGCCGAACTGTGCCTGCGTGAATCCGAACTGAAGCAGAGGATCTTTTGATGAACCCGTAATTTCAGCATCCTGCGATTCCTTCGTGAGCGCATTCAAAGGCTCATTCTGGCAGAGGAGCGTACAAGAGAAAACCTTGCTTTGGCAGGAGACCAAGACAGAGGAAAATACAACAAGCAAAACAGAAAGATATTTTTTCATGCATTTCATTTCACCATACTACACTTTTTTTAAATTTTACTCTATACTTTTTTGCATGATTGCTGTAATTCCTCACAAAGATATGCTTAATACTCTGAATAAAATCTCAAAATCGTTTATAAACGAGGCAAACAAATCTTTTTCCGAAGTCTCCGGCATGATTTTTCCGATTTTCCCGTTGTGGGCTTTCACAAAAGATTTTCAAAATGACGCAAAAGAATTTTCAATTGAAAGTCCCGGATTTGAAAACAGAGAGATTTTTTTTCCGCTGAAGATTGCACATTCTGATTTCACCGAAACACTCCGCATTGTATTCGCAAGGGCTTCAAAAGATTTGACAAAGGATTTCAACCCGCCGCTTTTTTCTTCAGAGATTTTTCCTTTGCGCGCAAGAGTGTTCAGAACAGGCACCGTGGAATTTTCAAACAACAGCTGGAATCTTTTCGATGAAAAATGGCACCGCATCAAAAATTCATAATCCGCGCGCCCATGCATAAGTGCTCAAATACGGATCGGGTTTTACGGTTGAAGCTGAAGACCAAATCTCCAAAGCCATTCCGTTGCCGCTGATTTTTCCAATGCGGACGGTTTTGCACAAATGCTGATTTCCACCGTCTATCATGACTTTTCCTTCGGGGGCATCGTAGCTAAGATTTTTCGCAGCAATCCTCACCGCTTCCACATCGAACGTTCCGGCTTTTTCACAGGCTTTCGCCCACAGATGCACCGCAATGTATCCGGCCTCGATGGGATCTCCCGTGACTTTTCCTAGTCCGAATGCCTTCTTGTATTTTGAAATGAAGAGCCTGTTGTCGTAAGTGTCGGTGGTTTCAAAATAATTCCATGCAAGCAGATGCCCCTGAAGATATTGAATACCGATTCTTTCGATTTCCTGCTCCGCAATTGAAAAACTGATTACAGGAATATCCCTTGCCCTTATGCCTTCCTCATAAAGCTGGCGGAAAAATGCAATGTTGGAATCGCCGTTCAAAGTGTTTACAATCACGTCGGGTTTGACATCTTTTATCTTTTCTATAATTTCTTTGTATTCATCCTGACCGAATGGAGTGTATTCTTCGCCCACACATTCTCCTCCAAGATGTGAAAGCTGTGCTTTGATGATTTTGTTTGCAGTCTGCGGAAAAACATAATCACTTCCCAGCAGGAACATTCTCTTTCCGTAATTTTCCGCACAGAAATCAATAGCCGGAACCACCTGCTGATTCGGAGCCGCACCCATATACATTATGTTTGGACTCGCCTCAAATCCTTCGTACTGAACCGGGTACCACAAAAGACCGTATTTTTCTTCAAACAAAGGCTTCACTGCTTTTCTTGAATCGGATGTCCAGCAACCGAACACAGTGACAACATCATCCTCGTAAAGAAGTTTGCGTGCTTTTTTTTCGAACACAGAGGCTTCGCTCTCGCCGTCTTCCTGAATGACTTCAATCTGTTTTCCCAAGACACCGCCTGCCTGGTTGATTTCCTCAATGGCAAGCAGTTCCGCGGCACACACAGGTTCTTCACTTATCGCCATAGTTCCTGTAAGCGAATGAAGCAGTCCGACTTTCACAGTAGACTCCGTTTTATTTTCCGTACAGGCGCACAATCCTGCAATCATCATAAAGAAAACAACAGACGCAACACAAATCTTCATATCTTGCCTCCTGCACTAAACAATTTCGTAAGTGGTCATAAGACCTTTTCCCTTTACATCGCACTGTATGCTTTCGGAGAACTTCACACCGCTGTCTTTCAAATGTTCGTAGACACTCTGAGAGACACGGATTTTCCCCGGATTGCAGGCGGTTTCCATACGACTTGCAACGTTCACTGTATTGCCCCACACATCGTAAACGAATTTCGTCTTTCCGATCACACCCGCATTCACAGGTCCGCAGTTAATTCCAATCCTCATATTGAAGGGGATTTTTGCAGTCTTGTTGTATTCAGCCAAATCCTCGAACATACCCTTGGCAAAATCAACCATCACTTTTGCGTGGTCAGGATTCTTAGTCGGGAGTCCGCAGGCCGCCATGTAAGCGTCGCCAATCGTCTTGATTTTTTCAACACCCATAGCCTTCGCCCTGTCGTCAAAAAGACTGAACAGCTTATTCAAGGCACTTACAATTTCTTCGGCAGTGTGACCGCTGGAGGTTTTTGTGAAACTCACGATGTCAGAAAAGAGAATGGTGGCATCTGAAAAATTTTCTCCTATTGAATGAATATCGTCTTTCAAAATCTCGGCAATCTTGTCGGGAAGTATGGAACGAAGCAGGCGGTCTGACTTTTCCTTTTCATGTGCAAGCTGGAAAGTTCTTTCGCGGACCATTTTTTCGAGCCTTATGTTTTCACGACGCATCGCCCTTTCTTTCAGATAGAAAAACACGAAAATCGAAGTCATTGCAATCAAGGCGATAATAACCCAGAACTGAGGCATCTGATAAATGTACGGCTTTTGAATGAAGATTGTGCTTTCGGCCTGATCCGACATAAGTCCTTCACCGTTTATTGCATTCACATAAAAGGTGTGTTTGCCGGGCTTCAGATTTGTGTAAGACACCGTTCTGGCAGAGCTGGGAGCAGAAAAATCATCTTCGAAATTCGTCATCTTGTGAGTGAAGCGGATTCTTTCAGGAGCATCGAAACTTATTCCCGTGAATTTGATTTCCACACGTTTTGTTCCGGGTTTGAGCACGATGTTTTCACATTCATCCTTGTATTCCTTGTTGTCAACAGTGACGCTTTCAATTGAAACAAGCGGCATTACGGGACTTGAGGTTCTAAGCAACGCATCATAAACAGCAATGCCGTCAATCAGCGTGAACCAGAGTTTTCCGTTTCTGTCACAAATGCTGACTGCCGTGGAAGTGGGGCCGTCGGAATCCAGACCGTCGTTGTGGTTGTAATACTTCACATTCACTTTTTCACTTCTTCCTTCCGCGACATCCTTTATTTCAGAAAAAACAGCGGATGCAATTCCGTAGTTGCTGGTGAACCAGACGTTGCCGTCTTTGTCCGGAAAAAACTGGAACACAGAGTCGGTGCCCAGCCCCTGTTCGGAATTCAGAGTGACTGCTTTTTCAGGAATGCCATGAGTGCTGTCGTATTGAGGAAAATATGAAAGGCCGCTTCCGGTGCAGAGCCAGTATGAACCGTCTTTATCCTGAGAAATTTTGAAGACTATGTTTCCTGCCAGTCCCTGCTCCGTGGTGTATACGCCAATAATCTTCTCATCTTTGAAAAGATAGATTCCGCCTCCGTCAGTGCCTACCCACACAACTCCGTTCAAATCCTGATAGATGCACATCACGTATTCATTTTCAAGACCGTCAATCTGCCTGAAATTTTTTATGCTTCCGTCCGCGTGGATTATGGAAAGTCCTGTGGTTGTTCCCACGTAAAGTTCACCGGATTCTGCTTCAATCGCAACACGGACTTTGTTTCCTGTAAGACCGTCTTCCGCAGTCCAGCTTTTTATTCCGTCTTTTCCATAACGCAACTGGCCGGGACTTGTGTAGCAGCTCACAAGGATGTCGCCGTTCGAGGCGGTGGCCATATGCCTTATTCTTAATCCTGCGGTATATTCGGTAAGTTCATTTTTTACCTCGTTACCGTTTTCATAACAGCGCACCCCCAGGTCTGTACCCACCCAGATTTTTCCATCCTGTCCTTCGGTGATTGCATTCGATGCGATTCCGTAATTCGTGACGTTGAATTTTCCCTGCGTGATTTTTACGATTCCGTTGTGATCGGTCGCCATCCAAAGATTTCCTTCGCGGTCAGAGATGATTTTATTGATTTTCGTAATCGTCTGCGACATCTCTTTGTACTCGTGGAAGGAACCGCCGCTGTAAACGACAACTCCTCTTTCGGTACCGAACCAAATGCTTCCGTCTTTTTCAACGTGGATTGCCCATGTGGGAGATGTATCCAAAATGGTTCCGGTGTGAACCAGCTCTGCCTTTCCGTTTTTCAATCTTGCAATGCCCAGCGTGTTTAATCCAGCCCAGTAAGTGCCCTGAAGATCCTGGGAAAAAGAGGAGACGAAATAAGTGCCGAACTTGTCGAGTTCAGTCCTTATGCGGAAAAGTCCGTCCTTAAAAACGAAGAGGCCTTTTTCATTGCTCGTGACAAGCCAGATGTTTCCTGAAGAATCACAGAACAGAGAGATTGCGATAACGCCTTTCGGAACGGTGCCCGATTCAAATTGCGGAGTGAGCATCTTTCCGTCGGGAGTAAGGTAGACGATTCCGGCCGCGGTTCCAATCCAGACATTTCCGTCTTTGTCTTCTGCAAGGGCTCTGACGGAATTGTTCGGAAGCCCGCTCTTCACGGTATAGCATTTGTTTCCGTCTTCTGAAATTTTCTGGAGACCCTCATCATTCGAGCCAAGCCAAAGATTGCCCCTTGAGTCTTCAAGAACGGCGCGCACCGAGGCGAATTGAAAATCATTTGTAGATGCTTTTTTTACAGTTGTGAATTCGACTCCGTCAAAACGGACAAGACCTTCGTAGGTTCCTACATTTATGAAACCGTCGGAAGTCTGCGCGATGTCCGTAGCGGTCGTACCGGAAAGACCTCCGAAAGAATTCCACATCCGATACACGTAATTATCGAAAAATCCGCTTTCTGCATATACCGGGAGAGAGAAAATCAACAGCAGCAACGCATTTCGTATATTTTTTTTCACGCTCATATCTGAAATTATAAGTCAAAAAATTCTTTTTTGCAATGAAAAATTAAGAGGAATTTAGGATACAGGGAATCTCAAAAAAAACTGAAGATTCACCAGATTTCTTTTTATATCAGCAGAAAAAATTCAACTTTCTTTAAGAATGAAAACAAAAAAAAGAATTTGAAAAGAACTGCATTTAATGATAGAATCTATCTATGATATTGGTAACGCTAAAAAAACAAGCAACATCGAAAGAATCCATACATTCGGAGAATCTCTAAAACAAAACTTTTTCGAAGTTCCCTCCATTTTTAGTAGCCAATTCTTTCTATTTTATACAGACTGCATTCTGTCCCGTAACACAAGGAGTTACTATGGCTCAAAACAACTACAAACTCAAGAAATCAGTGCCGTTTTTTTTACTGCTGCTGTATCTGAGCCCCTCGCTGCTATATGGATTCATCGCTGTTGCAATGGGTGCCATAAATTTTCTGGAAATGAAAATGACTCTTGCCGATCCGGTGATTTATCTGCTGCTTTTGATTCAGACAGCCATACCCCTGATCACTTACTTTGCCTTCAACAAGAAAATAACTTCATACGACGGTACGGAGGAATCCTGCGACAAGGCCAACTCGGCAGTAAAAACATTTGAGTTTGTGTCCATTATTCTGCCCGTTATACTCTCCCTGGCTGCCCCTGTCATGTACTCTGTCAGGTATGCTCAGCGTGGACTCCGGTATGTGGCATTCGGAGCTGACTCTCCTTTTTTATTTGAGTTTTTTCTGATGATTGGAGTCACTTTCACATTCGACCTTCTTGTTTACATTATGTTCCTGCAGAATCTGGAACACAGTGTTTCATGGCTTCCGTACAAAAACAAGCACCAGACCATCTCGCTTGTATTCAGGACGGTTTTGGTAACGGGATTTGCAATTCTGGGCGTGAGTCTGTTCGTTTCCTGCATTCCGCTGATTCCGACTTCAAGACTGTGGGCAGGGAAAAAACTCATAAAAAGAATACTGCCGTTTTCTTCGATAGGAATTGCATTCGGAATACTGGACCTTTATATGAACATTGCAGACGTGAAACGAAGCGTAAATGAGATTCAAAGGCTCACTCAGAATCTTTCCAACCGCAACTATCAGGTGGAGCCTGTGCCGATTCTCATACGCTGCGAACTTGCAAGCGTGGCAAACGATTTGAATTCCTTCACTGCGTCTACCCGTGAGATTCTTTCGGGATTCAAATCATCAATTGCGACATCAAACGACAACGCCAGTCTTCTTGCTCAAAATATGGACAATGCAAACGCAAGCATGGAATCCATCATAAACAGCATCGAGTCAGTGCGGAGCGAAGTGCAGAATCAAAGTGCCGGCGTGGAAGAAGCAAATGCATCAACGACCCAGATTATGAGCCGCATACGTGCCCTTGACGAAAACATTTCAACGCAGGTGGCCGGAGTGAATCAGTCTTCTGCCGCAATAGATGAAATGGTTGCAAACATCAACAGCATGAGAGCCGTCTTGGAAAAAAATGCCGAAGTGGTGAACGCTCTCGGAATCGCTTCCGATGAAGGACGCAACAGTGTAAAGAGCGCCGTTGAAACCTCGTCAAAAGTGATTTCGCAGTCAGCCGCCATGATGGAAGCCAGTTCAATCGTGGGCAACATCGCAAGCCAGACAAACCTTCTTGCAATGAACGCCGCAATCGAGTCGGCACACGCCGGGGAGGCCGGAAAAGGATTTGCCGTGGTTGCAGATGAAATCAGAAAATTGGCAGAGCAGTCAAGCAAGCAGGGAAAAGTCATCACCGAAAGTCTGAAGGCTCTCTCAAATTCAATAAAAAGTGTTTCCGACAGCACAAAGGAAGTGCAGACAAAGTTCGACAATATCTATGAGCTTGCACAGACCGTCAGAAATCAGGAAAACCTGATCAAGAACGCAATGACCGAGCAGAGTTCAGGAAACCAGCAGGTGCTTGACGCAATGACAGACATAAGCAGTTCTTCGATGTCCGTAAAAGACGGTTCCTCTGAAATGCTTGCCGGTGGAGAACAGATTGTGCACGAAATGGAAATCCTGAATAAGGTGAGCCAGCAGATTGATCAGAGGATGAATGAAATGTCTTCCAATATTGAGAGCATCAAGGAAGCAATCAAACAGGTGAGCGAGTCAAGCGCAAAGAATCAGGACGATTTACGGAAGCTGGACAATTCAATCAGTTCGTTTATACTGTGATTTTTTCTATGCGTTAGGGGGTGGAAGGGCCGCGGAGCGGTTCCGAAGGAATGGAGGCGGAAGCCGGAACCCTGGAACACCCGCCCCCGCACTGCGGGGGAACGCCCGTATGAACCTGACTGAATATTTTAAAAATTTTTCTCTTGGTATGCAGCGTAGACATTCTGTTGAAACCTGATTTTTCAAGCTCCCCGTTGATGTTTTTATTTTTTGGTTCTGGACTTTTTGTTGATTTTTGTTTCTATTAATAGTATAATTCTGCGAGAGTTTCATAGGAGCGGATATGGTCATTGTTTTGAAAAAGGACATTTCGGACTCGGACAAAAACAGTCTGAAGGATTTTCTTGCGCAGAAGAATTTTAAGCTGAATGAGGTTTCCGGTGAGGAGGAGACCATTCTTGCGGCGGTGGGAAAAATGCACATGGATCCCGTGGAACTTGAGACAAAGCCGGGGGTGAGCCGCGTTATTCCAATCAGTAAGCCTTACAAACAGGCAAGCCGTGAATTCAAGAGGGAGAACACGATTGTCGAGATTCCCAACTGCAGGGGTCAGGTGATTCGTGTGGGCGGACAGCGTGTCGTGGCTATTGCAGGTCCATGCGCGGTTGAGAGCCGTGAGCAGATTTTTGAAGTGGCCGGGGCGGTTGCGTCTTCGGGGGCAAGCATGCTTCGCGGACGGGCTTACAAACCGAGGAGTTCTCCCTATGCTTATCAGGGGATGGGCGAAGAAGGTCTGAAACTTTTGCGGGAGGCCGGTGACAAATTCGGTCTGCCGGTTGTTACGGAAATTGTTTCGGGTGAGCTTATTCCGCTGATGAGTGATTATGTTGATGTGTTCCAGATTGGAAGCCGCAATATGCAGGATTTTGATTTGCTTAAAAAAGTCGGTGCCACCGGGAAGCCTGTTATTTTGAAACGGGGATACACTGCGACTCTTGAGGAATTTTTGATGTCGGCTGAATACCTGCTTGCTTCGGGGACTGAAAATGTGATTCTTTGCGAACGGGGAATCAGGACTTTTGAACATTCCACCCGCAATACTTTGGATCTTTCTGCGATTCCCGTGCTCAGGCGGCTTACGCATCTGCCGATTATTGTGGATCCGAGCCATGCCCTTGGACAAAGGGATTTGGTGCCGCCGATGGGACTTGCCGCGATTGCTTCGGGTGCTGACGGTATTATGGTCGACGTGCACTCTGCTCCTGAAAAGGCTCTGGCCGGCGGGGCCGCTTCCATTCTTCCTGCCCAGTTCGACAAGATGATGCACGACATTGAGGCTCTGGCTCCCGTGATGGGTAAGGCCGTGGCACATATACGCGAGGAAAAACACGAAAAGGTTGTGTGTGCTTACAGCGGAAACAGAGGTGCTTATGCGGAACAGGCAATCAGCCGCTATTTTGATTCACATGACGTGACTCCGCTTAGTGTGGATTCGTTCGGGGAGATTTTCCAGAGTGTTCTTGACGGGCGTGCCGATTACGGAATGGTGCCGATTGAAAATTCTCTTGCCGGGTCGGTTTATCAGAATTACGATAACTTCATGCGCTTTGAGGATGTGACGATTGTGGGTGCCGTGACCCTAAACATACGCCATGCCCTGCTCGGTGTGAAGGGAGCGGTGATTTCGGATGTGAAGACAGTGTACAGTCATCCGCAGGGATTCAGCCAGTGCAAGAAATTTCTGGACGCCCACAAGGAATGGGTGCACATTGACTCGCTTTCCACGGCTACAGCGGCTCAGTTTGCGGCGGCAAAAAAAGACAAATCTGTGGCGGCGATTGCAAGTACGGTGAATGCTTCCATTTACGGGCTTGACATTCTTCAGGAAGACATAGAAAACGATCCTTCGAATTTCACACGCTTTGTTGTGATTCAGTCGGTGACGGCGGCGGATGGAAAATCAAAGGAAATCAACATAAAACCGAATATGGCCAGTTTCATTCTGAAGACCAGGAACGAACCGGGGGCACTTTACCGCACGCTGGGGATTTTCGACAAATACAAAATCAATCTGACGCGGCTTGAAAGCAGACCTCTTGAAGGACAGCCCTGGAACTATTGGTTCTACGCGGATGCAGAGTTGAACAACGTAGAGGGCGATGTGAAGGGGTATGTTGCCGGAATGACCGAGGAAATGAAGTCAATTGTGGAAGACGTGAGGGTGCTGGGCATTTATCCCGAAAACAGACACTGAGCTGTTCAGGGGCAGGCCCGGAATGGCATGGGGAGTCATGCTGAACGTGGTTGCATGCAACCGAATTCAGCATCTCTTGTACAAAGGAGATTCCGGGTCGAGCCCGGAATGACGGTAGCGGCAGGTCGGAATGACGGTTGCGGCAGTAGAAACAAGTATTGCCGAAATAAAGTAAAAATGGCATAATAAAATTCAGTGTAAAAATTCGGTTGCGTTTACAACCGGACTAAAAGAGGATGTTATGAATAAATTTCCATTGAGTCACAGCGGGCTTTTGGAACTTGCTAAAAAATACCCGACGCCGTTTTACGTGTATGATGAAAAAGGAATCCGCGACAATATGCGGTATTTTACAAAGGCTTTCAGCATTTTCCCGGAGTTCAGGGAATATTTTGCTGTAAAGGCACTTCCGAATCCCTATATTCTGAAGATTCTTGAAAACGAAGGATGCGGCGGAGACTGCTCTTCCCTTCCCGAACTGATGCTCTGCGAAAAAGCCGGAATCACCGGACACAGGATTATGTTCACAAGCAACGACACACCTGCAGAGGAATTCCGTTATGCAGAAAAGCTGGGGGCAATCATCAATCTGGACGACATTACCCACATTGATTTTCTGAAAGACGCGCTGGGCGGAAGAATGCCTGACACAATCTGCTTCAGATACAATCCGGGTCCGCTCAAGAAAGGTGGAAACGCAATCATCGGAAAGCCTGAGGAAGCAAAGTACGGACTTACCCACGACCAAATGATTGAGTCGTATAAAATCTGCAAGTCGCTTGGGGTAAAGCATTTCGGACTTCACACTATGGTTGCTTCAAACGAACTGAATCCTGATTTTTTTGTTGATACCGCGAAGATTGTTTTTGACCTTGTGCTTGAGGTGCAGGAAAAATGCGGCGTGAACATTGAATTTGTTGACTTGGGCGGAGGAGTCGGAATTCCTTACAAACCAGGGCAGAAAAAAATTGACTTGGATTATGTGGCGGAAAAAATCCACGCTTTGTATAAGGAAAAGATTATTCCTGCGGGACTTGATCCGATGGCCGTCTGCTTTGAGTGCGGAAGACCGATTACAGGTCCCTACGGATGGCTTGTTACCAAGGCGATTCACCAGAAACACATTTACAGGGAATACATTGGATGCGATGCAAGTATGGCGGATTTGATGAGACCCGGAATGTACGGCGCATACCACGAAATTACTGTGAGCGGAAAAGAGGATTTGCCGAAGGACCACGTTTACGATGTGACAGGAAGCCTTTGTGAAAACTGCGATAAATTCGCGGTGCAGCGGGAACTGCCGAAGATTGACGAAGGTGACCTGCTCATAATCCACGATGCGGGTGCCCACGGCAGGGCAATGGGATTCAATTACAATGGAAAGCTGCGTGCCGGAGAACTCCTTTTGCGTACCGACGGTTCGGTTGTGCAGATAAGACGGGCCGAAACCATTGATGACTATTTCGCAACCCTCGACTTCAGCGGTCTTTCTTCATTCAAGGCCTAAAGAAAAATTCTGCATGGCATTTTTTATCTGTGAGTGGGAAAAACCTGAGCGGAACAAAGATGCCTGCAGTTTCTGAGTATCCGGGGACGAGTGAGTGCGAAGATATTTTTTCGCTGCCCGGATGCACTGCTCAGCTTCGGGATGCTCTTCAAAATGCTCGTCGAGTGCTTCTTTTGCCATTGTTCGATCGATTCCGCGTGAAAGGAGTTCTGCCAAAAGTTTGCGACGACCCTCTGCGTGGTCGATGTAACGGGTGGAAAGCCATGCCTTTGCAAAACGCAAATCGTCAAGATAGCCTTTTTCTTCTATAAAATTCAAAGCCGAATCAACGGATTCCTTGGAGAAATTTTTTTTGAGGAGTTTTTGCTCAAGGGAAAACCTGCACTGCTCTGCCCTCGAAAGATATTCCATTGCGGCTTTTTCCGCTGAATACGTGCGGCCTGCCTGAATTATATCTTCCGAATCTTCTTCAGAAAAGACACCGTTCATTCCCGGCTTCAAATCTTCCGGCGAAACAAAAAGAGAATCCTCCTTGCCAAGCCCTCCGTCAACGGGCACAAGACGGTCTTCTGTAATTTGAGAAAGATACTCTGTGCGCAAAAAAAAGGCAGGCCCTGCATCGGGGGTGATTTTGTATACTCCCAATGAGACCTGCTCTGTTCCACGAATAACCATCCGCAGCTCTGAAATATAAAACTTAGCGCTTGCTGAACTGGAATCTTCTGCGGGCTCCACGCTGACCGTACTTCTTGCGCTCAACCATACGTGAATCACGAGTAAGATAACCGTTTGCCTTCAATGCTGTATGGCAGTCGGGATCAACCTGAGTAAGTGCACGTGAAAGACCATGCAGACAAGCAGCAGCCTGTCCATTGAGTCCACCACCGCTCACGTTAATCAGAATATCGAACTTGTTGGTGTTTGAAGTGACCAGCAAAGGCTGATTCACCATGCGCACCTGATCGGCTGTCACAAAGTAGTCGTTGAGATCTTTTCCATTTACAACAATCTTTCCGGAGCCTTCGCGCAAAAATACACGGGCCACGGCAGTCTTTCTTCTTCCTGTACCAATAGCAATATCTTTCACAATGAACTCCTATTACACTTCCAAGGGCTGGGGATTCTGGGCGGCATGAGGATGCTCGCTTCCGGCGTAAATCTTCAGATTTCCGATAATCTTGCGTCCCAGACGGTTGTGGGGAAGCATACCGGCAATTGTTCTTCTGAGAGGATCTGTGGGGTTGCGCTCAATGAGAGTCTCAAATGAATATTCACGCAGTCCACCGACATAACCTGTGTAGTGGCGGTACTTCATATCTGAAGCCTTGTTGCCGGAAACCTGCACTTTGTCAGCATTGATGATTACTACATAATCACCACAGAGAACGTTGGGTTCATAACTTGCCTTGTGCTTTCCACGGAGAACACTTGCAGCTTTTGCAGCCACACGGCCAAGATTCTTTCCAGATGCATCAATGATATACCAATCATGCTTTACATCGGCTGGTTTAGAAAAAATTGTTTTCATTGTAATACCTACTAATAAAATTGCATTCTCGGCTTTGCATCGAGCGTCGAATGTTTACGAACAATGAGCAGTTGTCCGCAATATTATACGGGGTAAATAACTATAGCATTTTTACACCGTTTTAGTCAATACGAAACACTACTTTTTCTGCTCGTTTTCAAGAGCTTTTGCAGCGGCCTCTTCCTTTTTCGCCTCTTTTTTGTCCTTTATGTCAGCGAAACCGATGAACACGGCAACCAGTCCCACAAAAGCGGCAAAGACAGGCGCACATCCCTTGAGGAAATTCACCACATCAGCACCCCAGGCAAGACCTGTACCGGCAGGCAGACAGGCAAACACGCAGAACGCAATCAAAAGAATACCAACAATCAAAGCAATCATGCTACATCTCCTTTATAGTCCGGCGCACCCAAGGCACACCAGAGTTTTACAATTTCATTTTCAAAGGACTTTTACCCGAATTATCATACGACAAGAGGGCAAAGTCAACCACTACTTGGAACTGTCCTTTTTGCGGATTTCCATACGCCGGATTTTTCCACTGCTGGTCTTCGGAAGTTCATCAACAAATTCGACCATACGCGGAATTTTGTAAACCGCAAGATGCTGCTTCACGTAAGTCTTAATCTCAAGTTCGAGTTCCTCGCTGGCTGTATATCCTTTGTTGAGAACAATCGTAGCCTTCACAAGCTGACCGCGTTTTTCATCAGGCACACCGGTAACAGCACTTTCCAAAACGGCAGGATGTTCCTGAAGCACGCTTTCCACTTCGAATGGACTGATTCTGAATCCCGAACTCTTGATAATGTCGTCTGAACGGCCAACGAACCATATATACCCGTCCTCATCGTAATAAGCCGTGTCGCCTGTATCGTAAAGGGGACCTCCGAGAGCCTTCTTTGTCTGATCCTCGTTTCTGTAGTAACCGCACAAAAGCCCGACAGGCCGTCCTTTTTCAAGATGAATGACCATATGACCCACCTGATGCGGAGGACAATGATTTCCGTTTTCGTCAACAACCTCAAGATCAATACCCGGGGCCGCCTTACCCATTGAACCGGGACGAGGCTCGATTCCGGGGAAATTGCCCGCGATGACAGGAGTCTCAGACTGACCGAATCCTTCGAAAATGCGGAGTCCAGTCTTTTCATAAAAACGGTTGTACACTTCCGCGTTCAAAGCCTCACCCGCAGTCACGCAATAGCGCAGATTCGAAAGATCGTACTTCGACAAATCCTGGCGGATCAAAAAGCGGTAAACAGTGGCAGGAGCACAGAAAGTGGTCACTTTGTAGTGGGAAATCTTCCTGAAAAAAAGATCGGGAGTAAATCCGAGCATATCATAAACGAAAATAGCAGTTCCGGAAATCCACTGTCCGTAAAGCTTGCCCCATCCCGCCTTTGCCCAGCTGGTTTCGGCAACACTCAGATGCAGCCCGTCATCAGTGACATTCTGCCAGAACTTTGCAGTCACAATGTGGCCCAGCGGATAAAGGAAATTGTGGAGCACCATCTTCGGATAGCCTGAAGTTCCGCTTGTAAAATACATGAGCATCGGGTCTTCGTTGCAAGTAGCGGCCTCTCCTTCCGGGCGCGGAAAATCTGGAGTGCATGACTCAAGTTCCTTGTGGAAATCGATCCAGCCTTCACGGGGACCGCTGACGGAAACCAGTTTTTCCACAGAGGGAGATTTATTCATGGCTTCCATAATCTGCTTCGGAATCTTCTTGTCGTCAAGGGCAACAATCATCTTGATGTCGGCAGCGTTGTTGCGGTAGACAATATCATCCGCCAAAAGCTGAGTGGTTGCGGGAACAACAATGGCTCCGATGCGGTGAAGGGCCACTGCAATCCACCAATATTCGTAGCGGCGGCGCAAAAACACCATCACGCGGTCGCCTTTTTTGATTCCCTGCTTCACGAAAAACTGCGCAGTTCTCTTCGAATCATCGGAAATCTCCTTAAAAGAGAAAAAATGCTCCTCATTTTCGTCATTGCACCAAACCAAAGCCCTCTTTTCCGGGCACAAACGGGCATATTCATCCACAACATCGTAAGCAAAATTAAAATTCGCAGGCACTTTAAGCTTGTAATCCCGTTTCGCAACCTCATAAGTTGCATTTCCGTCGATATTAATAAAACGGTCCAACAGATTCATAATTGCTCCTCACAAAAAGGAAACCAGCCGCAACACATGCACAAAAGTTTCCAACAGGCAGATTTCACCCGCCTATTCAATCCATTTTACAACCAAATAAAAACTTCTGCAATAGGTCAATTTCAGGCAGACATTTATAAATAATTTCATCTGAAAACAGGCTTTCAACTGCATCACACGCTGTTTGTGACAAAGCAGCTATCGAACCGCCGCCCTCAAAAAGCAAAAAATTTTTGGAAATGCCCATGAATTCGAAATATCTATTGTAACTTACAAAATCTGCCGATGTTATATTGGTGGTGGGAAAAGTGTTTTGGAGATTTTAGAGAATTTCTTTCCAAAACGGGTTCATTTCCAGAAATCAGCCATGATGCGACTTTTGGAATGTATTCATTTGAATTTGAACAGGAGATGTTGAGATGAAAACCAAACTTTTCCGAAGACTTTGCTTTGTCACCCTGATTGCGTTTTTTACACCTGCACTTTTTGCAGAAAACACAGGAAAAAGTCTGATTGTTTACTTCACTCTGTACGGAAACCAGCAGAGACAGCCGACTGATGCCGACACAGGAGCAAGCCGAACCGTCTACAAGGGAAGTGTCTACGGCAATACCGAAACTCTGGCTGTAATGTTGAAGGAATTCACAAAAGCCGACACCCTTAAAATCAGCACAAGCAAGAAATACGGACGCAGCCTGAGCGAAGTCAAGACCGAAGTGCAGAAGGAATTCCAACAGGACGGAAATGTTTCAATCACTGCAAAAGTGGATCTTTCCGCTTACGATACCGTGTATCTGGGATTTCCAGTCTGGGAAGACAAGATTCCGAAGGCCGTGGAGACTTTTCTTGCAGAAAACGATCTTTCCGAAAAAAAGGTTTTTATGTTCACAACCGGCACTCCCCAGTCTATGGGAGCACATCTTGACGTCCTCCGCAAAAGCATAACCTCATGCAAAGTGAATGCGAATGTCTTCTATACACAGGGGGACAGGGCAATCAACGCAAGGGCAAAACTCACACGCTGGCTCAAAGACAACAGGCTGATGTAACGGAAGGCCTTAAACAGGATTTCTAAAAAAGTGAAGTCAGCGAGTCGATTTTTGAAATCACTTCCGGGACCACGGTTCCGGACACAAGGCTTTCGATTTTTCTCACGACTTCAGGAATTTCCTCAACAGAAGATGCGTTCACAACAATCTCGCAGTACCCCTTCTCTCTTTCCTGCCTGGCGGCCTGATTTTTCACTTGGTTCACATAGGACACACCGGGCAGAAGGGAGATTTTTTCAAGGACATCGCGCTCCGTCTGTGGAATTTTAAAATTACAGACCGCTGTCTTACATTCCAAATCTTCAGTCCTGCCTTCCGCAATCCTCAAGAGAAGTTCCTGCACAGAAATGCCCATTGACGATGCATAGGTTTCGCTCATACCTGAAAGACGGGGATTTACTTCTATTATATACCACTTTTTATCCTTGAAGATGAGATCCACTTGTGCCGCTCCCGAAAGATTCATTTTTTCCGCAAGATTCAGAAGAGACTTTTTCAAATCGTCTATGCAGAATTCATCTTTTTGAACAGGCCCGATTTTCACACTCAGGCGGGGACTTGTGATTCCGTAGCGGTTCAGGGAAAAAATCAGAGGCGGCATCACGGTATACTTTCCGTCTTTTCCGTAGATTTCAGTGCCGAAATGAAGACCGTCTATGTACTCCTCAACAAGTCTGTCGGAATTTGTTTTTCCCAGGCGCAGATAGTGCACGGCCTCTTTGAACGACACAGCGACTTCCATTCCGTAAGAACTCAATCCCACGGTGTCTTTTATGACCACAGGATAATTCATTTTGCGGAGACGTGAAAAAATGTATTCCTTGTATTCGTTGGTTTTCACTTCGCGGTGCCCCCTTTCGGCCCAAAACAATTCGTGATGCACATAAAGAGCATTGGGCACGGGAAAGTTGTTTCTGAAAAGAAAATCGTGCGTGGATTTTTTATCGAAGGAAATCATTTGTGTCTCGACGCTGTGGGAAACAGTCTTCACGCCCCGCACGGACAACTCTTCCGCCGCAAGGGAGTCTCCAAGAGAGAGCCAGTCGTAGGGGGCAGACCAAAAACTTGCGGGAATCGCGAGGTCGGGATTCAGGGCGCATATCTCTTCGGCACAGGAGGAAGGCGTTGTTCCCTGCAAAAGCACATAGTTCACACCTTCCGCACAAAGTCCGATTCGATTTTTGCACGGATCGCAGAGAAAACTCCCCGGAAGCTGAGTGGCCACGGTAAAGCGGTGTTCAGGAAAAGAAGATGCAAGAGCTTCCATCCGGGAGGCACAGCTGGGAAAAGTGGAAATGTCGATGTCGTCACCGGGGAAAAAATGCGCATTGGTGCTGAAAAAAACAATATTCATGGCATCATTGTATCACAGAAAGAAGGAATTAGGAATCAGGATTCGGGAGCCCGCACCTATTGATTGAAAATTGATGCTTGAAAG
>DGXM01000076.1 GCA_002396325.1 Treponema sp. UBA4232
GTCATGCTGAACTTGATTCAGCATTCCTCGCACAAAGGAGATCCCGTGTCAAGCACGGGATGACGGTAGCGGCAGACCTGGAATGACAGCAGGACGTTATGCTGAACGAAGTCCGTCATGCTGAACTTGATTCAGCATCCCTCGTGCAAAGGAGATCCCGAAACAAGTTCGGGATGACAGTGGTGGCATGTGCGGGATGACCTAAAACCCAACAATAACCATCATTTTGAAATTGCGTCAGCAATTTCGAATCCGTGTGACACCTCCTCAATCTCATGATAAAACCGGCATATCGGAAAACGGTTGATAAAACAAACATTTATGCTGTATAATAAAATCAGAGTATTTTCAGTCATGTGTAAGGCACTGTCTTTAACTTTCCCCATGCAGGATGTATGTGATGAACAATATGGATGAAAAAAATCTTCTTGCGACTCTGGAAACTGTGGAAAAATCCCTCAAAAACAAGACGGCACTAATCTATGCCATCGGGCAGGAAATCCTCACCTGCATGGAGCCTCTTCTGGAAGCAAAGGACAAAGCTCTGGAATGCGGGAATCTTGATGAGGAAAGCCGTGACTGTCTTAAAATAATCGAAAAAAATGTCTTTCACCTTACGGAACTTGCCAAGGATATGACTTTTTCTGCATCCCCTGAGCCGTGCATGGAAAAGATTGAGAAAAAACGCTACGATACATTTTTCCTTACGAACGGCATTCTGGATGAGGCGGAAAAAAGCGCCCTGAAAAAACACATTCACTTTTCATTTAAAACCAGTGATTTTATTCCGCAGGCTCTTTCCGGAGATTCAGGGAAAATCCGGCAGTGCGTGAGGCTCATCCTGATGCATGTGATTTTCTGTACGGACGAAGGTGAAGTCATTTTCAGCATGAAAAGCAAAAAGATGGAGGAAAATAAAATCCTTCTTGAAATAAAAGCGACAGGAAAGGGGTTGTGCAGGATTCAGAAAAAAAGTCCCGGATTGGACCTTGCAGAAAGGCTGCTTTCAGTCATGGGGGCCGGGCTGGAGTTCCTTCAAAAAAGCGATGGCGAATTTGAGTTCGGCTTTTGTCTGGAGCAGGATGTGGCAGACTGGGGCACCGTAAAAAATGTTGCGGAAATCACTGATAAAAGCCAAGGGGGTGGAAGCAGCGACTTTGACTTTATGGAAAAACTCAGTCTGATTGAAGAAATTTCCCCTGAAGCGGCCATCAAAAACTGCGGAAATCTTCCCCTGCTTAAGTCCACGCTAAAAAGCTATTATTCTTCCATTTCCAAATCACAGCAGGAAATGCAGGAAACTTTCGCCGCAAAAGACTGGAAAAACTACTGCATAAAGGCACACTCGCTGAAAAGCACTTCAAGGCTCATCGGTGCGCTTTCCCTTTCCCAAAAGGCAGCCGGACTTGAATCTGCCGCCGAGAAATGCGATGAAAAAGAAATCGCTAAGATTCATGCCTCTTTTATGGAAGATTATCTTTCGCTTGAAAAAAAACTTTCTATTATAATGGTAAAAAATGAAGCGTCAAAACCCGTCATTTCCGAAAGTGATTTTGAAAAAAAGGCTTCGGAAATACTCGCCCTTGCAGAATCATTCAACCTGAACAGACTTGACGAGGTGGTGGCGGAGCTTTCGGGATTTTCCATTCCAGAATCAAAAAGCGGTCTTTTTGAAAAAATCTGCGGATATGTGGAGAACGTTGATTTTCCTGAACTTAAAAAACTTCTTGCGGAAAGATGAAATCAAGGGTATACTGAACCATAGTCACAAAATGTCGTGACATGTAGGAGAAAAAAATGAAAACAATTGTTGTCATGGGAGATGAGCAGCGTCTGGTCGTAAAAAATCTCATCAGGGACTTAATGGAAGAGAATCTCAAGGTATCTGTCGTTCCGCCTGAAGTCAACCGGGTGGAATCCTTCCCCGATGTTCCCATTCATCTTATACTCTGCCTGTCAGACTTCATTGATTTTTCACTTGTACTTGCCCTTGCAAAAAAAAGCAAGACTCAGCGTATCTGGTTCTATTTTGTCGGAAAAATCTCAGGACTTTCCCTTGATGAAGGGAGCTACCTTAAAAAGATTCCGGGCTTTCATTTTTCTTCCCTGCCTCTGGATCTGAACATCCTCAAAGAATCCATGGAATTCAACGAGCGGGAGCGCAAGCGCATTATGGTGATTGACGACGAGCCGATCATGCTTAGGACCATAAACAACTGGCTGGGCAACGACTATGAGCTTTTACTTGCAAAATCAGGAGAAGCCGGCATAGACATGCTCTACAAGCAGAAAGTGGATTTGATTCTCCTTGACTACAAGATGCCGACTATGGAAGGTCCTGACGTGATGCAGGCTCTCAGGTCCAACGAAAAGACGGAGCGTATTCCCATAATCTTCCTGACGGGAAAAAATGACCGTGGAACCGTACTGAATGCAGTGCGCCTGAAACCAGACGGCTACATCCTCAAAAGCCTAAGCCCGCAGGAAATAAAGGCAAGTGTTGCAGACTTTTTCAAGAACAGGGTGGCTTTCTACTGACGGAAGTTTCAAAATCAACCCGAACAAAACATTACAGCCGGAATGCCGTAAGCGGCTTTTTCAGTCTGTTTTGCAAAAGCGGTGAGTTTCTTCTGTCTGCGGCATTTCAGGCATTTCTAAAAAAGCAAAAACCTTCATTTTCCACGGAGATTTGAGTTTATGTTTGGAAAACATCTGATATTGGATGAGCACAAGATGAACATCATCGAAGAAATCGGACGACACATGCCAGACGGATTTTTCCTTGCTTCCGATTACCTGAGCGTCTACCACGTGAACCTTGACGCAAATGATGCCGTCTGCTGCCGGGGAAATCCTGACGACAGCGATCAGACAAAAGAAGGAATCCATTTTCAATATCTGGAGCGTTTCACCTGTTATGCGGAAAATTTTGTCAACGAAGGGTACCGCAGCGGCTTTCTTGACTTCATAGATCCAGCGAATATCAGGAAGAGACTTTCGGAACAGTCCATAATCTCATACCGCTATCTTGTGCACAGGAACGGAAATGATTACTACGAGATGATCCGCATGGCCGGTGTGCGCCATCCTTCTGAGCGGGAGGACGGACTGGTTCATGCCATAGGGCTGGGGCTTACGAACATCGACTCAGAAATGCGTGAGTCCATGGCAAAGAACAAGGCCTTACGCGAAGCACTTGAGGCAGCGGAGGAAGCAAACAAGGCAAAGACTTCATTCCTTTCCAACATGAGCCACGAAATCCGCACTCCGATGAACGCCATAATCGGACTCAACAGTCTTGCCCTCAGAAAAGACAACATCGATCCGGAAGTCAGGTCCTGCCTTCAGAAAATCGGGGACAGCGCAAAGCATCTTCTGGGACTTATAAATGACATTCTTGACATGAGCCGAATAGAATCCGGCCGGATGATTTTGAGGAAGGAAGCATTCTCTTTCCGCGCCATGCTGGAGCAAATCAACATGATGGTTATGTCCAGGTGTGCGGACAAGGGACTCAAATACGAATGTAAGATTATAGGAGGACTTTCTGATTCCTACATCGGGGACGGCATGAAGCTCAAGCAGGTTCTCATCAACATACTGAGCAACGCGGTAAAATTCACCGGGGCACCGGGAAACATCACACTTTCCATAGAGCGCACCGCTGTCTTTGAGGATCAGTCCACGCTGAAAATCAGGATTAAGGACACGGGAATCGGAATGAAAAAGGACTTCGTTCCCAAGGTGTTCGACACATTCTCGCAGGAAGATTCCAGCCGCGGCAACAGGTACGGAAGCACGGGACTCGGCATTGCAATCACAAGGAACATCGTGGAGCTGATGAACGGAACCATTTCCGTAGAGTCCGAAAAAGGAAAGGGGACCGAATTCACCGTGGTGGTCACGCTCAAGAACTGCGAGCAGAACAATCTTCAGGAGTCTTTCATCAATCCGCGTGACATGAGGGTT
>DGXM01000111.1 GCA_002396325.1 Treponema sp. UBA4232
AGCGTCACGCGCATCTTTTTCAAAATAAACCCTGCGGTCTTTATTTCCTTTTCCCGTAACCATGGCCGAAGAAAAATCCGGGGAAAAATCTTTCAGTTTGAGATTTGCCATTTCTCCCACACGACAGCCGGAGGAATAAAGCATTTCAAAAAGCGCACGGTCGCGGCTTTCCCACAAAATCTCCTTCGATTCAGGGGCGGCACACAAAGCATCCACTTCACTGCGGGTCATAAATTTCGGAAGATGTCTGGGTGCCTTCAGATTTTTAAGTTCAAGGGCAATATTGAATTTGATGTATCCGCATTTACGGCAGTAGGAAAAAAGTCCCCTTACAGCGGCGATAAAACGGTTGATTGATGTAACGGCATATTTCTGACGGCTCAAAGTTCCAATGCATGAGCGCAGATTGTTTTCCGTCACTGCATCAATCGGAATATCCTGGGAAAGCATCTCCTTCAAATGCTTCAAATCCTCGGTATAGCCGGTGAGAGTGTTCCGGGAAAGTCCCTTCAATGTCCTGGCAGCCAAAAGATATTCCTCACAGGCATCCGAAAGAGTCATCGTTGCATCAGGGACATTCTCATCACTAGTCATTGTTTTTTTCCATCAGTTCCTTAAGGCTTTCTCCATCCTCTTCATCGGCAGAGTGCAGATAGTCGCAGTCGGGATTTATGCAGCTTTTGTAGGAACCGTTCTTTTTGTCGAATTTTTCGACCATGAACCATCCGCACTTGGGGCAAGTCACATCAAGAGGCTTGAAATGAGAAATGAAATCGCAAGACGGATAATTCGTGCATCCGTAGAATTCCTTTCCACGTCCCTTTGTCTTTCGAGCCACAATGTCTCCGTTGCATCCGGGGCGCGGGCATTTTGCAAGAGGAATGCTCTTTGTGTTGTGGCACTCGGGGAATCCGCTGCAGGCAAGGAAGTATCCGAAACGGCCGAGTTTTTTCACCATCGGTCTTCCGCACTTGTCGCACTTCTGGTCTGTCTGCTCATCCAAAGATCCCTTCAGGCTTTCGTGGGTGTCCATCACCTGATCCACTCTTTTAATGAACGGGTCGTAGAAATCACTAATCATCGTGTTCCAGACCATTGAATTCTGCTCAACCTTGTCCAAATCAGTTTCAACCTGTGAAGTGAACTGCTCGTTGATTACGTCGGGAAATGATTCCACGAGGATTCCGCAGATTGTCTTTCCAAGCTGAGTGGGCACAAGCTGTTTGTTCACCCGGGTAATGTAATAGCGGTCAAGAAGAACCGAGATTATAGGTGCATATGTTGAAGGACGGCCGATGCCTTTTTCTTCGAGGGTTTTTACCACTGAAGCGTCGGTATAGCGGGCAGGTCCCTGTGTGAAATGCTGCTCAGGATAGAATGTGCCGCTTGTAAGAACCTCTCCCACTTTCAGAGAAGGAAGATTTCCCGTCACGTCCTCTTTTGAAGAAAGCACTTTGAGCACACTGTAAAAGCCTTTTTCGCTGAGTTTCGATGCAGACGAATGGAAGATTGCGTCCCCGGCCTGAATGTCAACACTCACGGTTTTTGTTTTGGCATTGTTCATCTGGCTTGAGACAAAACGTTCCCATATAATAGAATAAAGTCTTAACTGGTCGCGGTTAAGATAAGTCTTTACGCTTTCGGGGGTGTACTTCACGTATGTGGGACGGATCGCTTCATGGGCATCCTGCGCTGATTTTCCCACTGCATATTCAATTTTTTCGGGAGGAAGCTGGTCAGGATAATTTTTTTCAATCCATCCGCGCACATCGTCGATTGCCGTCTGGGAAACACGGACTGAATCCGTACGCATATAAGTGATGAGACCGACCATCGTATGACCGATCTGAACACCTTCATAAAGCTGTTGTGCCAGCTGCATCGTCTTTTTCGAAGTGAATCCCAGACGGTTTGCGGCAGCCTGCTGAAGTTTCGATGTGGTGAACGGAGCTTTTGGTCTCACGCTCTTTTCGGTTTCCTTCAAATCAACAACCACGCACTGATTTCCGCGGATTTCTTCAATTATCGCATTCACCGACTGTTCATTCTTGAGTTCAGGTTTTGAGCCTTTGTAAAGAGAAAGCTGTGAAGAAAACTTTGTCTTTCCCTTGAAAAGATCCGCATCCAATGTCCAATACTCTTCGGGAATAAAATCCTCCACTTCCTTTTCACGCTCGCAGATAAGACGCAGGGCAACCGATTGGACTCTTCCGGCACTAAGACCGTTTTTCACTTTTTTCCACAACAGAGGGCTCAGATTGTATCCCACAAGGCGGTCAAGCACACGGCGGGCTTTCTGGGCATTCACTTTGGCCTCGTCGATTGTTCCGGGATGCTTTACGGCCTCCTTTATGGCCAACGGAGTGATTTCGTTGAACACGATGCGCTTTATGGGGGCTGCCGTTTTTTCTGAAAGTGCTTTGTTCAAATGCCAGGCGATGGCTTCCCCTTCACGGTCGTTATCAGATGCAAGCAGAATCTGACCGGCATTTTTCGCATCTTTCTGGAGTTCCTTCAAAAGTTTTGCCCTGCCACGCACGGTAATGTACTCAGGCTGAAAATCATGCGCCACGTCAATCGCAAGACGGCTTTTGGGAAGATCAATCAGATGTCCCATTGAAGCCTTCACTTTGTACCCGGCACCAAGATAATGCTCTATGGTCTTTGCCTTTGCAGGGGACTCCACTATTACAAGGGTTCCCTTTGATTTTGCGGCAGATTTTTTTGTTTTCGCATCGGTTTTTGCAGCGGTTTTTGCGGCCATTTTTTCACCTCATCTTTACCGCCGGACTTAAAACAAATCCAGCTGAACGTTTTTTTTATGCATTTGACTTGTCCCCGGAGCATCTGAAAGCACACGGCAAAAGTCATCGAAATCATTTACAACGGAAGCACCTTCCTGCACATACATTGAGCATGTACGGGAGATTTTTTCACTTCCCCCTTTCCCGGAGGCCTCCAACGCGGTCAGGGATTTTTTCTCAAGCTCCTTCGCTTCCTCGCAAAAACAGGTGTCGAGAAACATCACATCGCGGTCGTATCCCAGGGCATAGTCAACAGTGATGAGAGCTCCACTTCCAACAGGAGCCTCTGAAACCACCGTGACAGGCGAAAGGGAAGCAATTATCCTGTTACGCTGCACGAATCTCCAGCTTTCTGCCGGGGCCCCCGGAAGATATTCACTTACAATGCAGCCTTCCGTCTTTAAAATATATTCGGCAATTTTTTTGTTTCCGCTAGGGACAATAGTATCGATCCCCCCCGGAAGCACCGCACAGGTCAGCCCGGAAAGACCTTCTTCCGCAGCTTTGAGAGCACCCCTGTGGGCAAAACTATCCGCACCGTAAGCCAGACCTGAAACCACGCAACAGCCGTTTTTTGCAGCCTGAAATGCAAAATCCGCAGTTTTTTCCGCACTTTTTCTGCAAAGACGGCGGGTTCCCACCACGGAAACGGTTTTCTTTTCAAGACACGAAAGATTTCCCCTATAATATAGAACAAAAGGAGGGTCGAAAATCTCTGACAGAAGCCTGGGAAAAGAATCCTGGTCATAACGCACCATTTCGATTCCAAATCTTTCCATGATGGCGGCACTTTTTTCAGCCTGCGCAAGGGCAGATCCGCCGTTCCATGTGGAAGTCCTGACTCTTCTGTGTATTGCAGAACTGATGTCATCCCTTGAAAACGATGCAAGCTCCTCAGCAGATTTTACAATCTTACGAAGCGAGCTTTTTTCGCGGAAAGTGAGAAATTCCATTGAAGACAGAACCAAATCTAAAAAATCCACACTAAAATGTTACTTATTTAAGTATTGTGCGTCAAGTGCTAATTTTTTATTTATTTCAGCCTGGCTCACTTTTTCATCATTCGGATGCAGTTCGATTATCCTGTCGTAAAGAGAAACAGCCTTGTCGAATTCTCTCGTGGTGTAATAGGCACGGGCCAAAACCATCATTCCGTCGGTATCCTTGGTCTGCGTTTCAAGGAAGGTCTCCAGATAAGGAATTGCTTTTTCCGGTTCTTCAAGATTGAAGACATAAAGCACTCCGAGACCGTACATGGCACGGTAGTATTTCGGAGAGATTGAGAGGGCCTGCAAAAAGGATTCCTCGCTGATTTTCAGGTAACGGTTTTTTATCTGGACAGTGGTTCCTGCGGCATTCACATTCCAGTCTTTCTGTGAATTCGCAATGTAAACGGCACAGCAGGCAAGATAAAAATACAGATTTGCATTGTTCGGATAAAATTCAACAGCTTTCTGGAAACATTCATAGGCTTTTCCGTACATGCCTTCGTCAAGATAACGTGTGCCGAGAATCTTCCACCAGATGCCTTCCTGAGACTGGGTTGTAACCAAATCCAGAGCACGGCGGTCGTATTTTGCAATTGCTTCCTGCAGTTCTTCCTTTGTAGTGGGGGACGAAACACCCTCCTCCATTTTCTGCATACGCTTTATAGAATTATAGGAGTTTCCGCATGAAACCAGCGTTCCCAAAACGGCACATAACACGGCGGCAAATGCCAAGCGACAAAAAACTTTCATTAATCATCTCCCTGTGACGGACTGGTGGAGCGGGAATTTTCATCTGAGCCGGCGTTTCCGTGACCGGGAAAATAGCCTGCATGATACTCACTCAACTGCTCGTCATCAATATGTGTATAAATCTGCGTGGTCGAAAGATCCGAATGTCCAAGCAATTCCTGCACTGAACGCAAATCCGCACCACCAGAAAGCAAATGTGTTGCAAAAGAATGGCGCAAAGTATGGACTTTTGCCTCCACACCGCTCTTCTTTTCCAAGTTTTGAAAATTCTTCCATATACCTTTGCGGGAAAGAGGCTGTCCACGGAAATTCACGAAAACCTGCGGAATCTGTCTGCTTCCCACAATCTGAGGCCGGGCTTCATTGAGCCATTTTTTGAGCCACTCCTCGGCAACGGCACCAAAAGGCACAAGCCTTTCCTTATCTCCTTTTCCGCGCACCAAAATGAGTTTTTCATCGAAGTGCACATTTGACACAAGCAAAGAAGATGCTTCACTTATGCGAAGTCCGCAGCTGTATATGAGCTCGAACAAGGCCCGGTCACGTATTCCAAGTGGTGTGGATGTGTCAACCACGTCAAGAAGGGTGTCAACCTGTTCCACCGTAAGCACTTTCGGAAGTCTTCGCGAAGCATGCGGTCTGTCCAGCTCAAGAGCATAATTCTCCTGCCAGATGCCGAGTCTTTTCAAAAAAACTCCGAACGCACGCAAAGCCGAAATATCTTTGGCAATCGTAAGCTCAACGCAGCCCTGTTCACGCCGCCAGGCAAGAAAATAAAGCAGATCCTGCTGACGGACATCTTCAAGCGCACGGTCTTTTTTTTCCAGCCAGTGAAGAAATTCCTCCGAACTGAAACAATAGGTCTGCGCCGAAAGTTCAGAGCGTCTTTCCACCAGAAGCAAATCAGAGTAAAAATCCCTGATCAAAGGCCTCCATGAAGACTGTTCTTCCTTATTCATCATCCGACAAATCTATGGAACGGTTGAGTCCCTTCAGATTGCGCCAAATTGCAGGCTGCTTCAAATCTTCATCGTTGCGTTTGAAACTTGGCGGAGGCTCATGAACGGAAGGTCTGCTTCTTTCCTGAGTCACACGCTGCCTCAAAGACTCACTGAGCGAAGGTCCGTTTCCGTCTGAATCAGTGTCATCTGAAAAAAGTCCCTCCACCTCTTTATCATTTTCATCATACAAAGCATCGGTATTTACCGGAAGACTGCTGAATTTCCCGATATTTTCTTCTGCTGCAGGCTTTTTCACAGGATCAAGGGGCTTTCCGAACATAAGAGCCGCAAAATCATCCTGCGAGACAACATCGCTGTTGGCTTTCTTTTCCCTTTCAGCGGCGGCGGCCTGGGCTTTTTCCTCCTCGGACTGCTCGAAACCTGTTGCAATCACCGTAACGGAGATTTTTTCTCCCATCGACGGATCAAGAACCTGTCCCCAGAAGAGATTAAGGTGCTTTGAGGCGGACGCGGAAATATTCTTGATGATTTCATCGACTTCGACCATGCCCAAATCTTCGGCACTGGTGATGTTTACAAGGATGTGACTTGCGCCGTCTATGCTGCGGTTCTCAAGCATGGGATTTGAAATGGCGGCCTGGGCTGCTTCGACCGCACGGTTTTCACCTTCTGCGATACCCACACCGAGGATTGCCTCTCCCTTGTCTTTCATAACGGTCTTCACATCCGCAAAGTCGCAGTTCACTTCTCCCGGCTTAGTGATGATTTCCGTAATGCCCATCACACCCTGGCAAAGCACATCGTCCGCCAAACGGAATGACTGGCGGTATGTAAGCTTTCTGTCCGTGCCCACAATCTTCATAATCTGTTCATTGGGGATTATAATCAGGCTGTCCACATGTTCGCGGAGTTTTTTTATACCGCTTGAGGCATTTTCCATGCGGACTTCACCTTCAAATTTGAACGGAGTCGTGACAACGCCGATTGTAAGAGCTCCCTGCTCGTGTGCAATGCGTGCGACAACCGGAGCCGAACCGGTGCCTGTTCCACCGCCCATACCGCAAGTGATGATGACCATATTCGCACCGCGGATAATCTCGGTAATGGCATCCTCATCTTCTTTGGCGGCATTTTCACCTATTTCAGGATTTCCACCTGCTCCAAGACCGCCTGTAAGCTGCTGACCGATTGGAACACGTTTCTGAGCCTTTGAAATACGCAGTGCCTGCATATCCGTGTTGAGGACTATAAACTCCACGTCACTCACGCCGGCTTCTATCATACGGTTCACGGCAGACGAACCACCGCCTCCGCATCCGATAATCTTTATGACCGTAGGACTAGGTGCATGCAACGGTTCCCCCAGCACTTTGTCAACATCCAAATCAATCATAGCTCCTCCCAACCCATTTTTACATCTCCCGGGAAATATCCCCCTTTCTGCGGGAAAGTTTCTTCCATTATATCACAAATTCGTCTGAATTAAAAGAACTTTTTCCAAATTCCCTTCACTTTATCTGCAAATCCACCCGGATTTTTTTCCTTTACGGGATGAACTTTTTTCCGTCCGCGGTCTTTGTTTGCAGAACTTTTGGCAGACATTATAAGTCCCATCGCAGTCGCAAAATCAGAACTGCGGTACATATAACCGTTTTCACCCGGAACACGCCCCATATCAGGACATTCGCCAAGACGGACAGATTCAGTACGCCAAACAGCCTGTGTAAGCTGCCTGATTCCCGGCATCAGGGCTCCGCCACCGGTAAGCACAATGCTTCCCTCAAGTTTTTTAAGGCCCGCATGATGAATCACTTCCTTTCTGACCATAGTCATGATTTCTTCCATACGCGGCTGAATTATTTCACACAGCTCGTATTTTGTGGTCTGCTCGGCCGGACGTGCCCCGATTTCGCGGATTATGACCTCTTCGTCCTTTTCACCGCCTTCAAGCCAGCAGCAGCCGGAGTTTATCTTCAGTTCTTCCGCAATATCCTTCGGGATTCCCTTAACCTGAGCAATATCAGAAGTGACACTGCTTCCCCCTAACGGAATGGAAGTGATGTAAATGGGAGCGTCATTGTTGATGACCATAACATCGGTGGAATCGCATCCTATATCGATGAGAATCGAACCCAGCTCCATCTCTTCTTTGTGGAGAGTGGCAACAGTCGCGGCAAGGGTTTTGAGCATAATGTCGTCAAGCACAAGACCTGCACGGTTAAGACACATCTCAAGATTTGAACAGGCCGTAATAAAAGCAGTGACAATGTAAACGGAAACATCCAGACGCACACCCAGAATACCAACCGGGTCTTTATATCCGGGGATTTCATCGATTTTATATTCCTGAGGAATCACGTGGAGAAGTTTTTTTCCTTCGGGGTGCACAAAGATTATGGATGATTCAATGGCGTTGTTTCTAGTCTTTTCAGTGATTTCAAGACGGCGGTTTCTTTTTGTCGCGTCCACCGCCACACCGTTCGATGAAGTGCGTCCTTCAACCTGCGCTCCGCCTATTGCAGTATACACGGAAACAACATCCACATCCGCAGCCTGCTCTGCTTCGTCCAAAGCTTCTTTTATGGCGGCCACAGTAGCATCGATATTCACGACAACACCTTTCTGCAGACCTCTGGAAGGTTTCTTTGATGCCCCGATCACCTGCAGACGGTTGTCTTCGTCCACCTGGCCGATAACACACCTGATACAGCTAGTTCCTATGTCAAGACCCACGATAATGTTGCTCAAGACGTCCCCCGTTACCGCCTGTGATATGAGGTTGCACCGTAGCGGATATCAATCTCGTAAACATCAGGCTCAATTGAATTTACAACATCCAGTGACACTATCATATATTTTAAAGTCTCTTCATTCAAGTTCTGGTCGGCCAAAACTTTCACTTTTGAGTGAATCGGATACAAAATGAGTTCGTAATTTCCGTACTCTTTGGGCACCACCTGAATTTCAGAGATGGCGGCAAAATAATGCTGAGGCAAAGCCTGGATTTTTGAAACCTGCTCCATCAGCATGCGGTATTTAGCCGGAAGCCTCATTCCATTCTGGACATTTTCTATGGGAAGTCCCGAAATCAAAGGCACATTGCTGTCCATAATCACTGAATTTGTTTCAGACGTAAATAATACACCATTTTTATCGATTTGAACAGGTACCACACGGCCGTCTATGGTCACAATTGTTTTTGCAACGGCTTCGCGCTCCTTAATCTCAACAACCACACGGTCGGGAAAATGCTTGTCCACGGAGACCCTTTCCACTTCCGAAATGGAACTGAAAACCGCCACGGCCTTCGCAGCATCAAACTGAATCCAAGTGGAAGCTCCAACCTCATTCACTTTTTCCGTCACCTGACTCACGGAGATGTTTTTAAGTCCCTTGAACTGGATTTTCACAGTTCCCAGAGTGGGAATAATCACAGTGTAAAGCACAACCTCTGCCAGAACAAGAATGGCAAGAATCACCACCACCACTTTCAAAATAACGACTTTCTTGTCACGCACTTTCTTCTCCGGCTTTTCAGCCCCCTCCCAGGGCTTTTTTCTGGACAAATCATCAAAAACAGTAAATGGAATATCTGAATATGCCGCGTCACTCATAATCAACTACTACTCCGTTAAAAGTCTCGAATTTTTTATTTCTATCGTTTTTTTCATATATCATTGTCTCGTCTTCCTCGAGAGCATGAGCAGCATTCAAAATGAAGCCGCACATACACAGCGTCACAAACAAAGACGAACCTCCGGAAGAAAAGAACGGAAGCGGAATACCCGTGGTCGGGAACACTCCGCAGACAACTGCAACATTCATAAGAGACTGGAGCAAAATCATCGTGGTGCATCCAAAAGCTCCGTAGCAGCCGAATCTTGTCTGGCACGTAAAAGCGATTTTATATCCCTGGAAAGCAAAGAAAATGAGAAGGCCGAAATATGCGATGACACCCACAAATCCCATGGCATTCGACCAGCCGGCAAAAATATAGTCGGTCTGTATTTCGGGGATGTTGAGCCCCGTCATTCCTGTTCCAAGACCGTTTCCCCAAATGCCGCCGGAAGTGATTGCACGGGCAGCGACGGCACGCTGGTATCCGTATGAAAGGGCATATTCGTCAGGGTTGAAAAACGAAAGCAGACGGTTCAGACGGTAAGGCTCAATTGCAATCAGAATCCACACAAGCGGAATTGCCAAAAGCATGAGAGGTCCGAACCAATTCATCTTTGCGCCGGAAATAAAAAACATCACGCAGCCGACGATGAAAATGAAAAGTCCCGTGGAAAAATCCTTCTGCAGAAAGACAACAAGCACAAATGCAAAAAGACCGAGCATGGGATAAAGAAAATTCTTTTGATCCACGTCATCGGTATCAAGATATTTTTCAAAAAGATTTGCAAGATAAAGAACAACGGCAAACTTGGCAAATTCAGAGGGCTGGAATCTTCCCAAATGAGGGATTATGACCCAGCGGGCGGCACCGTGGCTTGAAGTGCCGATTCCGGGGAGCATCGGGAAAAAACACAGAGCAAGGACACCAAGAACAAAAATGCCAAGATATTTTTTCATTATTCTAAACGGCAGAAGCGTGAAAAAAACAAATCCTGCAAAACCGACCGCTGAAAAAACAAGCTGTCTCTGCACAAAATAATATTTGCTTTTTGTCACGAAAAGGCGGGATGCCGTGTCGGGAGTTGCAATAAGAAGCGTAAAGATTCCGAGTCCCCAGAGCATGAGAACTGCAATCAAAAAAAGAGCATTGGACCTCTGGCTTTCTTCCCCTGTTTTCTGCGGCTTGAACGTGAATCTTGACATCAGGCATTTCCCCCAAGCAAAGATGTTACGCGCTCAAGACCCATTCCACGGGAGCCTTTTATGAGAACCACGCTGCCTTTTTCGCATGAAGAACGTACTGCATCCGAAATCTTTTTCATTGACTCGTCGCTGTGTCCTTCAATATAAACGCATCTGCATAAATCCCTGGCGGCATTGTAGGCTTCTTTCATTTCATCCCCTGCGAACACCACAAGAGAAGCACCCGAATCCTTTGCCATAAGACCTATCTTTTGATGCGCCGTTTTGGATTCTTCACCGAGTTCAAGCATGTCTCCGAGGACAAAGACTTTGTTTTTTCCGCTTACGGAAGACACAAACTCAATCGCCTTTTCCATCGAATCAGGATTCGCATTGTAACAGTCCTGGACAATAATATAATCCCCGTGGATTACCTGCGAGCGTCCGAAGAGAGGATGAAGATTTGAAATGCCCTCCACAATCTGCTCGGACGAAACTCCCAGAACACGGGAAAGAGCGATGGCTCCAAGTGCGTTTTTGTAATTGTATTTTCCCGGAAGCGGAAGGACTGCTTTTTTTCCGTCCACAGTAAATTCAGTTCCGTCAAGACCGTGATCGGCAACAAAAGAGATGCCCTCATCTTCGCCGTCTCCGTAAAAGACGATGTTTCCATCAACCAAAGAGGCAAGAAAATCCGCAAAATCGTCATCGCGCGGAATCACTGCCGTTCCGAAACTGTGAAAATGATCAAAAATCCTTCCTTTTTCCGAGGCAATATTTTCCCTGCTTCCAAGATTTCCAATGTGCGCTGTTCCGATATTCGTAATCACTGCGAAACGGGGCTTCAGTACTGCGGAGATTTCAGCCATTTCGTCTTTACGGTTCATGCCCATTTCAAAGAGACCGACCTGATGCTCCTTTCTGATGTTGAACACCGAAAGCGGAAGTCCTGTTTCAGAGTTGAGATTTCCAAGATTCGTGATGACCCTGTATTTCTGCTGCAGAATTGAAGCGAGGATTTCTTTTGTTGTTGTCTTTCCGGAAGAGCCTGTCACGCCAATGCGGATCAAATCAGGGAATTTCTCCACATAACGGGAAGCGGCGGCCTGAAGTGCATGAAGTGTGTTTTCAACCGCAATGAAAAATACGGAAGGATTTTCCATGGACACTTTGTTGAAGAAATCAGGATTCTTTTCGTACACCGGCATGGCAACAAACACAACAGAGGCTCCTTTTTCCACTGCCTGAGGAACATATTTGTGTCCGTCCTGATTTTCACCGATGAGCGGAACGAAGAGCGAGTTCTTTTCAATCTGCCGGCTGTCTGTCTGCACGGATGAAAAATGAAAATCCCCGCTGCCAAGCACATGGACTCCCCCTGTCGACTCAAGCACGTCTTCCAATGTCAAAAGACTTTCAATTTCCGCTTCCATTTCCAGCATCCCTCATTTCAACACGGATTATTTCATCAGACTCTGCCTTTCTCATGTTCAATTCTTCTGATGCAATACGCTCAATTCTGTCTGCCGAGGAAAGCAT
>DGXM01000112.1 GCA_002396325.1 Treponema sp. UBA4232
TTTTTTTTTGAGAGTTTTTTTGAAGAAAAACTTGTTTATGAAACTTTGCCAAAAGTTTTATCAGGAGAATATCGACAATGAAAATCAAAAGCGTCTTTTCGAAAGAATTTTCCCGCTACGGAAAAGTTCTTACAGGTTACGACACAAAGGACCTTATTGCAAAATTGAACGAAGTGACCCCTATGCCTGCCGACTCAACAGTGTACGAGCCGGGCGACTCAAATCTTGAGGCACTCCCCATAGCAAAAGAATTCAGTGACAATGCTTACGGCGGAATGCCCGTTCAGGTGGGTTACTGCAACGGTTTCAATACAAAACTCAACTGCTTCGAGTACCACCGCGGAAGCGAACTGAACATCCCTTCCGTTGACATGATACTTCTTCTCGCCACCGTCAGCGACATCGAAAACGGAAGACTCAACACCCGCAAGACTCAGGCTTTCCGTGTACCTGCCGGAACAGTCGTCGAAGTCTACGAAACCACTCTGCATTACGCACCCTGCTGCGACGTAAGGGGAAATGAAATCGCTCCCGGATTCCGCGTGGTAATCGTGCTTCCCAAAGACACCAACACCGCCAAGCCTGAAATCCAGGTGAAAAACCTTGAAGACAAAATGCTCTGGGCAAAAAACAAGTGGCTGCTCGCTCATCCCGCTTCCTCTGAAGCTAAAAACGGTGCATACATCGGTCTCACTGGTGAGAATATAGATATCAGCCGCTAGTTGTAAGGTCATTTCGTGCGCAGATGCCGACGCTGAGTTTGTCAATGCGTGATGAAGATTTTGTAAATACGAACAGATATTTTTAAGGAGAATACAATGGAAAAGATTCAGAACATCCCGGAAGTAAAACTGGGAATCATTGCTGTGAGCCGTGACTGCTTTGTCATCTCACTCTCGGAAAAACGCCGTGCCGCTATCGTGAAGGCTTACAAAGGTGAGCTTTATGAAGCAAAGACAACGGTGGAAAACGAAAAGGACATGCTCAAGGCTGTTGAGGAAGTGAAGGCTGCCGGATGCAACGCTCTTGTTGTGTTCCTCGGAAACTTCGGACCTGAAACACCGGAGACACAGATTGCCCAGAAATTTGACGGCCCGTGCATGTTTGTTGCCGCCGCCGAAGAGACCGGTAAGGATTTGATTAACGGACGCGGAGATGCTTACTGCGGTATGCTCAACTGTTCCTACAACCTGAACCTGCGTCACATTCCTGCCGTCATCCCTGAATATCCTGTTGGAACGGCAGAGGACATTGCAAAGATGATTGAGGATTTCGTTCCGGTTGCACGCACAATCATCGGTCTCAAGAACCTCAAAATCATCACATTCGGACCGCGTCCCCAGGATTTCTTTGCCTGCAACGCACCAATCAAAGGTCTCTACGACATCGGTGTCGAAATCGAGGAAAACTCCGAGCTTGACCTTCTGGTGTCATACCGCGCACACAAGGACGATCCCCGCATTGCGGATGTCGCAAAAGACATGGCAGACGAGCTTGGGATGGAGGGAAACAACTATCCCGAAATGCTCCCCCGCATGGCACAGTTTGAGCTCACTCTCCTTGACTGGATGGAGGGCCACAAGGGCAGCAAGAAATACGTTGTGTTTGCAGACAAGTGCTGGCCTGCATTCCCGAAGGAATTCGGATTTGAGCCCTGCTATGTGAACAGCCGTCTCGGAAGCCGCGGAATCCCGGTTGCCTGTGAAGTGGACATTTTCGGCGCCCTCTCAGAGTACATCGGAACATGCGTTTCAGGCGAAAGCGTCACCCTGCTTGACATCAACAACTCTGTGCCGCGCGACATCTACGAAAACGACATCAAGGGCAAGTTTGAATATCCCTACACACTCGAAGACACATTCATGGCATTCCACTGCGGAAACACACCGTTCTGCCGCCTTGCCAAGAATTCAAAGCCCGGCATAAAATTCCAGCTGATTCAGAACCGTCTGCTTGAAAACGGAGGAACCCCGGACTTCACACGCGGAACTCTGGAAGGAGACATCGCAGCAAGCAAAATCACATTCTTCCGCCTGCAGTCCAGCGCGGACACCAAACTCAAGGCATACATCGCCCAGGGTGAAATTCTGCCGGTCGCTACACATTCGTTCGGAGGTATCGGCGTGTTCGCAATCCCGGAGATGGGACGCTTCTACCGCCATGTCCTGATCAGCAAGAACTATCCGCATCATGGAGCAGTTGCTTTCAGCCACGTCGGAAAGGCTCTCTACACTGTGTTCCAGTATCTCGGAATCGAGGATGTGGCATTCAACCAGCCCAAGGGAATGTTGTACAAGGATGAGAATCCCTTCAATTGATTTTGAGTTTTGCTGAAAATCAATTAAACAACGGGTTTCAACTTCGTCGCGAAGGTTCAGATTTTTGCCTCGCATGAAACGTTGAAACCCGCGGTGTTTTTTTCTTGTGGAAAATCAATTTAAAAGCGGGTTTCATGTCTGTCCGCAGGATTTTTCGGCCGGAGTATTGCGGATTCTGAAAAGGCTGTGTTCAAAATCATACTGAATCATATAATCCTTCAGCAGCCCCCAGCCAATGAGATTTGTGAGCTGAACGTAATTTCTGACTGAATCTGGAATGTGGACTCTTGTGCTGCGGGAGTCAAGTGCCTTTATGTTCGTGAAGGCAAGGGAGCCGATTTCAAGTGAGTCGATTTTCTGCCAGGTCTCCGAAGATTTTACAGGTGTGTGGTTCCAGAGATAAAAATAAAAATCATCTCTCTGCATTACCGGGGCATCGCTTTTCCATTCAAGTCTCAGCACCATCCTGCTTTCGGCTCCTGTGTCAATCACTGCCGTATCATTTTTTCCGTTTATGGCGACCGGAATAAAATAGTGACTGAGAAAATCCTTTTCCATTTTAACGGCTTCCTCACAGATGGGCGGTGCATCCACAATCATCATGCGGCGTGGAAAATCCATCGTGAGGGTTTTGCATCCTCTGAAAAAATCAAGTCCCACGGTTCCGTCAAGCCCGTATTTTAATTCCCTGGGTTTTTGCACATTTTCTTTGAAATCATCTTTCTGTGCTGAAAAAACTGCGGAGGAAAGATTGTATGTTCCGGTGCTCAGATTTGTAAGAGTCAGTGAAACATAGTTGCTTTCTGATTTTTCGAAGAGTGAATTGTCCGGGCTGATTTTTTTCAGTCCGTTTGTGTAAATCATACAGGAGGCTCCTGAGTCAAATGCGAGAAAAAGTGTTGTCTCTTCATTCTGCAGATTGAGGGTATTCACTTTCAAAATGGGCATATAACTTTTGTAAGCCGGACCATAGACGAAGGGAATGTGTTTTTCGCAGGTATCATCTGAAAATTCCTGAGACGAAGGAATGTTTGAGTCGAAATATGAACCGCTTAGTTTTTTCGGTGAAGAAGCGCAGGAAAATAAAAGAGCCATAAAAACCGTTGTGTATATGGCTTTTATGGCTCCGTGTTTCATGAGGGAGCCTCTAAAAACTTCAGTTTTTAGAGGCAACTCTGAAAATGCGACGTTTAAAAGCCCGTAATTTCGGGGTTTTAAACTCGACGGCAACATCAAATTATAGTTTTTAGAGGTTGCCTTATCTAAATCAGAGTCTTACATCATCTTGACTTTTCAACTGCATAACCCTCAGTGATTTTTGTTCGTGCGGAGGATTAAAAATCCCGCGCTGCCTGAAACTTTTTTTTCTTTCATCGGCAGACTCCATTAATATTCTGGAATCTCAAA
>DGXM01000054.1 GCA_002396325.1 Treponema sp. UBA4232
CTCACCATCGACCGGCTCTACAGACTCTCTGAAAGCGGGGCACAAATCTCCCAAGACTACATCTCCCGATTCAACTGGCAGCAGTTCATGGATGAATGTGAAAAATGCGGAGACCCGTGGCAGATCGACGGAGAAAGAATTTTAAAAGCCATTGCAGCAGGATCTTTCAAAAAATCCGATTTGAAGGTTCCCAAAAAGGCCGATTAGGTATATAGTGGATTTATGAATTCCATTACCGCGTTAAAAAAGGCTCTGCTTATATCCCTTTCCTGCATAGCTCTTGCAGGATGCTCCAAAAAAGAAAACGACACTCCGCCGTCACCCGCCGAAGATTTGGTTGAACTGAAACCCGTGCAGAAAAACCACGTGTGGTATTATTTCAACGGCAGCGATTTTGCCCAGACGGATTTGCCACAGCACACTCCCGAAGTGATGGAACGACCGTGGACTGAATCAACAAGAATCGCAAGTGCCGCAAGTGCCCCGACCGGAGAGAGTAAAGCCTATGCCCTGGTAAACCGGCTCGGAATGCTCTCGTTCAACGGAAACGAAGTGAAACTCCACACCGATGCATCCATTTTTTCCGGAGTCACTGCGGATTCACTGGTTTTCAGCGAAGGAAAGCCTGTCTTTTATCTGTACCGCTCCAGTTTCTTCAACACTGATTTTGAAAACTCAGTTTCAGCGGCAGTCCAACCGTCCAGACCGTTTCTCGTGGAATTCGACAGCGCCGCAAATCTCTTCTTTCCCCTTGTCTCTTATGCAAATCTGAAGCTCGATGATGACCAGCAGATTGCAGGATATTTCTGGGACGGAAAAACCTGGGCCTGCTCCGCTAAAAAAACCGTTGACCGCAGAGTGGAGTTCTCTTATTTCTACTGGGAACCGAACGCTCCGATAACATCGCTTTCCCCTGCCCTTTCCTCCTCCGCGAATTTCACATTCAAATCATCAACAGAGGAAGAATACAGGACATTGAATATGCCAAGGCTCTTCAACTCTGCCCCCGAAGATTTGAAGGATTTGGTTTCATCGATTCCAAGTGAGTTTTCTTTTTCCGTGGTATGGAAGAATTCCGAAGGAACTTCACCCGTGCAGTATTTCCAACAGGGGAGCGGCGGTGTTCCATTGAATGCAAATGCATCCTCCTCGGAAAAATATGTGGCGGCTGTCTTTGCAGACGGAACCACCTATATCCAGACACGCGGAGAAGAAGAAAAAAATGCCGCGTTCAGGCTCCCTCTGCTCCCCGCAGGATACGTATACGGAGACTTTGCAATTTCGGGAGACACCATGTATGTGGCGTGGGAACAGTCCAGTTTTTACAAGACAGGGCGCACCGGATTTCTGCAAGTGCAGCTGGCGGCGGTCCTGTCTCAATTCTAGGGCATTTACAATCAGATTGTGTTAGGAATGCGCAGAGTACGGCGGCGGATGTACATATAACGCAGGGGATGGAGATCAAGAGCGTTTGTTGTCCAGCCACCCACAAGCGATGTGTTTATGACATTCAATGCAACGGGATGCGAAACGGGAATCACCATGCCGTCATCCAAAAGCAGTGTCTCGGCCTTGGAAAGAAGTTTGTAGCGTTCACCGGCATCCGAAGTGCGGCCTGCATCATTCAACAGAGAGTCAAAATCAGCATTTGAGTACCGTGCCACATTCAACGTCGAGTTGCTTCTGAAAAGCTCAAGGAAAGCAGTGGGGTCGGCATAATCTCCAATCCAGGAGTAGGAGAACAAATCCGCGTTCCATGTTGGAATCTGCGCATTGTACTCTTCAGCGGTTGCAGTCTGGACAATCAGTGAAACACCCAGCGGCTCCCAGGCCTTTTTGAGCACTTCAGCCCAACCCTGCATCAGCGGAGAATCCACAATTGCAAAAACAAGCGGAATAATCTCGTCCTGCGAAAGACCAGCCTGCTTCCGGGCCTCCTTCATCATCGCAAGCGCATCGGGGGCATCCCAGTCATCCCAGCCGGGCACGGAAGGATATCCCATCAGCGGATAAACGAGAGTTGTTGCAGGCACGGAGTAAAGTTCCCTGAGTTTCGTGTAAGGAATGGCCTCAAGAAGCGCAAGTCTGAAGGCCGCATTGTTCCACGGTTTGTTTTTAATCTTGAAGAAAAGATAACTGGTTCCGAATTCAGCAGACACGCGGACGGCATCTCCGTTCAGAATCTTCATGGCATTGACACTTCCCATCACCCAGTCGGCGGCACCTGTATTGAAAAGAAATGCGTTTTCCTCGGCATCGTCGCTCTGGATGATTGTAATGCCCGGAATCACGACGGTATCGGCATCGTGGAAATTTTTATTTTTGGAAAGTTCAAGTCTGCCGTTTTTGTATGAGCGCAAAACAAAGGGGCCTGAATAGACATTCTTCTTTCTGCTTACGGCGCTGAAGGCATGATGGCACAAAATCCTCGGAAGCTGTTCGGTTGGTTCCGTAAGATGAACAACGAGGGTGTATGAATCACGGGCTTCTATGCGCACATCATTCATACTGCCGATTCCATTGCGGTAATCGCTGGCTCCCGTCACGCAGTCAATCAGCGAGGCAAACGGAGCATTGGGAGTCTTCAGCAGAGTAAGCCAGGAATCCCTGATTGTGGCAGCCGTAATGTCCTCTCCGTTGCTGAATTTCGCATCTTCACGCAGAACGAAAGTCCATCTTTTTTTGTCGCGGGACATTTTGTAGGATTTGCAAAGTGCGTATTCGGGTTCAAGAGTCACCGGATTGTAAGAAAAAAGCCCCTCGTAAAGTCCCGTCAAAATCTGCGATTCTGATGTGTAGCTCGCCGTATGCGGATTCAAGTCATAAGCGTGGACTGCGTCGATAATCGTGATGTTGCGCTGATCTTCAGGAAAGAAATCCTGCTTGCCGTAAACATCAGGTTCCGCCGCAAAAACCCCGGTCACAGCGAGGGATGCTGCCAAAACAAAAGAGAAAACAGATTTCAATACAGTTCTTTTCATTCAGTAATTCCTAATTTCCTCATCTGTTCCTTTTCCTCTGCAAGAGCCAGATATTCAGCCTTGTATTGGTTGGTCTTGACGAGAATGCTTTTTAAGAATGAAAGCTCAGGCTTTATTCCCTTAATCTTTGATCGCTCCAAAGTGGGTGCCGAAGATTTGAAGTAGTCGTCAAGAGCCGTGAGCACCTGCATCAGGCGGGCATTCTCAGCAAGCTGCTTGTTCAGAAATTCCAAAATCTTTTCGTCACTCTGGGCATCTACCCGATTATACCCCGTACTTTGACGATTTGCAACGGTTGCATAGTATTTTGTGCGTTTATTAAGAGAAGCAAAGAATTCCGTGTAGTTGATTTTTTCGCGGTGAGTCTGCTTTGTGGTCTGGTCGGTCAATACGATATTGTACTCAATTTCCGGCTCGGGAAGACCAAAAACACGTCTCCAGAAACGGGCGAATTTATCCTTGAAGGAATTTGCACCGTCGCGAAGAACCGCACTGTTGGTTGAGATTTTCTCCAGAACCACCGCATACTGCTCGGAACTTGTGGCCAGAATACGCACAGCCTCCACAAGAATTTCGTGGGTGGTAACGGTGTTTTTCTTCTGCTCATTTTTTACAGTCGTTACAGTCTTGAGTTTTGCGAGCACACGCTGTCTCAGCTGGTCTTTTGAAGGAGCGGTTTCTTCTTCCGCAATTTCTGCAATCAAATCATTGGAGAAAGTTCTTTTCGGCATCTTTGACGGAAACAGTCTCTTGATTTCAGCGATAAGGGCCGCCGCATCCGTGAAAGCCGCCTTATTGAAATCTGATGAGTCCATAACAAGACGTCTTACATCCCCCTTGTAAAGCTCACGTTGGAAATCGAGAAGTTCTTTGAGTGCCGCATTGATGAATTCCAGAGCCTCTTTTGTCTTCCCGATGCTGTCGTTTATCATGGCCGCTTGAAGAGCCTGTGCACCGTTACGGGCTTCGATGATGCAGTTTGCAAGAGAACGTGTGTTGATTTTGGGAGAATTCGGAGTCAGATTGGTCCATCCGAAAGTCGCATTCAAATCAATCAGCTTTTTGACTTTGTCGGGAGTAAGCTGCTCTATGGTGAATTTCATATAGTTGCACACAAAATCAAGCATATTCTGATAATCACTAAGGCGGATTCCCAGCTGCGTGGCTCGCTCGTTGTCATTGAAAGGAGAGTCATCAATGGAAGAAACCGAAGTAACCTTCTTATCCTTTTTATACGGATCAGGATTCACAAGTGACTTTCGGGAAAGTGCCTCAATAATATTGTTGACGCAGACCAGATGCAGTCTGTAATTGTCCTGTATTTTGGGCAGCTGAGTTGTGTCGTACCAGTTTTTCTTCTCTTCCAACGCGGCTATTACTGTAGAGTTAAAACTTTCGCTTTGTGCTTCCATAAAATCGGCCTCTGCAATGATTTCTCTTTTGTCAATTCAAAAGACAGTCGGGAACTTTGGAATTTGACAGTCCCCTTCTTCCAAATATCGGACTTTTTCAAAATCTACATTAGAATTAATGAAAATTCAAGTAATTCCCCGGTGAATTGCGGAAGATGAGAGCCGGGAGACGGGATGATGAACTAAATTTACGGACTTAAAAAAATCAGGGCAAATCATCAGTCATCCACATATCCATTATCAATTAAAAAAAATGAATTCACTTGACAAATCCTCTGTTTCGATGGAAAATGAATTATTGACACGTGTAGATAACACGATTTAGGAGGAACTGATGAAAAAAATCCTTTTGATGGCGGCGGTTTCAATTCTGACCGCTTCATTCTGCTTCTGCGGAACATCCCTGAACGGCATTGCGCAGCCCGACCCCGCCGGAGAAGCCGTAAAACGCAGCATAACGGTGGAGCCTGTACCGAATCTGCCCAAGGATTTTATGTGTGGAGTAGACATCAGCTCGCTTTCCGACATTGAAAAAGCGGGTGGAAAATATTACAACCACAACGGAAAAGAACAGGACCTCTTCAAAATCCTAAAGAAAAACGGCGTGAACTGGGTACGGATCCGCGTGTGGAACAATCCGGTTTATGCGGAAGATCTGACCAACCCGCTCGGCAACATAATCGCCCTGAAGGGTGAAGCTTACGGAGGCGGCAACAACAGCGTCGATGTCGACATAAAACTTGCCCGACGAGCAAAAAAAGCAGGCCTCAAAGTATTGCTCGATTTTCATTACAGCGACTCATGGGCGGACCCGGCCAAACAGTATATGCCCCAGGACTGGAAAAATCTTTCTGAAGACGAATTGAATAAAGCGGTTGAAGATTTCACATACGATACAATCAAAAAATTCATCCGCGGAAGAGCCAGACCCGACATGGTGCAGATTGGAAACGAACTCAATAACGGCTTCATGTGGCCTATTGGAAAAATCTGGGCAGACAAAGGTAAAAAAGCGGGCGGAATGAAAGGATTCACACGTCTCCTGAAAAGTGCCGCATCCGGAGTGGACAGAGCACAGAACTGGTGGGACAGACTTTGGCACAAAAAGATTTCCGTGATGATCCATCTTGCAGACGGAGGTGACAATCATCTTTACCGCACCATCTTCGACGGAATCGAAAAAAACAATGTGCCCTACGATGTAATCGGTCTTTCGTTTTACACATACTGGCACGGCAGCCCGGAGGATTTGACAAAAAACATGAAGGATTTGTCCGAGCGTTACAAAAAGGATTTGGTCGTTGCGGAGACAGCCTATGCCTTCACGCAGGATGACGGAGACGGACAGGGCAACGTGTTCAAATCATTCAGCAGCGCATCCCGCGGATACCTCGCTTCCGTGCAGGGACAGGCAAGCGCAGTGCGTGATGTGATTGCAGCGGCGGCATCAGTCCCCCGTGGAAAAGGAGTTTTCTATTGGGAGCCGGCATGGATTCCCGTTGAGGGGGCAGGACTTTCAGCCACCGAAGGAGACACCTGGGAAAATCAGGGGATGTTTGATTACGAAGGAAGAGCACTGCCGTCTCTCGCAGTCTGGAATCTGGTGCGCGGAAAAGGCGAAGTGAAAAACGCATGGGGAGGTTCAGCAAATCTTTCCGCCAAGTTCGAGCCATACTCTATGGAAGAAAAAATCAATGTAACAACAAGACCCGGAGCCTCCCCCGATCTGCCGCACACAGTGAAAGTATTTTACACAAACGACAGCGCATCCTTGGTTTCCGTGGATTGGGAAGACCACGATTGGAAAAATGAAAAAGACGGCGCGGAAATAATTCTTCACGGAAAAATCGAAGGCTCATCTTTCACGCCCGAAGCAACCGTCACGGTCAGCAGCAAAATAAATCTGATTGCAGACCCTTCGTTTGAATCCGGCGAAATGGGAAAATGGATTTTGGATGGTCCCGGCGAAGCCTGTTTTATGGAAAACAACAAGGGCAATGCATACACCGGAAAATGGACATACAAATATTGGCTCGACAAAGGATTCAAATCCGACCTGCACCAAAGTTTCGACAATCTTGAAAGCGGCACATATCTTTTGAGCGTCTGGGCAATGGGTGGCGGCGGAGAAAACAGCATCGAACTTTATGCCGGGGATTTTGCAGGCAGCGGCAGCGAGACAAAAACTCAAATTGTGAACACAGGCTGGGTTCAGTGGAAAAAATACGATTTGGAAGTGCCGGTAAAAAGCGGGACCGTAAGAGTCGGAATAAGACTGGACACAAAAGCCGGCAACTGGGGAAATTTCGACGACATGACATTCGTGAAAATCGATTGAAAAAGAGAGAAGCGGTGGAAAATGCCGGAATCAGCATAGGTGTTTTTCTCCAGTGATTCACCACGCTGCAGTTGAGTCCGGCTTCTTCCCGATATGCGGCTTCTTATTTCCGATACACGCCCAGGGCTTCAGCATGAAACAAAATGCAAAGAGTTCAAAATGAGTCAGCAAAAAATCAAGGGGATGTCCGACAAGTTTGCCACCCGGTGTCATTCAGAACCTGCCGCCGTCATTCCGGGTCTGTCACTACCGTCATCCCGAACTTGATTCGGGATCTCTCCTGTACGAGAGATGCTGAA
>DGXM01000073.1 GCA_002396325.1 Treponema sp. UBA4232
GGCAAATGCTGTAGAATTGCCGGAGAGGTTTTTATGGCGGCTAATATTTTGGATGAGATTGTAAAAAAGCGTCGTGAGGATATTTCACGTCTCGGATTCGAGTTTGGTGTTGCGGTTCCTGAAAAGAGGATGCGTGGAAAACCCGTTCCGTTCCTGCCGGAAAAAGGTGCTGTGCTTGAAGTGAAACGAGCCTCTCCCAGCAAGGGCGACATTGCACCGAATCTTGACGCTTCATCCACTGCTTTCACTTATGCCGCTGCCGGTGCCTCTGCCATTTCCGTTTTGACCGAAATGAATTATTTCCATGGCTCGCTCGCCGATTTAATTGCTGTCGGAAAAGCCGTGGACTCTTACACTGCCGAGCATCCCGAATCTTCCGTTGCCGTGCTGCGCAAGGATTTTCTGCTTGATGCCGGTGAAGTCGATGTGGCCTATCGCGCCGGTGCCGATGCGGTGCTTTTGATTTCCCGTATTCTGACGGAAGACGAAATGATCCGGATGGCAAAAAGATGTGAAGAATACGGAATGACCGCTTTCATTGAACTGCGTCTTTCTGAAGATGTGAAAAAACTTGCGTCCGTGTGTGCGGAAGTTGACAAACGTTTTGTTGTTGCAGGTGTGAATGCCCGCGACCTTGCCACGTTCAGAATCGATATGCTGATTCCATGCGGTATGCTTAATGAAATCAAAGAGACCTGCGGAAATGACATGCGTGTTGTTTTTGAAAGCGGAATAAGAACTCCCGGTGCCGCAGGATTTGCAGGTTCACTCGGATTTACGGGAATGCTTTTGGGAGAGGCCGCCGCAAAAAATCCTGCGATGGCAAAAGACTTGGTGACTTCTTTCAAAGACTCGGCCGTTAATCAAAATGCGAAAAAGTGGTTGGAGCTTGCAACCCGTCTGCGTGAGAAGAAAGAGGGGAAGAAGAACTGCGCCCATCATGCGAATGACAGAACGCGTCCTCTGCTTAAAATCTGCGGACTTACGAATGTGGAGGATGCCTTGAGTGCCACGCTTATGGACCCGGATTTTCTTGGATTTGTTTTTTCAAAGGGAAGTCCTAGATGCGCGTCTTCCGATGTGGTGCTGCGCGTGAAATCAATCCTCGATGAACAGTTCAATACGACATGTCAGGATGAGCATATTTTTGCCGCCGGTGAGGATGATTTGGCTCCGATGCTCGTGGGCGTGGTGACGGATTTGGAAAGTGAAGAAGGGAAGACCGCGTTGTCTTTGGTGAAAAAAAACAAACTGGATTTTTTACAGCTGCACGGGAAAAAGGCGGTGGAGCAGTTTTTTGCTGACAGGGAAAATCTGAATCTTCCGCATTATGCCGTGGTGAATGTGGAGTCGCCTTCCGATGTGGATGAAGTGGCACGTCTTTGCGAGTCTGGAGAACCTCGTGTTTTGATTGATGCGAAAAAAGGTGCCGTGCTTGGGGGAACGGGCTGTTCAGTGTCTTCAGAAAACGTGCTTTCAGTCTCCCGTAAACTTCCATTGTGGCTTGCGGGGGGAATAAATCCTGAGACAGTTTCTTCCATTATAAACTCATATTCCCCGGAGATGATTGATGTGGCAAGCGGAGTCGAGTCTGAGCCCGGCAAAAAGGATTACGACAGACTCCTTGCGCTGGACAATGCAATTAGTTCTGCCGTGAGCTGCCGCTGATTTTTTTTCCGCGCATAAAGACCCAGTTTTTCTGAATGAAGTAGCTCACGAAGAAAAGCAGATTGTCCACGATGAGTTTTCCCGCTACGGCTGACAGACCGATTTTGTCCAGTGCCGCAACCAGTGCCGCGCTTACAAGCATTTTTCCTACGAAGACCGAAGTGAATTTCAGAATTTCGATGCCCGGTTTTTCGTTGCTTTTGAAACTCAGTTTTTTGTTTACGAAGAAATTTTCTATGCCGGAGCAGATTCTGGCAATCGTTGTGGAAACGAAAATATTCGTTGTTGACGGAAGAAAAGCAAATACCCGTCTGAGGATGATGAACACAATCCAGTCGACGGCGGCCGCGGAAAGCGAGGAAAACATAAAGCGGAAGAATTTGATGAAAAATCTGGCTGAGTCACGCAGGGGCCGGAAGTGTGATTTCGAGTTGCCGCTTTCGTAGACGGCTTCAACGGGGATGAAAAGAGGCTTTGTTTTTTTGATTGCCGCTCCCAAAAAATTCATTTCGTATTCGAAACGGCTTCCTTCTTCTGTCAATGCAAGGTCAAGGAGTTCGTGGGGAATTCCGCGGAGACCGGTGAGAGCGTCAGGAAGATTCGCATGATTTGTGAGATTGAAAAACCAAGTGCCCAGTTTGTTTGCCCTTTTTGCGAAGCCTGGGATGCCGTCCTTTGAAAAGTCGCGTGTGCCCAGAATGAGCGAATGGGGATTTTCAAGAAGTGTGTCGGCGGTTTTGCAGATGTCTTCAATGCGGTGCTGTCCGTCTGCGTCTGCGGTGAGAAAGTCTCCTTCCCATTTCTCATCGGAAAGGTATTTGAATGCGGTTTTGATGGAGGCTCCCTTTCCAAGGTTGTGTTCCGTGTGGAGGACTGTGGCTCCGAGCTTTTCTGCGGCTGAAAATACTTCTTTGCTCGATGGAAAACTTGCGTCGTCAACAATGACAATCTTCTGGAATCCGCTTTGAAAGAGAGATGCCGTCAAGTCTGTGAGTGTTTCGTAGGGATTCAACGACGGAATTATAACCGCAATCCTCTTCCTTTCCAAAATGGCCTCCTATGCTCATGGTTTCTGGACTTTCTAATTTACAGGAAGTCTTTGGAAAAAACAATAGGGTGCAGAGGTCGATTCGAGCTGCTGTATGATTCCGGACCGTGAAATCGGCGGAATTTTCCATGCCTTTATTCGGTGAGCGGTTGATTGAAGCCCTTCCATTCGCGGTCGTCCAGACGGATTATGCGGTCCATTTCTGCGGAGACTACGATTTCTTCCTGTTCCAGAGTGTTGATGAGAGACTGGAGTTCGGCAGTGGTGAGGCTTTTTTTTGAGGCGAGGGTGCACATGGATAAATTTCTGTAGATGTAGACCACGCTGAGATTGTGCTTTTCGGCGAGGGATTTCACTTCGTCTTCGCTGGTGCCGGATTTAAGAGAGACTATCACGGTCTTGTCGGAGTGTTCGGGGAAGTCCCGGAGCAGAGTTGTTTCGGAGTCCTGGGGGGCTGCGGCTTTCTGCACTGCGGGGGTGCGGCAGCTTGCTGTTGAAATCGTTGCGGCGGCGATGAAAACGCTTGTCAGTCTGAGGGAAAAACGGTTCATGTGAATCTCCTGTAAATCTGTCTTTAAGTGTCGTCATCGTATAGAACATTTTATGAAGCGGGATGTTACTTTTGAGGCGGTAAAAGAACTGTGGAAACCGACTTAAAATGTGAGAAAGGTTCGATTCAAACATAAAAAATACTTAATTTGAATGTTTTTTTTTAGTTTTTTTGCAAGAATTTCTTTTTATTTTTGGAAAAGTGTGATATACTAGTTTATAATAGGCTTAATTTTATGGAAAGAAAAACCGGTGTTGTGGTGCCGCTTTCTGCCCTGTACACAAAGGACAGTCCGGCCGTTGGTGATTTTGTTTCTCTCAAGGCATTTGCCGATTTCTGCGCTCAGTGCGGACTCGGCGTTATCCAGCTTTTGCCTGTAAATGACACGGGAACGCAGTCTTCTCCGTATTCAGCACTTTCTGCTTTTGCGCTTCATCCGATGTACATTCACATTGAGTCTTTGCCGGAATTTGAGGATGCAATGAAAAACTGCCGTCCATTTTCCGCGGCATATAAGGCTTTTGTGAAGGAGTGCAAGTACGGTGCCCGTTTTGATTATGCGAAAGTTTCTGAAGGTAAAATTAAGCTGTTGCATCTTCTGTATTCCTATATGGAAAAAGTGATAAGCAGCAAGAAAAAGTCGGCCCAGACATCTTCGGATTCAAGCAAATCTTTTGCGGATCATTATGACTATGAGATAAAGACTTTCGTGGCGGACAATCCCTGGGTCGTGGCTTATGCGGTTTTCAAGGATCTTAAGGATTCTTTCAGTCAGGCATCCTGGAAAGAGTGGACTGAAGACAAGCGCACGATGAACCGCCGCCAGATTGAGCTCAGGTGGAGCAACAGGGCACTCAGGTCGAGTCACAATTTTTATGTCTGGTGCCAGATGCGTGCCGCCTCGCAATTTAAGGATGCTTCAAATTATATCCGTGCCCAGGGAATCATTTTGAAGGGCGACCTTCCCATTTTGATGAACGAAGACAGTGTGGACTGCTGGGCATGGCCTGAATTCTTCAATCAGGAGCTGCGGGCAGGCTCTCCTCCCGATGCCGACAATCCTCTGGGGCAAAGATGGGGCTTCCCGACCTACAACTGGGACAAAATCATCAGTGACGATTTTTCCTGGTGGAAAGACCGCGTGCGTTTTGCTTCCAATTATTACAGTGCATTTCGTCTTGATCACGTGCTCGGATTTTTCAGAATCTGGGAATACAGCGAAAAGGAAACCACCGCTTTTCTGGGACACACCAATCCGTATGCGTATACCGAAAGACGGGTGCTGCAGAAAATGGGATTCGATGACGGAAGACTCCACTGGCTTTCACAGCCGCATATCCCGACGGAAGCGGTTGGATCAATCCTTGGAAACTGGGACGAGGCAAGGTCGGTGATGTCAAAAATCTGTGTGCGTATTGGAGACGAGGAGCTTTGGAATTTCAAAGACGAAATCACCTGCGATTCGCTCATTTATGCCACGGCTTTTGTTGATGACGGGGAAAAGAACCGTGCGATTCAAAATGTCCTTGCGGAAAAATGGCGGGACCGCACGCTGATTGAAATTGAAAAGGATAGGTTTGTGCCTGTTTGGTCCTATTCCGCGACGACTGCATGGAAATCTCTTTCTATGGAAGAGAAAAAATCCCTGGAAGAAGAATTTGCGGCTCTGCAGGAACAGGAAAATGAACTCTGGAAATCACACGCATTTGAAATCCTCCGTCCGATTGTGAAGGAAACCGAAATGCAGGCGTGTGCCGAGGATTTGGGAGCGAATATTCCTGCGCTGAACGAAGTGCTGCCGGCTTTGGACATTGCAAGTCTGCGCGTGGTCAGATGGACCCGCAGATGGGATCAGATGAATCAGCCGTATGAAGCGTTCGACACTTATCCGCATTTGAGCGTGACTTCGACATCCGTTCACGACAGTTCGACAATCCGCGAGTGGTGGCAGAATGAAAAGCAGTCGGTGTGGGCTTTCCTTGAGACCGTCAAGTCGGCGGAGCAGAAAAACGAGCTTTTTGCGCCGGATTTGGACACTCTGATGGAAAAGAAGCCTGACGAATCTTTGAAAAAATATCCCGTGAATGTGGACACTTGTTTTGATCCGAAAGTTGCGGCCTTTGTTCTTGAAAAATGTGCCGGAACCAGAAGCCGCTGGTTTATAAATCCTCTGCAGGACTATCTGTATCTGGATGCTTCCTGTTACCGTGAGAAGGCCGGGGATGAACGCATAAATGTGCCGGGAACCGTGAATGAAAACAACTGGACTTACAGGATGCCGGTGTCCGTGGAGGATTTGGCATCGAAATCAGCCCTGATTCAAGAGATACGTAAGATTGCGGACTTGCATTTGAAATGTTCGCTTGTCTGAGTTTTTAGAGACAACTCTGAATTATTTTATGGAGGAACGGAATGAAGATTTCCTACAATGAATTTCATATCAGCAGGAACGTGCGTGATTTGTGTAAGTTTGACCAGTCACTGTTCAGTTCCAGCGGCAATGTGATTTTTGCCAACCTCAAGGCGGTTCAGGCTTTTCAGGTGAAATTGAACCAGCTCTTCAAGGACAGAGGACAGGATGAAAAGCAGGTGTCCGCAGGAAATCTCAATGCAATGGGCCTGATTGATGAAATCTTCCATTATGTGTGCATGAGGTTCCGCCGCGACAAGGCTCCCGACGCATTTTCCAATCTGCTTGACGATTTGGACCTTTACTTCGGAAGGGAGAACATCGACAATCTTCTGCTTCAGTTTATGGAAGAATTTCCTCCCACCGCGGTTTACCAGAAAAAGATGACCAATAAGGATTATCTGATGCAGTCCTGTCTTGATGTGGGAACTGACAATCGCAGGAGCAACAGGGAGCAGGTGCTTGAAGAGTTGATTATGCTGCATCTTGCGAATGAAAATCCCGCTTTCCATCCCTTCCAGATTCTTTTTGACGACAGAAAGCTTGCGCTGAATCCCGTCTACGTAAAGACCTGGAACCAGATCAAGGCCTATTTTATGACGCAGCCCGTCTTCGGTCCCAAAAACAACTATCTCATCGATATGCTGAAGGAGCCTGTGATTGCTTCTCCCACGTCGCTTAAAGGGCAGCTTGACTATATCCGCACGTACTGGGCGGATTTGCTCGGCGAATGGCTGAAACGTCTTCTTGAGGGAATCGATACAATCAGTGAAGAGGAAAAAGCCGCATGGCACCCCACAAACGGCGGCGAAGTGAGCATGGATGCCTATTCCTATGAAAATCTTATGCAGGAGTACGAAAGATTCAGTCCCGACCGTGAATGGATGCCGAAAGTGGTTCTTATGGCAAAGACCGTGCTTGTGTGGCTTTATCAGCTTTCAAAACAGTATGACCGGGAAATCACGCGTCTTGATCAGATTCCCGACGAAGAACTGGACAAACTCCGCGACGAAGGATTCACCGGACTCTGGCTCATTGGACTTTGGGAAAGAAGTTACGCCTCGAAACGAATCAAGCAGATAAACGGAAACCCGGAGGCGGCCGCTTCGGCTTACTCGCTTTTGGACTACGAAATTGCATGGAATCTTGGCGGATGGGATGCTCTGGACAATCTGCGCAGAAGGTGCTGGGCGCGTGGAATCCGTCTTGCCAGCGACATGGTTCCGAACCACACGGGAATGGACGGAAAGTGGGTCATCGAGCACCCCGACTATTTCATTACTAGGAAAGACTGTCCGTTCCCGCAGTATACTTTCAACGGTGAGAATCTGAGCCGTGACAGCCGCGTCTCGCTTTATCTTGAGGACCATTATTATTCAAAGAGCGACTGTGCCGTTTGTTTCAAGCGTGTTGACAATCAGACCGGAGATGTGACTTACATCTATCACGGAAACGACGGAACCGGAATGCCTTGGAACGATACTGCGCAGATAGATTTCCTGAATGCCGCCGCGAGGGAAGCCGTAATCCAGCAGATTATGAAGGTTGCGGCTAATTTCCCCATCATCAGATTTGATGCCGCCATGGTTCTTGCAAAAAAGCATATCCGCCGTCTTTGGTATCCGGAGCCTGGTCACGGAGGAGACATAGCAACCCGAAGCCAGTATGCGCTTACGACCGATCAGTTCGAAAGTGCCCTGCCGAATGAGTTCTGGCGTGAAGTGGTGGACCGCTGTGCAAAGGACATGCCCGACACTCTGCTTTTGGCCGAGGCCTTCTGGATGATGGAGGGATACTTTACCCGTACTCTGGGAATGCACCGTGTTTACAACTCCGCTTTTATGAATATGCTCAAAAAAGAGGAAAATCAGAAGTACCGTGACACCGTGAAAAACACAATCAGATTCGATCCGCAGGTGTTGAAGCGTTTCGTGAACTTTATGAACAATCCTGATGAGGAGACTGCGGTTGCCCAGTTCGGAAAGGGTGACAAGTATTTCGGCGTGTGTACGCTGATGATTACGATGCCGGGTCTTCCGATGTTCGGTCACGGACAGATTGAGGGATTCGAGGAAAAATACGGAATGGAATACACGAGGGCCTACCGTGACGAAAAGCCTGATGAGGGACTCGTGGGCCGCCATTGGCACGACATCTTCCCGCTTGCGCACAAGCGCTATCTTTTCTCCGGCGTGGAGAATTTCCTGTTCTACGATGTGTGGAACAACGGTGTTGTGAATGAAAACGTCTTTGCGTATTCAAACGGTGCCGGGGACGAGAGAACGATTGTCTTCTATAATAACAAATACGAAAGAGCCGCCGGTTGGATAAAGCAGTCCTGCGAATATGCCGTGAAGACAGGAAGCGGTGAGGACGAAAAGCAGATGGTGAGCCGTTCTCTTGCGGAAGGAATCGGACTTACCCCAGGAGACAGCCACTTTATGATTTTCCGCGAACACAGGACAGGCCTGTGGTACGTGCGCAGAAGCGACGACATAATCAACAACGGTATGTATGTGGCTCTGAACGGATTCGAATACCAGGTGTATCTTGACGTGCGTCAGGTTGCTGACACCGCGGATGGAAAATATTCCAAGCTGAATGAGCTTTTGAATGGTTCCGGAGTGCCCGACCTTGAGATTGCATGGCAGGAATACCGCTACAAGGATTTGTACGCCGCACTCGCAAAATTCGCGACACCTGAATTGTTCAAGTCTTTCAAGCTTCTCTTCACTCCCGTTGCGGTGCTCAAGTCGGAGCAGAAGGAAATGCCGGATCTCAAGACGCTTTTTGCCGATGTGAAGAAATCTGCAATGGAATATTACGAGGTGGAATCTGCTTTTGCGCTTGAAGAATCCAAAGTGCGTGAGGCTCAGAAGATTGCCGATGCTTCTGAAGAACGCGGCAGGAGGAAGTCTTCGGTTACGGCGACTCAGAAAGAGGCCCGCGTGAGCAAAAAGGCTTCAACCGCATCTTCTCTCCAGCGTTTCCAGTCATTCTGCAAAGAAATTGAATATCTTGCATCCGTTGTGGCCAGTGCCCAGGGATTGGATATGCCGAAATCATCTTCCGGTGTGGCCCGCTACAAGGCTTCAAATTCCACGTTCAAGGTTTCATTGGAAAACATCATTTACGAAGGACTGCTTGAACACGAGGCGGCTCCTGAAATCCTCTGTGCGTTTGCGATGGTCTCAAGTGCAGGGCGCGACAACTGCCTTAAATGGGCATATGACCGCAAGCTGGCTGAAATCCTCGAAAAGACAGGTGTGAAGGAGAATAATCTGCGCCCCATACTGAAGAGTCTCTTTGTGATGATGAGGGTTCGTGACTTCAATTTCGGAGCCTCAAGCTACAGCAAGTCCACTTACGACACTGCCCGTCTGCTTTTGGAAGGACCCAACTCAGGACTTTTGGTCGGAGCGAACGACTACAACGGTATCCGCTGGTTCAATAAAGAGATGCTGGAAAGCACATTGTGGTACGGATTTGCCGCAGTGACTATGTACAGCCCGAGGATTCTGCGTGAACAGATTTACAGGTTGTACCGCACTTTGATTGCTGCCGAGGAAGGGTCTGAGTATCAGTGCCAGAAATTCCTTGCCGTACTGAAACCTGAAAAGAAGGGTGCGAAACGCAGAAAGAGCGGTGTCTTCCTCGGAGAAAAACCGAAGTCTGCCAAAAAGGAGACCCCGGATATTCTGTCGTAAAAAAAGGAGCCTCTGAGTGATTCAGTTTGAGTCTGGATACCAGAAGTTCCCTTGAAGATGAACTTTAGTTTTGATTCAAAGAGTTGAGAATGTCCGTCACATACCCGATGTCGTCGTGTTTGATGACGGGCTTTCCTGTTGCTGCGGGCTTCAGACTGCGTGCAATCCTTTCATCCATCGCCGGAACTTCCCCAAGATTGTGGCGCACAAAGGATTCGTCAAGGCACGGGTCGTCGCGGGCAATGAGCACAACGGCGGAATCTTCGTCATCCGTAATGTCGGAGCGGAGTTGCGATGCTGCGTAAGCGGCGCTGGTTTCCTTGTCTGCAAAAACCTTGTATTTCATAAACAAATCTTTGCATGCCTTTTCGGTGGCTTCCTGACTTACATCCGCCGGATACACAAAGCTTCTGAGCATGAGTGCGTTTTCCTTGAAAAGATGCTCCATCCTCTCCAGATTCGAAGGGTCTGCAGGATTTGCCGGAGCCCTTTGCGACACGGGCACAAAACTGTCGAGAACCTGTACATTCCCGCGAGCATCGAGCTTCAGGTTGTTCGTTGTGGGTAAAATGAACCCGTTCACTGGAAGTGCGAGCTGCCAGCTGTAGAGTCCCGAAATAAGGTTCCCGTAGTTTCCTGCGCTCATTGCGTAGTAGATGCTTCCTTCCACGAGTTTCTTTATGCGGGTGAAGGCAAACGTGTAGAAGAAGGCCTGCGGCAGAAGACGTCCGATGTTGGAAGTGTTGCCGAGTGTCAGGTGGTATTTCTTCACAAGATCGTGGTTTGAAAAGAAGTGCCGCACGATGTTGTGGCAGTCCTCTTCGGTTCCGTCAATCTCGATGGGGTAGATGTTGCCGCCGTTCCAGACAAAATCACTTTCCTCAAGTCCGCGGATTTTTCCCTTCGGATATAAAAGCACCGATTTCACAAGTTTTTTTCCGCGCAGGGCACTTGCCATACATGCTCCGAGTTCTCCCGTCGTTGCGTCAAGCAGAATGGACTTCTGTTCGGTGTACTGAAGAATGGTCTCGAGCGCGGATGCCAGATAAGATGTTCCGAAATCCTTGAATGTGCCGGTCGGTCCGTGGTACAGCTCCAGCATAAAAAGATTTTTGTCCAGCTGCTTCACTTCGGGTTGGAAGGTGAAGGCGTGTGTTGCAATGGCTTCGCAAATCAGCGGGCTGAATTCTTTATTGATAAGACCTGATGTGAGTGTTCCTGCCAGGTTTGCAAAAGAAGTGGTTTCATTTGCGTATAAAATCCATTGGCGCAGATTTTCGGTGTCAAGAGGCACGTAAAGTCCTCCGTCTGCCGGCATACAGTCAAGCAACGCATTGCGGAATCCAACTATATTGGAATTATCTCTCGTACTCACAAAGCGCATAAAAAATCTCCCGATGTATCCAAATTAAAATAGCCAGTCCCATAATGTAAAACTACAGGATTGGCTCTTCATTATAACAATTTGCGTAATTTTATTTCAAGTGGTGGCGGTTAAAGCTCCGGGCTTCAGCATGAAACAAAATGCAAAGAGCTCAAAATGAGTCAGCTGGGACCCGCTGACTCATTTTGAGCTCTTTGTATTTTGTTT
>DGXM01000012.1 GCA_002396325.1 Treponema sp. UBA4232
AAGCTCTGCTTGCGACCGTCCCCTCCAATCGGGCGTAGAGGGCAAGTTTTTACGTTTTTTTTGCAGAAAAAATTCGAGCCTTGCGAGAAAGTAAAAACTTGTGAAGCAAGCTCTGCTTGCGACCGTCCCCTGCAATCGGGCGTAGAGTCCCAACTCCAGGGCACGGCATGACAATCCTCCGCGCAAGTCAAATGTATTTTTTCAAAGATGCAAGATAGACTTTCGCATAGCGCGACGGAACAACGTTTTTCTGCGTCACGGTTCCTATTCTCATGCAGTCCGCAAGATCCAGCGGACGGGCCACAATGTTGCTTCCATTCAATTCATTGTCAATAATTCCCGAGCACACAGTGAAACCGTTCAAACCGATGAGCAGATTGAAAAGCGTCGCACGGTCGCTCACTTTTATGTTCAGTCTGTGGTCAATGCTCGGCAGAGGCTCTTCGTTGAAATATATTGAGTTGTAGTCGCCCTGTTCAAATGTGAGATAGGGAAAAGGTTCCAAATCCTTCAGAGTGACGAGCTTCTTTTTTGCAAGAGGATTGTGCGTGGAGAGAAAAACATGAGGCTTTGCCGTGAAAAGCAGATTGAACACAAGGTCGTTTTTTTTCAGGAGTTTCGTGATAACGTGTTCATTTGTCTTATTCAGATAAAGGATGCCTATTTCGCTGTTCAATCTGGACACATCATCAATAATCTGACTGGTCTGGCCTTCACGCAAAGTGTAGTCGTACTCGGAGCCTCCGCATTCCTTTATCACATCGACGAAAGCATTCACCGCAAACGAGTAGTGCTGGCATGTCACGCTGAAACGGCTTTTGTGCTCCGTCTTGTTAAGATATTTTTCTTCAAGCAAAGCGGCCTGTTCCAAAACCTGCCTTGCGTATCCGAGAAATTCGTTTCCTTCATTCGTCACCGTCACACCTTTGTTGGTACGGGAAAAAATCACAATGCCCATTTCCTTTTCAAGCTCCCGGACTGCGGCAGTAAGGCTCGGCTGAGAGATGAAAACCTTCTGGCTCGCGACGGTCACGTTTCCACATTCTGCAACGGTAACGGCATATTTCAACTGCTGGAGTGTCATGCCCTGATTCTATCACATCCTGAAAATTTTTACCATAGTTTAAAGCTATGACAAACCATAAAAAATTAATATTTGATATTGCGAGTCAAATTACCTATAATAAGGGTATCCCTAAAAACTCGCCTTCGACGATTTTTTAGAGAACCCGACGAGTTTTAACTCTTGAAAATAGCAAGAGTTAAAACATCGCACTTTCAAAGTTACCTCTAAAAACTGAAGTTTTTAGAGGTTCCCATAAAATAGAAAATTGCGAACATCTTTGAAAAACGTAAAAAATGCAGGAGAATTTTATGAAAACATCAGTCATCGGATATCCTCGCGTGGGTGCAAAGCGCGAACTCAAATTTGCCTCGGAAAAATATTTCGCAGGTGAAATCAATTCCACCGAACTTGAGTCCACTGCAAAAGATTTGAGAAAGTCACACTGGCTCTCGCAGAAGAATGCCGGAATCGACTTCATCTCATCAAATGATTTTTCTTTCTATGACAACATGCTCGACACATGCTTCCTTTTGGGCGTGATCCCAGAGAGATACAAGGCTCTGACACTTTCCAAGCTCGACACGTTCTTTGCAATGGCCCGCGGATACCAGACAGAAAAGGCAGACGTGACCGCCCTTCCGATGAAAAAGTGGTTCAACACAAACTATCACTACATCGTTCCCGAATTCGATGACACCGTAGTGGTTCAGCTCGACGACACGAAACTCTCTTCCGAATACAACGAGGCAAAGGCAGCCGGTGTTCAGACAAAGCCCGACGTAATCGGTCCGTACACATTCCTGAAACTCAGCCACTTCAAGGGAACCAAGCAGCTGAAGGATTTTTCAAATGATGTCGCCGCCGCATACAAGACGCTTTTGGAAAAAGCCTCAACACTCGGAGCCGAGTGGGTGCAGATTGACGAACCCGCCCTTGTGCTTGACATGAGTGATGACGACAAGAAACTTTTCAGCGGACTTTACAATGCAATCCTTCCAGGAAAAAAAGTGAAGGTTCTCCTTCAGACATATTTTGGCGATGTGCGCGATTTCTACAATGAACTTCTTTCTTTTGACTTCGACGGCTACGGTCTTGATTTTGTCGAAGGAAAGGAAACTTTGAATCTTGTGAAGAAGGCCGGCTCAAGCAAAGTGCTCTTCGCAGGTGTCGTGAACGGAAAGAACATCTGGCGCAACAACTACACAAAGACAAACGCCCTTCTCTCGGAAATCAAAAACGCATGGCAGGGCGAAGTTGTTGCGAACACATCATGCTCACTTCTGCACGTGCCGTACACTGTGAAGAACGAACAGAAACTGGACGCATCGATTCTTGCCCATTTTGCATTCGCCGAAGAAAAACTTTCAGAACTCAAGGAAATTGCAAGCGGAGATTCAGCAGCACTTGACGCGAACAGAAAACTCTTTGAAAAACCGCGCGTAACGGAAAACGAGGCTCTTGCCGCAAAGATAAAGAATCTTTCAAAAAAGGATTTCACACGTCTTCCGACATTCGCAGAGCGCGAACAGATTCAAAAAAAGGAATTCAATCTTCCGCTTTTCCCGACGACCACAATCGGCTCATTTCCGCAGACGAAAGAAGTCCGTGCAAACCGCGCCGGATTCAAAAAGGGAACGGTGACAAAAGAGCAGTATGTCGAGTTCAACAAAAAGAAGATTGCGGAGTGCATCGCTCTTCAGGAAGAAATCGGGCTTGACGTTCTCGTGCACGGTGAGTTTGAAAGAAACGATATGGTGGAATATTTCGGCGAAAATCTTGAAGGCTACGTATTCACACAGAATGCGTGGGTTCAGTCCTACGGAACGCGTTGTGTAAAGCCTCCTGTAATCTGGGGCGATGTGACAAGGAAAAATGCAATCACCGTGGAGTGGTCGAAATTCGCACAGAGCTGCGCCGACAAAAATTCAAAAAAACCGGTGAAGGGAATGCTCACAGGCCCCGTCACGATTTTGAACTGGTCATTCCCGCGCGAGGACATTTCGCTCAGGGAAAGCGTGTTCCAGATTGCATTAGCCATCCGCGACGAAGTGCTCGACCTTGAGAAAAACGGAATCCGCATCATTCAGATTGACGAAGCCGCACTCAAGGAAAAACTTCCGCTCAGAAAAGCAGACTGGCACTCAGAATATCTCGACTGGGCGATTCCCGCCTTCAACCTTGTGCACTCAGGATGCAGACCCGAGACACAGATTCATACGCACATGTGCTATTCCGAGTTCATTCCGATTATCACCGACATCGACAACATGGATGCGGACGTAATCACGTTCGAGGCGAGCCGCTCAAATCTTGAAATTCTTCAGGCACTCAAGGACAAAAATTTCCGCACGGAAGTTGGACCGGGAGTTTACGACATCCACTCACCGCGCGTTCCCTCAGTTGAAGAGATTGTAAATGCTATTGAAAAGATGAAAAAGTTCGTTCCCGAAACAAAACTTTGGGTAAACCCCGACTGCGGACTCAAAACCCGCGGTGAAAAAGAGACCGTTGCAAGTTTGAAAAATCTTGTGGCAGCAGCAAAGAAAGTCAGGAGCTGAAAATGATCGACAACGCACTTTTCGCATCAAGACCTGCATTTTCGTTTGAAGTCTTTCCGCCGAAGAAAGATGACGGCATCGAAAAAGTCTACGACACGCTCGACGAACTTTCGGATCTTCATCCTGATTTTATCAGCGTGACTTATGGCGCCGGTGGAAGCGAAAACTGCGGCAAGACGCTCGACATTGCAAAACGCATCAAGAACGTCTGCCATGTGGAAAGTGTGATTCATCTCCCGTGCCTGCATTTGACAAAACAGGAAGCTGAAAAAATGCTTCTGGAATTCTCCGACAACGGAATCGACAATCTGCTCATTCTGCGCGGAGACAAAATTGAAGGCAGGGAGCCGTCAGGGGATTTTTTTCATGCAAGTGATTTGATAAAATTCATTCAGGAGAAAATGCCAGGGCGCTTCCATCTTCTTGGAGCCTGTTACCCGGAAAATCATCCCGATTCAAAAAATGTTTTTGATGAAATAGCGAATTTAAAAATAAAAGTGGAAGCCGGAGCCAGACATCTTTTGAGCCAGCTTTTTTTCGACAACGACCAGTTCTTCAGGTTCACGGAAAACTGCCGGTTTGCAGGCATCTCCGTTCCGATTGAGGCGGGAATCATGCCCGTGACGAACAAACTCCAGATTGAACGCATGACAAGCCGCTGTGGTGTCGAACTTCCGCAGAAATACAAAATCATGATGGAAAAATACGGCTCGAACGACAACGCAATTCTGGAGGCCGGAATCACATACGCCTCGAACCAGATTGTGGAACTTCTCTCAAGCAATGTTGACGGAATCCATCTTTACACAATGAACAAGCCGTACATCGCCCGCCGTCTTGCCGAAGTGGTTGAGCCGCTTATTTTACGGAAAAAGCAGTAGGACTTTTGAAATACAGGCACTCCGCATCTGCTTACCGCCGGAAGATGATATTCCCGATTACCGTCCGATGTTTTGCCCCCGCACTTTCCCCCAGAAACGGGGATGACCAAAAGTTCGTTGCGCAGCGTCATTCCGAACTCGTTTCGGAATCTATGCACTATATCCAGTGTAGATGCTGAAACAAGTTCAGCATGACAATACTTTTGGGCCGGCCCTGACCAAAAAGTTCGTTGCATACCGTCATTCCGAACTTGTTTCGGAATCTATGCACTGTATTTAGCGAAGATGCTGAAACAAGTTCAGCATGACAATACTTTTTGAACAGCCCCTGATCAAAAAGTTCGTTGCATACCGTCATTCCGAACTCGTTTCGGAATCTATGCACTGTATTTAGTGTAGATGCTGAAACAAGTTCAGCATGACAATACTTTTGGGCCGGCCCCTGACCAATAAGTTCATTGCATAACGTCATTCCGAACTTG
>DGXM01000200.1 GCA_002396325.1 Treponema sp. UBA4232
GCTTTTTTCCTGCGTCCCACTGCCGCATTTTGAACGCCAACAGCAGAACTGATGCTGAGACCCTGCAAGGAAACCTCACCGTCAATCCGAACCCCGTTTTTACTGTAGTTTTTACAGAAAATTCCCCATAAGAATTCGCTCCGTTGACCTTGTTACAGTTTTGAATTTAGAGTATAATTGTTTCTATGGCTAGTTCTATTATTTTGACTTTATTGAAGTTCTATTCCTCAAAACAGAGGACTCCGGTCATTGAATTCGGTGAATTTGTCGATTACCTCAAACGCTATGCACAGCATCATACCGATGAAAACCCTGAACTTGTGGTCTACACAAACGGTTCCAATGATTCACTTCAGGAAGAACTCTCAAAGCTCGTCTCCGAGCGTCACATTTCAATGCTCACTCAGGGAGGCAAGCAGTTTATTGCCGTCATCAACTATTTCATGGAAAGGTACACGGAAACTTACGCTGAAATGGAGCGGAATTTCTCACTGCCGTTCCCGAACATGAACGACCTGCCCAAGCATGTGCCCGCGGACATTGCAGACAGACAACAGGCCTCCGACATAATTTTCAAACTGCTCGATGAAAATTTCCATCCCGACGACAAAACCCTTTACTGCATTCTTTTCAGCAAGGGAATTCCGGGAGTGCTTCTGCCTTCAACAGTTTCAGGAATCACGCTTGTGAACATCTGTCTTAAAAAGCTTCAGGACCTCTTGAGGAAGGGTGACGCACACGACTATTTCCAGAAAAAAATCACAGGTGCAAACCCCGGAAAAGAGATTTCCATAAAAAACTTCTTCACGTCTTTTATGGCTAAACCGGAAGAAACCTGGCTTATGCTCCGCAGCAACGGCGACTCCTTCTATTACTGGAACCAGCTTTGTTATTTCATCAAGCAGGACTGCACAAAAATGAAGGATTTCAATGCCGAAGACATCAACGTGCTTCAGACAGTGGGCATCATTGAAGTGGCCGCTTCCTTCTACAAAAACAAGGCTTCCGAAAAGCTCCTGAAAGATGCCGCATTCAAGGCTCTCGACGAACAGCTTCTGCATCCCCCGTATTATTTCACAATGGACGACATTATGAAATTCAAGGATGCAAACGGAAATCTGCTCGTTACAAAATACACTGAATCCGACCTGAAGGACCATTTGGAGTACATGACATCGCAGACGGTAGGCGCCGAATTGCCCACACTGTTGAGCTTCAAAATCAACGACATGCAGACTTATCTGATTTTAAAGGAAAAGGTCATGCCGCTGATTGTGCGTCTTTGCAACGATGCCCGTGAACTCATCCGCGAAAGTCTTGCAAAATCCTGGTACAAGTATATGCTGGACTATGAGATACTGCCGGAAATGAAGGAACAACCCGCCTTTGAACGCTGTCTTGAAAGAGAACTCAAAGTCTGTTCCCCGATTCTCTACGGAATTCTCACATCATCCTTCCTGCCTGTTCTGTCCTATGACGACAAGACTCCGGGAAAGATTCCGCTCTACCGCGACGGTCTCCTTATACCGTACTCGGAACTTCTTCTTTTGCGCCGCACGGAAATTTACTCAAGTGCCCGCATCAAGCTTCCCTTCTGGTACACAATTCCCGTGTTCTCATGGATTGTGGCCGCCATCAAGAGAAAGTCAAAGGAGCAGAGACGCAGGGATTCCGAAAAATCAGCCACTGAAAAAGTGCTTGAGGATGAAAAGAACAAAGCCGCCGCGAAACAGACCGAGCTTGACGCGAAAGACGGTGCCGATCCGAAAAAAGCCCGCAAAAAGGAACTCCGCCATGCCGCCGCGAACGTGGAAAGCCAGATTGTGCCCGGAAACAGCACGATTGACCGCGAGTTGGATTCCTACATGCAGGAATGGAACGACAGAATCAGCAAGCAGGCCCACGACGATCTGGTTGAAGACATCAACACTCTTATACGCGATTACACAAGAAAGACTCTGCGCTCACTGAAGACGGAAAATCTTACCCGCGACCGTGTTGCAAGTCTTGCCGAAGCCCTGGTCGACACGCCCTCTCTTATGAAGGTGAAAAATCACCCGGCGCTGAAACGCTATATAGAGTTGTACATGGTGAAACTGATTAAAAATCTTCCGTAATGGAGTGCTCTTATGCTGGCAAAAAGACTCTCGAATCTGCATCCCTACGTTCCGGGTGAACAGCCAAAGGACAGGGATTATATTAAATTGAATGCAAACGAAAACCCCTACCCTCCGCACAAATCGGTGGGAGAGGCCGTTGCGAAAGCCGCCGGGGAAAATCTTTCAAAACTGGGACTGTACCCCGATCCTGATTCCACTGAACTTAGAAAAGCGATTGCGAAAATGCTGAACGAAACAGGCGGTGTCTTCTGCAACACAAAAATCGAGGGAGAAAAATGCACGCCGGACGAAAAAGACAGGATTCCGTTTGAGGTTACTCCCGAAATGATTTTCTGTGGAAACGGCAGCGATGAAGTGCTGAGTTTTGTTTTCTACACTTTTTTTGACAGCGACAGGCCGTTGATTTTCCCGAATTTCACATACAGTTTTTATCCCGTATACTGCGGCTACTACAACATCCCGATGATGCAGGTGCCTTTGAAAAGCGACTGGACACTCGACTCCGGCAGGATGATTGAAGAGGCGCAGAAGAACGACAGCGGAATAATCTTCGCAAACCCCAACGCACCCACAGGCATTTCAATGAACCGCTCCGATGTGGCCGATATGATACGCCGTGCCCCGAAAGACCGTATTTTCATTGTTGACGAGGCTTACTGCGACTTCGGCGGTGAAAGCTGCCTTCCGCTTCTCAAGGATTTCAAAAATCTGGTGATTGTGCGCACCTTCAGCAAAAGCCTTTCCTTTGCGGGCATGAGGCTTGGATACGTGGTTTCTTCCCCCGAGTTGATTCAGGCCGTTTTCACCGTAAAAAATTCCTTCAACCACTTCCCGGTTGATTTCCTTGCTCAGACGGCGGCCATTGCTTCCTGCAAATCATGCTGGTATTATGCGGAAAATGCAAAGAAAGTGGCCCGCGACAGAGATGATTTCACATCTTTCCTGAAAGACCACGGCTATTTCGTAATCGACAGCACCACGAATTTCGTGTTCACAAAAAAGGAAGGACACACAGGCGAAGAACTTTATCAGGCCGTAAAAAAGGCAGGCATCCTCATAAGACATTTCAACACCCCCGGAATCGAGGATTTTGTTAGAATCACGATTGGAACACCCTCTCAGATGCAAGAACTCAAATCCGTGATGGAAAAAATTTAGCACAGGAGGATGCAAATGCGTTTCTTGGTTATCGCTGATGTCCACGGAAACATCGATGCACTGGAAAGACTCGGCGGCGAATTCAAAAAAGCGGATGCGGTCATTTTCGGCGGTGATTTCGCACAGTTCCTGGAGGTTGAGACAGGACTGCCCACCTTGGAGGCTCTGTGTAAAAAGCACGACACAATCTTTTCAGTGATTGGAAACAACGATGACCCCGCGATGCTTCAGGAGATTGAGGCAAGGGACATTTCCGTTGAGGGAAGTCTTGTGAGTCACGAAGGACTTGTGTTTGCCGGTAGCGGAGGAAGTTCCAGATTCAACGGGCGAACGCCTTTCGAACGCACCGAG
>DGXM01000229.1:0-1927 GCA_002396325.1 Treponema sp. UBA4232
AATTCAGCATGACAATACTTTTGGCTCAGCCCCTTGTTATGTCAACTTATTGTTTCAAGACGTATCGTGTTGGTGTTTCCTGATTTTCCATTTGTCTGTCCACCCGTCAGTATCACGTTGTCGCCTTTGGAAAGTCTGAATATCTGTTTTGCTTTCTGCATAGCATGATAGAACATCACATCAACGGAATTGAACTCCTCACTTAAAACAGGGGTAACGCCCCAGCTCAGGTTCAGTTTTCTCCACGCTTTCAGAGATGTTGTCATTCCGATAATATCAACAGGCGGTCTGAAACGGCTCACCATTCGGACAGTCATTCCTGAAAGCGAGCTGATAACTATTCCCTTTGCTTTGGTATCTATCGCCATTGCACAGGTAGCGTGGGAAACCGCATCAATGTTATTCTTGATGTTATACTCCGTTGAAGCAAATCGTTTTTTGTAATCGATTGCCTTTTCGGTGCTTTCCGAAACACGTTCATTCGTTCCGACGCAATCATCGGAAGTGAATGCGAACGGATCACCGTCATTGAGGTATATCTTGTGATTTTCAAATGTTCCTATCCTGTATTCCGGTCCCTTGGTATCAAGCATAATCGCTATGGGAAGATTCAGATCCGTTATGGCCTTGAAGAATTCAAGTTTTGAGAAAGGAAGGACAAAAATCCGATTGTGTTTTTTTTTGTTTTTTGATATATTTAGGCGCAGTAGGTTTAAAATGAATATTCTTAAAAAGACTCTGGCCCTTTTCAAGAAGGAAGTAATGCTTTCCGTTTCTCTTCTTGCGGCTGCGGTTTCTTTTTTTATCACACCGCCAAGCGCGGCAACTTTGAAGGCTGTTGATTGGAAAACGCTGGCAACTCTTTTTATGCTGCTATCCGTTCTGGAAGGTTTTAAAAAAGAAAACATCTTTCTTCCGCTTTTACAGAAATCCGGTAAAATCAAGTCTGTGAAAAATCTTACATTGTTTTTGGTCTTTTCCGTTTTTTTCACATCAATGTTTGTGACCAACGATGTCTCGCTCATCATTTTTGTTCCGCTTACGATTATGCTCTTCCGTGCGGGTGGAAAGGAGCAGTACACAATCAGCGTGCTGGTGCTTGAAAACATTGCTGCGGTGAGGGGTTCTCTTTTGACTCCGTTCGGGAGCCCTCAGAATCTTTTCCTTTTCAGTCAGAGCAAAAGCAGTGCGTTTAATTTTATGCTCCATATGTCGCCTTTGTGGGTAGGCTCGGCAGTTCTGCTTTTTGTTTTCATACACATATTGTATAGAAAGAATTTGAAAGAGGAGATTTCTTCCGGGGATGCTTTTGAAGGAAAATGGAATTACGAATCAAGAAAACTGCGCATAATTTATGTTCTGCTTTTTATTCTGGTGATTGCAACGATTGTGACACGCACAAAATTGTGGCCCGTAGTCACAGGAATTGTCTTTTTGATGCTGTTGATTTTTGACCGGAAGATTTTGATCCGCACTGATTATGTTCTGCTTTTGACGTTTCTGTGTTTCTTTGTCTTTTCATCTTCGATTGCTTCCAATCCTTCTGTTGCATCGTTTTTGAAACGCAATGTTTCGAATCACGAATATGTCTGGAGCATTCTTCTGAGTCAGGTGGTTTCCAATGTTCCGGCTTCAATAATTCTCTGGCCGTTTACCACGAATCTTACGGCTCTGCTTTACGGTCTTGATTCTGCAGGATTATGTTCGATAATCGGTTCGCTTGCATCCGTGATAAACCTCCGCATCTATTCACGCGAAAATCCTGGACACACGCTTGAGTTCCTGAAAACTTTCGAAATCATCAGTCTTGCTTTTTTTGCATTGATTGTGGTTCCACAGTATTTCCTGAGTTTCTGGACATGGTGATTCCGCATCTTTTGATTTCTGACTGAATACGAAGACTGCTTTTATTCGTGCGGAGGGTTCA
>DGXM01000229.1:2075-9186 GCA_002396325.1 Treponema sp. UBA4232
CTGCGTCGAGTGTTGGTGATTTTATAATATTTTTTCCCTATGTATTTGATGAAAATTTAGGTTGCGTGCAAAAGAATTGTGTGATATACTCGGGGCATACGGTAACGTATATGTGCAAGGAGGATTTTATGGCTGATTATTTTGGAAAAGATGTTCCCAAACTAGGCTTTGGATTGATGCGGCTTCCTAAACTTTCCGACGGAAAAACAATAGACATTGAGCAGACTAAAAAAATGGTTGACATGTTTCTTGCAGCCGGACAGACATATTTTGACACAGCCTATGTTTATGAAGGCGGTGAATCTGAGAAAGCTGCGAAGGTTGCTCTGGTAGACCGCTATCCCAGGAATTCTTTCACTCTCTGCACGAAACTGTATGCAGGAATTTGTGACGACGGGAAAAGTGCAAGGCAGCAGTTTTTCACAAGTCTGGAGAGAACCGGTGCGGGATTTTTTGATTATTACCTTCTTCATGCGCTTGGAAAGGGGAACATAAAAAAATATGATGATTTTAAAATCTGGGATTTCGTGAAAGAGCAGAGGGACAAAGGACTCATCAAGTATTGGGGATTTTCATTTCACGATGACCACGAATTTCTGGACAAACTTTTGACAGAGCATCCCGATGTGGATTTCATTCAGCTCCAGATAAATTATGCCGACTGGGAAAGCGATGGAGTTGAATCGCGTGCTTGCTACGAAGTGGCCCGCAGGCATGGAAAGTCAATCGTTGTGATGGAACCTGTGAAGGGCGGTGCTCTTGCAAATCCTCCTGATTCGGTGAAAAATATTTTTAATGCCGCAAATCCAAATGTTTCTGCCGCCTCCTGGGCTATACGTTTTGCCGCATCTCTCGACGGAATCCTCACAGTGCTGAGTGGAATGTCGAATGTGGAGCAGATGGAAGACAACTTGAGTTACATGAAAAACTTCAAACCGCTTGACGAGAGCGAAATGGAGACCGTGCATCAGGCGCAGATTGCGATGAATGCCGTGAATCATATTGCCTGTACTTCATGCCGTTACTGCGTTCCAGGTTGTCCGATTGGAATTCCGATTCCGAAAATATTTACCGCAATGAACAGGAATCTCATCTATGGAAAAATCGACGAGGCAAAAACTATGTATGCATCTGTTGTGAGCGGAGGAGCCGGAAAGGCAAGCGAGTGCATTCAGTGCGGTCAGTGCGAGGGTGCGTGTCCGCAGCATTTGGAAATTATTTCGTATTTGAAAGATTGCGCGTCTTTGTTGGAAGCGTAAAAAAACAGGAGGATTGTATGGCGTGTTTTATGGTGCCCTTGGCTGAGGCTGTTGTGGTCTCTGCGGTGAAGGCCTTGATTGGAAGCAAAAAGACTGCTGAAGGTGTGATTGCAGAATCAAAAGGAAATTCAAAAATTGCATCGGTCAAGGAAAAACTCGGATGGCTTCAGAAATTGCTTTTGGGTGGAAGCGGACTCTTGGCGATTGAGCATATCTACCACGGTGAGGTTGTCTTGTATCCGCCGTTCCTGACAGCGATGAGAAATCCTTCCGATATTCCAGAGATGCTGCATGAAATGGCGACTGTCGGAGTTGGAATGGCAGTGCTTGTTACAGGCGTGTGGGCTGTCGCTGCGGCAATCTCTTCCGCTGTGAAAAAACGCGGAGCAGTGAAAGCTGCGGGGGGTCTTGCCTGATGTGTGAAATTATGACTGTTGCGGCGGCTGTTGTGTTTACTTTTATTTTTGCGGTGCAGAAAAAAAACAGACATAATGGAAAACCGGTGTTCACTACGATGCTAATGTTTTGGGGAGCTGCTCTTATGTGGGCCGTTGATGGAATCGCTTCTGTTATTGGCGGAGACTCTTTCTTCGACATCAGCAGGGAAGATACAATCCTCGGATTCATAATTGTTTCGTTTGGACTTGTTGTGTTTGCGCTGCTTTCACTGCTTGAAAATAGAAAGGCAAAGGCCCGGGCTTGAAACATGGTTTTGGAAATCGACTCACTTGCTGCCGGAAAAAAACTGACTCTTTTGAAAAATTATCTTGCTGAAAAAAAATCCGTGGCGGTGGCTTTTTCCGGTGGAGTGGATTCGACTTTTCTATTAAAGATTGCTCACGAAACTCTGGGGGAAAATGCGGTGGCGGTGATTTTGTCATCTCCACTTATTCCCCGGCGTGAAATTAAAGCGGCTGAAAAATTCTGTGCGGATGAAAAAATAAAACTCATCTGTGTTGACTCGGATCCGTTTTCTATTGAAGGCTTTCCTGAAAATACTCCAGAGAGATGTTACATCTGCAAAAAGGCAATGTTTGGAAAAATAATTTCCTGTGCGGAAAAACTTGGAATCGAAAATGTGTGCGAGGGAAGCAACGAGGATGACACAAAGGATTACAGGCCGGGAATGAAAGCCGTCCGTGAACTGGGGATTTTAAGTCCTCTGCTTGAAACTCATCTTTCAAAAAACGAAATCCGTTTTCTTTCGAAACAAATCAATCTTCCCACATGGAACCTGCCTGGTTTTGCATGCCTTGCGACCCGTGTGCAGACCGGTGAGGAAATCACCTTGAAAAAACTTCATCTTGTTGAATCCTGCGAAAATCTTCTGTATAATATGGGATGTTCGCAGTTCAGATTCAGGCTGCATGGAAATGATTTTGCACGGATTGAAGTTCTGCCCGAGGATTTTTCAAAGGTGATGGAAGGGCGTAGAGATATTATTTCTTTGTGCTCGGAATTCGGAATAAAAAATGTGACGCTGGATTTGGCTGGCTACAGGACTGGAAGCATGAACCGCAGCGTTTAGGAGACTGAATGGATTTGCAATTTGCCGATTTGGATTTGGACAGAAAAAAAAGGACAGGTTTTGCGGAGGTTGTGTTCTGCCCTGGAAAAAGCGATGATGCATTAAGGACTATTTTTCAAAAACTTTTTGAGGCTGAAGGAGAAGTGATTGGAACCCGTGCGAGTGCGCATCAGGCGGAAGTTGTAAAATCAGTGCTCCCGGATGCGGAGTATGACGAGATTTCGCGTATATTAAAAATCGAAAGCGATGAGAAAAAATCCGGAAAAAATCTTTTGAAAAAAAAATCCTTTGTTGCAATCTGTTCGGCGGGTACTGCGGATATTCCAGTGGCGGAAGAGGCTGCGCAGACTGCGGAATTTTTTGGGACGCGGGTGGAGCGCTTTTATGATGTGGGAGTGAGCGGACTCCATCGTCTGCTTTCAAAAATGGAGATGATACAGAAAGCCGTCTGCGTGGTTGCCGTGGCAGGAATGGAAGGAGCTCTTGCAAGTGTGATAGGAGGCCTTGTTTCGGTTCCTGTTGTTGCTGTTCCGACTTCTGTTGGTTATGGCGCTTCACTGAACGGACTTTCGGCTCTTTTGACGATGATTAATTCCTGCGCAAACGGAATCAGCGTGGTGAACATAGACAATGGATTCGGAGCCGCTTATATTGCGAGTCAGATTTATCGTCTTGCGGACAATGCAGGGCAGAGTGGAGAATTGAATGAAAGATAACGAGGCACTTTATTTTGAATGTGAAAGCGGAATAAGCGGAGATATGGCGGTTGCCGCATTGCTTGATGTCGGAGCTGACCAGACCGTTTTGCAGAAAGCATTGGACTCAATTCCCGCACATGGATTTACCACCAGAATTTCGCGTGTGAACAAAGGCGGTGTTTCCTGTTGTGATTTCGATGTGATTCTTGATGCGGAGCACGAAAACCATGACCACGACATGGAATATCTTTTTGGACACGAACATCACCACGATGATGACGGACACGGACATCACCACGAAGAGCATGAGCATCACCATCACGATGAGCACGGGCACCATCATCACGAACACAGAGGACTTGCAGAAATCAATGATGTGATTGACGGAACCGATATGACTGACGGTGCACGCTTGTTGGCAAAAAAAATATTTTTGATTTTGGCACAGGCTGAGTCCGCAGCTCATAATGTTCCACTTGAAAAGGTTCATTTTCATGAAGTGGGTGCACTTGATTCCATAGTGGATGTGATTGCACTTTCGGTGTGTTTTGATAATCTTTCGCCTGAAAAAGTTTACGTGCCCTATCTTTGCGAGGGACGCGGAACTGTAAGGTGTCAGCATGGAATTATTCCTGTTCCTGTTCCGGCTGTTTCGCATATTGTTTCATCCCACAATCTGACGCTTGAGCTTATGCCTGACAAAGGTGAGTTTGTAACTCCGACGGGTGCGGCTTTTGTTGCGGCTGTCTGCACGGACAAAAATCTTCCGAAAAGATTCAGTATAAAAAAAATGGGCATGGGTGCCGGAAAGAGAGAGTACAAAAGGCCAAGCATCTTGAGAGCATTTATAATAGAAGAAAACGATGCGGAAAAAATCGACGAGGGAAAAATCTTCAAGCTTGAGACAAACGTTGACGATTCCACCGGAGAGCAGCTGGGATTTGTGATGGAGCGTCTTTTTGATGCGGGTGCTTTCGATGTGCATTATCTTCCCTGCTTTATGAAAAAGAACAGACCGGGATATATGCTTGATGTAATCTGTTCAAAAGACAAAGTGGCCGATATGGAAAAAATCATTTTTGAGCAGACCACGACAATTGGAATCAGGCGGATGGAATACGAACGTTCTGTTTTGCCGAGAAGCATAAGGACCGTGGTGACGGAGTGGGGAAATGCCGATGTAAAGGATGTGGTTCTTCCCGGCGGAAAAAAGAGAGCCTATCCTGAATACGAGAGTGTCGCGAAAATCTCCCGTGAAAAAAATCTTCCGTATGCAGAAGTTTATGAAGCCGTAAAGAGAATTGCGGAGGAATGAGAAATGGCAGATGGAATTGAGGACCTAAAGGAAAAAAACAAGGACGGGATGAAGCCTGTACCTGGGGATTATGGAAAATGGAAAAATCTTCAGGGACGTGAGGATGCGGAAATGCTTCTTGAAAAAACGTCCGGATGGAGTGCAAAAAATGACAGCCGAGGTGAGGAATATGGCGACGAATGAATTTGAGGACAGCGGACGTGAAAAAAAAATCGTTCGCACGAGTGTGATTGGTGTAATTGCGAATATTGCTCTTGCGGCTTTTAAGGCAACGGTTGGATTTTTCTCACATTCAATTGCCATTGTGCTTGATGCAGTGAACAATCTTTCGGATGCTGCTTCTTCTCTTGTGACGATTGTTGGAACAAAACTTTCCGCACGAGCTCCTGACAAAAAGCATCCCTTCGGTTACGGAAGAATTGAATATCTGAGTGCAATGGTTATTTCGGTGCTGGTGCTTTATGCCGGTGTGACATCTCTTGTGGAATCAATCAAAAAAATCATTCATCCCGATGTGCCTGAATACGGTGTTGCTTCCATTGTGATTGTTGCAGTTGCGGTTGTTGTGAAAATCCTCTTGGGCACTTATGTGAAACGGATGGGAAAAAAGACCAATTCGGATTCTCTCGTGAACTCTGGTCAGGACGCATTGATGGATTCAATCATTTCTGCGGCAACTCTTGTGGCGGCAATCGTGTTTTTGTGGAAGGGAATTTCGCTTGATGCATGGCTTGGTGCGGTGATTTCGGTTTTCATTATCAAGGCGGGATTTGAAATGCTGATGGAAACCCTTTCCAAAGTTCTTGGTGAGCGGGCGGAACCAGAGCTTGTGAGGTCAATCAAAAAGACAGTAACTTCATTCAAGGACGTGAGCGGTGCATACGATCTGATTCTCAACAATTACGGTCCCAATTCGTTCAATGGCTCTGTGCATATTGAGATTCCCGACACATATACAGCCGGCGAACTCGATTCACTTATTCGAGACATTACCGGCAAAGTTTATACAGAACATCATGTGCTTCTAACTGCCGTGGGAATTTATTCGGTGAACACAAAAAATGATGAGTCTGCGAAAATGCGGGATGCGATTTACAAAAAGGCGTTGTCGAATGAGCATGTCCTTCAGATGCACGGTTTTTATGTTGACGAAGAGACGAAGACAATCCGTGCCGATGCGGTGATAAGTTTCGATGCTCCCGACCGCGCTGCCGTTTACAAAAAAGTCTGTGAGGAAATCAAATCCGATTATCCTGAATACACTCCGCGGATTGCTTTGGATTTTGATTACAGCGAGGTTTAGGAACTGCCGGTTATAAAATAAGATATAAGAACTGGAAACTAAGAACCAATAACTTCGGCTTTAGTGCTTCTGGGTGCCGTCAGATTTTTCAGATAGTCTTTTACGGTATCCATTTTTTCTTTCAGGAGCCACGGAGGATTTATGACAAACATTCCGCTTCCGTAGAGATGCGGGCCTGTCTCCGTTTGAAGTGAGTCGGGGACGGAGTTTTCATCGAAAAGAGTGAGAGTGAAGTTTGCGGTTTCGCTTGGGTTTGTTCCAAGTTTTGCAGCCACGTCGAGTTCTGAAATCATTTTTGCGGTTTCATTTTTGCGCCTCAGAAGGAGAGGATACCAGAGTGCGATTATTGCAGTGTTCCATTTTTTGTGCGCTTCCTTCAAAGCTTTCGTTACGGCACTGTAGTCGGAGGCATCTTCGTAGCTGGGGTCGCAGAGGATGAGTCCTCGTTTTACAGGAGGAGGTGTAAGGGCTTTCAGAGTGGCGTATGCATCGCTTTTGTGCAGGATGATTTTTCCTTTAGGATTGTGGGCCATGTTTTTTTCAAGCATTTCGTATGCTTGTGGATGCAGTTCGCAGAAATGTGCAGTGTCGCCGTCACGAAGATATCTTCTTTCAATCTCCGGGCTTCCTGCATAAATCCCTTTTGAAAAATATCCGCTCTCAAGATTCACATACGGAAGAAGAGCTTCGGGAAGATTTTCTTTTTCCTCCCGCATTATTTTTTTTATTCCGCTTTCGGCTTCACCTGTCTTTAAAAGACGTTCGTCATCAAGATGAAAAATCCCGGCTCCTGAATGTGTGTCTATTATTGTGAATGGCTTTTCCTTTTTGCAGAGGCTTTCCAAAATCAGCGAGAGGGTCAGATGCTTGATCACATCAGCGTGGTTTCCTGCGTGGTATTCGTGTTGATATGAAAGCATTTGATTCTCCGTTTTTGATTTTATACCTGGCAACCTCGAAAAACTACTAATTGAGGTTGCAGAATTACCTCTAAAAACTGAAGTTTTT
>DGXM01000180.1 GCA_002396325.1 Treponema sp. UBA4232
AGATGCCGATACAATGAAAAAGGCTGCCGATGTTCTTACGGAATTCGGTGTGGAATACAAGGCATTCATTCTTTCTGCCCACCGTGCGGGAGAACTTCTTGTAAAAACAGTCCGTCAGATTGAAGCAGAAGGATACGAATGTATCATTGCTGGAGCAGGACTCAGCGCAGCACTTCCGGGTGTCATCGCAGGAAACACAGTCCTTCCGGTCGTGGGAGTTCCGCTTGAATGCATCAGCCCTGGAAAATCAAACGGTCTTGGCGGAATGGACGCGCTCCTTTCGGTCGTTCAAATGCCGCCCCAGATTCCAGTCGCAGCAGTCGGAATCGGAAACGCAAAAAACGCCGCCTATATGGCAATTGAAATCCTTGCGGTAAAATATCCTGAGCTTAAAGAAAAACTGATTTCATTCCGCAAAAAGCTGGCCGCAGATGCAGAAGCAAACGGTGGTCTTGGATACGAATTCTAAGAACAGGAAAAATAAAATGGACGATGGCTGTGAACATTTAAGCAGTGAAGAAGATAAATTCCATGATGAATGTGGAGTTATGGGTGTCTATCTGAATAAGGAAAATGCTTCGGAAGAAAAAAACAAAAGCAGTTCCGCAGACGGCACATATTCAACGGCAGACTGCAACGCAGCCACACTCGCCTATTTCGGGCTATACTCGCTACAGCACAGAGGTCAGGACAGTGCGGGCATTGCCGTAAGCGATGGTACCCAAATCAAAATGCACAAAGGGATGGGAACTTGTGCCGAAGTTTTCAACAAAGAAAACCTTGTTTCCCTCACAGGCCATATTGCATGCGGACACGTTCGTTATGCCACAGCCGGAAGCCAATGTCTTGAAAACGCACAACCGATGCTTCAGAACTCAAAACTCGGAGGAATCGCGGTAGCACACAACGGTCAGCTTGTGAATTACGAACAGCTGCGTGAAATGCTCGAAGATTCGGGAAGCACTTTTCTTTCCACGAGCGACACTGAAGTAATCGTGAAACTCATTGCCAAATCATACAAAAAAGGACTTGAGCGTTCTCTCACCGACACAATCCAAGTCATCAAAGGAAGTTTTGCACTTGTGGTGATGACGGAAAAATATCTTATTGGAGCACGCGACCCCAACGGAATCAGGCCGCTCTGTCTGGGACAGGTTGAAAACGGATGGATTCTTGCAAGCGAAAGCTGTGCCATAGATGCCGTGAATGGAACATACGTCAGAGACATCCAGCCGGGAGAAATCGTCATAATAAATGAGGACGGGGTTCTTTCATTTGAATTCGGAGAGAGGACATCGAAGCGCACATGCATTTTTGAATACGTCTACTTTGCACGCCCCGACAGCATCATAGACGGAATCCCCGTTAACGAGGCCCGCATGAGGATGGGTGCCTGCCTTGCACGAGAAAACCCGGTTCCGGCAGATGTGGTCATCGGTGTTCCAGACTCGGGAATTGGAGCCGCACAGGGATACGCCAGGGAAGCAGGAATTCCGTTTGCAAGTGGAATCGTAAAAAACAAATACATCGGCCGCACATTCATTGCCCCAACTCAAAAAGAAAGGGAAAATATGGTCTTCGTAAAACTGAACGCGGTCCGTTCCGTGGTAAATGGAAAACGGGTTGTGGTCATTGACGACTCCATCGTGAGAGGCACAACCAGCCGCCGCCTTGTGCAGATTTTAAGAAGAGCCGGTGCCAAGGAAGTCCACTTCAGGATTTCATCTCCCCCCGTGAAATTTCCATGCTACTTCGGAATCAACACTCCAACAAGAAGCGAACTCATTTCATCAAGCCACAATGCCAGTGAGATTTGCAAGGAAATCGGAGCAGACACTCTTGCTTTCATTTCCGCCGAAGGGATGATGGAAGCCTGCCGTGAATGCAATCCGGAAGGATACGGTTTCTGCAAGGGATGTTTTACAGGAGAGTACCCGATGAGTGTTCCCGGAGAGCTGAACGGAAAAAGACTCTGAAACAAAGTCCCTGATTACCGCAAAACCTGAAGGAAGCACTGAAAGCCGCGGTTTTTCGAGAAGCCGTGCAACTTTCGGAATTATCACAGTTTACCCGTGTTGATTTTTCAATTTGCGTGCCTAAAAACTTTACACCCTTTTTTTTCTATGGTAGAATAAATCTGCTTGGATTTTGGATATAAAAAATCTTCGCAACAAAAACTGGAGGAACTATGAAGTTCGGATTTTTCGACGACAAGAATCGTGAGTACGTCATCAATGAACCGCTCACACCTTATCCGTGGATCAACTACTTGGGAAATGAGAAATTCTTTTCTCTCATCTCTAACACTGCCGGCGGTTACGCTTTCTATACCGACGCTCGTTTGCGCCGCCTGACCCGTTACCGTTACAACGATATTCCGCTTGATGCAAACGGACGCTATTTCTTCATCCAGGACGGAAAGAACATCTGGAACCCTGGATACAAACCCATGAAGACCAAACTCGACAAGTACGAGTGCCGCCACGGTTTCGGCTACACAAAGATTTCTTCTTCAAAGAAAAAGCTTCAGGCCGATGTGCTTTACATGGTTCCGAACGGCGAGAACTGCGAAGTACAGATGCTCACCCTCACCAACAATTCAAAGGAAGACAAGGAAGTTTCAGTAGTGAGCTTCGTTGAATGGTGTCTTTACAATGCACAGGATGACTGCACCAACTTCCAGCGCAACTTCTCCACCGGCGAAGTCGAGATTGAAGGAAGCACGATTTACCACAAGACAGAGTACCGCGAGAGACGCAACCACTTCGCATTCTATTCAGTGAACGCACCTTTGAAGGGATTCGACACAGACCGCGAGACATTCCTTGGACTGCACAATTCTCTCAATGAAGCAGAAGCAGTTATTTCAGGAAAAAGCGGAAACTCTGTGGCAGACGGATGGTCCCCGATTGCAAGCCACCGCCTTACATGCACTTTGAAGCCTGGAAAGAGCAAGACATACATCTTCGTTCTTGGTTATGTTGAAAACGATGAGGACAAAAAGTGGGCAAAGGGAGCTGTTGACAAAAAACTTAAGCGGACAAACACTGCGAGCGGAGTAATCAACAAGGAAAAAGCCTACGCAATGCAGGAGAAATTCAACACACCCGCAAAAGTGAACGCCGCATTCAACGAGCTTAAATCATTCTGGGACGAAATCATGAGCCACTTCACATTGAGCACCGGTGATGAAAAGCTTGACCGCATGGCGCTTTGGAACCAGTATCAGTGCGTGGTTACATACAACTTTGCCCGCTCCGCTTCTTACTTTGAAAGCGGCATCGGACGCGGCATGGGATTCCGCGACACTTCTCAGGACATGCTCGGTGCAGTTCACCAGCTTCCGCAGAAACGTATCCGCGAGCGCCTTTACGATGTTGCGGCAACTCAGTTCGAGGACGGTTCTGCATATCACCAGTTCCAGCCTTTGACAAAACGTGGAAATGCAGACATCGGTTCAAACTTCAACGACGATCCGCTTTGGCTCGTTCTCGGTGTGGGTGGATACATCCGCGAGACAGGAGATGCAGACTTCCTCAACGAAATGGTTCCGTTCGACAACAGCGAGACCAACAAGGCCACAATGTACGAGCACTTGAAGAGAAGCTACAACTACATCATCAACCACATGGGACCGCACGGACTTCCTCTCATCGGACGTGCCGACTGGAACGACTG
>DGXM01000065.1:0-13180 GCA_002396325.1 Treponema sp. UBA4232
ACACTAGAAAAATTCTTTACTGCAGAGGTGCGAAATATCCGCTTTCGTCTTTTCCGGACCTGTTCAAAAGATAGGTTTCGACTTCAATCGGAAGATAGCGCTTTCCGTATTCGGTTGCGTTTGCCTGACCGGAAGTGAATTTAATCTGGTAGAGTCCTGACGGAAGAGCAATCAAATCAGTAATCACAGGGGAAAGACCTTCCGCGCGGTACACGTAATAACTCTTTCCTGTAGTGCTTTCAGTAAGATAGTCAACCTCCTGATCCATTCCCTCCTGCCGCACGAGCACAGTGCTGAATGAAATCGCATTGTTGTTGAGATATGCCGACAAATCGGAAAGACTGTATTTCGTAAAGGCATTCTGACTTACGGTTCCTGCCGTGATGTAAATGACACCCCTCTTCTTTTCGGCATTCACAAGATCGTTTGCGGCAAGACGGACACCCAGATCAAGGGCGGCGTTGTCTGTATAAGGAGCCTTCAAAGCCTTTGTCGAGAACGTGGAAAGATTTTCGGGACTTCCGGTGTATTCGGTAACAGGCATATCTCCCACTGAAATCACAGTGACCCTGCCCTTTCCGTTCATTGCCCCGGTAATTTCGCGGACTGCCGTGTTCACCTGCTCAGCGTAATCCTCCATCACCTTCGAACGGTCGATCAAAAGGGTGATGTCTGCGGTGTCATTATTGTTGGCGGCACCCGAAATCTTCATGTCGGCAACGGGAATCTTGTTTTCAGTAACAAGGAAATTATCTTCGCTCAGTCCCACAATCGGCTGCCTGCGCCTGTTTTCAACACGCACTTCGAGTGTGACCTGGGGGAAGTTGTCGGAAATGACCCTTTCAATCTGCACGAAGAATCCGCCCACAAGCTCTGTCATCTTCGACATGACGAAAATATCGCTGCCCTTGAAATCGGTAACAATCAGGTTTCCGTTTTTGTCCGGCACCGCAGAGGTAATCTGGCTTGTTCCGCGGGGAGTCCTTCCGTTTTCAAAAGTGGAGCCTGTCTCGGTGTCCACTGTCACAATGCGGTTTTTGTCCGTGACGATGATGAAATCTCCCCAGTTCTTCATGCTTTCAGGTCTGGCGAAAGTCTTTTCGTTCACGAGGTTTCCAATGAAGTTTCCGGCTCTGTCAAATTCGTAGATTGCCCCCCTCACCGAGTCCGCCACAAAAATGCGGTCGTTAACGACGGCTATCCCCGTGGGAGATTTGAAGCCCGCAAAGTCCTGGGTTTTTGCACCGAAATGCAGCAGAGGATTTCCGTCGGGGTCAAACACAACGACACGGCAGTTTCCGAAATCGGTCACGTAGATGTTTCCGTAACTGTCTTCGGCAAGATACTGGGGTCCGATCATCTGGCCTTCCCCGCGTCCCTTCGAACCGTAATATTTAATGAAATCACCGTCTTCATCAAGCAGGGCAAGTCTGTCACCGGCGAATTCGCTCACCAGAAGATTTCCGCTCTGAAGTCTGATTATGTCCATCGGTCTGTCGAAGCCGTTGAGAGGTCCCCTCACGCGCTTTATGACAACACCGTTCACATCATAGTGAAGAATTTCGTTCGAGCCGTATGCCGCAACCCAGATCGTTCCGTCTCTGTTCGCAAGGGATGATATGGGCTGACTGTAGATAAGGGCTTTCCCGTTCACGTTCGGGAAGGAGCCTGACTCGGTGTAGTGCTGGGTGTAATCATACTCCGGCTGAGTGATGCGTCTTTCACCTACGATTTCCATGCGGTTCTGCAGAAGAATTCCGCCGTATCCGTTTTCAGCCGCAAACTGCCACTGCTGCAATGCAGAGCCTTCAATTCCGGCCTTGTAATAAGACTTTCCCAGCCAGTCGAGAATTGTGCTTTCCCCCGGAAGATACGAGAGTGCCTTTTCAAATTCCTGAATGGCCTCGTTGTAAGATCCACGGTAATAACTCTGTACTCCGCGGCGGAATTCCTCTTCGGCGAAACCGGAATTCGCACTACGTGTGGTGGCATTTTCTTTTTTCATGGTGTCCACAAGATTTGTCTGGGCACCGGCGATTCCCGCAGCAAAAACAGCCGCAGTCAAACATATGACAATCTTTTTCATTCTTCCACCAACTCAGCTTCATGGAGGTGATTTTTTATCACTTCGTTTCCACTGTCCTTTTTGTAAGCTTGCTCCAAATACTTCCGGGCCTGGGAGTACAGACCCATCCTGTAATATACCCATCCAATGCTGTCAAGACAGGCAGGACTTTCCGGTGCCAGCGAGAGAGCCTTTTTGCAGAGACTCAACGCACGCGTCAAATCACGGCTTTCGGAGGCGAGCACATAGCCAAGTCCGTTCAGCGCAGTGGGATTATTTTCATCAAGTGAAAGCGATTTTTCGTAATAGTCCACGCATTTGTCCACGTCTCCCTGCTCCCAGGAAAGATAGGCACACGAGGCGTAAACCGCGGCAGGCTTGTATCCCGACTCAAGCAGTTTCTCAAGCTCAAAGTCGGCAAGCTGGGAACGCCCTGTACGGCAGTAGATTACGGCAAGCAGGTAACGGCACTGAAGAACCCTTTCGCTTTCAGCTCCTCCGTCATTGGAACCCTGTGAAGTCACAATCTGCTCAAGATAGAGCATTGCATCCTCATCCCTGTGCAGTTTGGCATAGCAGAGTCCCAGATAATAGGAAAGCTCCGACGTGTCGTAAACAGAATCCTCATCCAGAGAAAGAAAATACGAGAGTGCTCCCGTGTAATCCCTGCGTTTGTAAAGATTAATGCCTTCCTCAAGTATACCGGCCATACGTTACCCCTTAAAACCACCCGTCATAGCGTGAATTGGCGACCGCACCAACATGAAGCACAGAAACAGAGACACAGCCCCGGCTGACCAGGTCGCTGTCGCTGACATCCGCTCCCGATGAACGGACTTTGTTTCCGCCAACGCAGGAACTGTACAGCCTTCCGTCACTGCCGGTCCTCAATTCTACTGTGTCACCATAATCACGACGGCACGGACTGGAGAACCCGGCTCCTTTGTATGATTCGATCGAGGGGGCGTTTATATTCAGAAAATACGGATATTCTTCCCCCCCGTTAGTATTTCGGCTGTTTTTCAGCAAAGCTATACACTTTTCGATATTTTTTGCAGCAAAGTCGGCCAGAGGCTCAAACATATAGACAGGACCGCTTCCATACGGCGGAGCATCGTCTTTTTCAATCACGCTGAGTGCCACGGCGGGAAAACCGTAAAGCGAAGCCTGTCTCGCCGCCCCGCAGGTGCCTGAATAAAGTATGTCTGTCCCCAGATTCGCACCGTTGTTTATGCCTGAAAAGACAATGTCGGGCGCAAAGGGGATGTATTTTCCGAGAACCGCGGAAATCACGCAGTCCACTGGAGTTCCGTCAAGTGCAAATCTGTTTTCGTCCCTTTTCTCAAGATGCAGCTCACGTCCTATTGTAACAGAATTCGAGGCACCAGACCTGTTTCCCGATGGAGCCACCGCACATACCTTATGTCCGTCCTGCAGGAGGCGTTCAAACAGTATATTCAGTCCGGGAGCATCTATGCCGTCGTCATTTGTAAGGAGAATGTTCATACAAGCCGCACACCCCTGGCAGTCTTAACTTCGAAACATTCCGGCGTAAAACCGAAAATCCTCTCGTATTCGGAAAGTTTCTCCCTGTAGCGCGGCACGTCCTCATTGCGCAGAATCGTGTAGGTGCAGCGGCCGAATCCTTTTCCGGTGATGCGTCCGCAGTTCACGGGATTACGCGGATCGGCGGTGTCGATTTCCTGAACACGCTTCAAGAGCCAGTCTATTTCAGGACAGGAGATGTCATACAAATCCCTCATGTTTTCGTGACTGTGGTTGACCGCCTTGGAAAATCCTGAAAAATCATCCTTCGCAAGGGCGGCCTGTGCCTCAAGAACATACTGATGCTCGTTCATCACGCAGGTAAGATGCCGCCGGACTTCCTCGTTCACCACCGAAAGAACCTCGCTGCGGTCGGAACCGTTTGCCTCGTACTGCCATCCTCCGTACACAGTGGACTTTCTTTCCTTCAATTCGCCCAAGAGAAGCACGTTTTCAGGCTGACGGAGGCTTTCCTCGTTCCATGTTGTCACTCTGGGCACCCTGGCATCAGTCAAAAGAATGGTTTTATCGCTGAACTTGAACGGGAGAAGGTCGTAAGTGCCTTTCGCATGGTCTGTCAGCACGATTGTGTTTTCCTTTGAATAAACGCCCGTGAAAATATCAGCGCGGAAATTGTACATGCCGGGGAACTGTTTGTTTGCCTTTTCCAGAACCTTGACCATTGCATCCTCGCCGCAGCGGAATTTGAAAAGAGACTTCACAGCCCAGGCCGTCGCAATCTTGATGGCAGTGGTTATGCCGAAACCGGCGGAAGGAAGAATATTCGAATAAATGGTGAAATCAACGCCGCCGCACTCGAATCCGCTGCTTGAAAATCCATAAATCACGGACTTTACGGCATTCGCCCATTTGTCTTCCTTTTTGAACTTCAGGTTGCTCAAGCCTCCCCTCTTTCTTTCACCCATCTGAACAAAGTAAAAGCGAAGATTTGTGTCCTGCCTTTTTGATGCCGCAACATACACAGGAAGATTGACTGCCATAGACAGCGTCTTATCCTTGAAAAAAGAGCAGTGCTCCCCTATAAGATGAACCCGTCCGGGTGCCATTGCAACAACCTCGGGTTTTGCTTTATATTCGGATTCATGTTCCTCTCTTACTTTCTCCATCTTTCTCATCCTGTATTTTTTTATAATTTCACGGGGCATGACGCGCACAACACGCTTTCACAAACGCCCCATTGTAATTTTATGCATAAGATAGTAGAATAATAATATAATGAATTCATTCTTTTTACAAGTTTTTTATGCAATTTTTTCAGGACTTATGGAAGCGGCGGCCATTTCCAACAAACTTCTGCCGTTCGGCTCCCCTTTTCTGGGGCTTTTCTGCCTTATTCCCATGTACGGAATCTTCTACAAAGCAAAAAACTACAGACAGGCTTTCTTCTTTTTCCTTGTGCAGTCTCTCACGGTGCATCTTCTCTCAAGCTACTGGCTTGCAAATTTCAGAGGATTTGCAATCTTCACGCTGGGAGCAAGCGCATTCGGAACTGCCTTGGAGGGGGGACTCTGCGGGGCCGTTTCACATTTCCTTCCTGCACAGCTGAATAAAAAAAATCTCCTTGAGGAAGACGGTGGACGGCATCCCCATTACGTGTGGATCCGCATACTCTGGTTCTCCGCAAGCTGGGTCATGTGGGAATGGATGAAATCGACAGGCTTCCTTGCCTATCCGTGGGGCACTCTTTCAATGGCGGCCTACAGATGGAAACTCATCACGCAGATAGCCGACATAACCGGTGTGTGGGGAGTCACATTTCTTTTCGCTCTTTTTTCAGCCCTCATTGCCGAAGGATACGGAATAATGGAGCGCATTCCGAGGGCCCAGAACAACATAGTGATGGCAGAATCCTTTGTTTCGAGCGCAAAGACGGCCGGAATATTCTTTGCAATCTGCCTGGTATACGGAATCTTCCAATACGTAGTGCCCAGAACCCCGGTAAAGACACTCAATACGGTGCTCGTGCAGCAGAACGTGGATCCGTGGGAAAGCGGAGACGCAGCCTCAATCGCAGTATCAAAGAAACTCACGGAACAGCAGGTGAACCTTATGCGCGACATCGGAATGGAGCCCGACCTTGTGCTTTGGAGCGAAGGAGTCCTCGGATACACATACCCTTCCGCCATACAGTTTTACAGGGAATTTCCGCAGGATGAAAGTCTCACGGCATTCATCGCAAGAATGGACATTCCCTTTGTGATTGGAGGAAGAACCCTGGTCGACCACAACAGGCAGCTTTTCTCCAACAGCGCCATTTTCTTCGACAGAAACGGTGATTACGCCGGCTTTTATTCAAAAAAACATCTGGTTCCTTTTGCAGAGCGGATTCCGTGGGCCGAAAATCCCCTGATGAAATTCTTTATGGGAAAAGTCGTGGGATTCACATCCACTTTGACGCCTGGAAACCAGTATGTTCTTTTCAAAATCCCCAAATCAAATCAGGGAAACACCAAAGCCGCCTTGTGGAGCAATCTTCCGCCGGAAACGACCATCGCACTTGAGCCGGACGGAACGGTCAACAAAGACACCGCCTCAAGATACACGAAAAATCCCGGGTACAACCCGGACAGCTACATAAGCTTCACGACGCCAATCTGCTTCGAAGACGCATTTTCAGACGTATGCAGCCAGCTTTACCGCATCGGAAGCGAGGTCTTCCTAAACATAACAAACGACTCATGGTCCAAGGAGCCCCCCGCGGAATACCAGCACTTCATAGCAGCAAGCTATAGAGCCATCGAATACCGCACGACCCTTGTACGCTGCACGAATTCAGGATATTCGGCAATAGTCGATCCTTCAGGACGCGTCATAATGGATCTGCCGGTTTTCACCGAGACCGCGCTGGGATTCAAAGTGCCAGTCTACGAGAGAAAAAAAACGGTGTATTCAATGATGGGAGACTGGTTTGCATATCTGCTTTTTGCATTTATGGGCTCTGTATTTGTCTGGAGCACAGTATTCTTCTATATAATCGAGCCTAAAAAGACAGTTCCTGCTCCGGAAAAAGAAAAAGCCGACGACGAACGGGAAGATGCCGCCGGAAGAAGCACTGAAAATGACACCCCGCCAGCTCCTTCCATTGAACAAAGCTCCGCGCCATGGGAAGATTCACCTGAAGAAACGAGCGATGTGGAAGACAACGTTTTCACGGCGAAAGGAAACATGAAAACAGGCCCCGTTCACACGGCACGTCCGAAAACAATTGCCGTTCCATCGGGAAAGAATTCCACAGGCACAAAAAAGAGGAGATAAAAATGAAACTTCGCACAAAGACTTCCGTTGTCCGCACATCCGTCACAGCACTTTTTTCAGCCCTCATCTGCGCGGGATGCTTCTTTTCAATACAAATGCCGGGTGGAGTCCCCTTCACTGTGCAGAATCTTTTCGTAATCCTTTCAGCCCTCATTCTGGGAGGATCTCAGGGAGCCGGAGCAACAGGACTTTTCCTTCTCCTGGGCATAGCCGGCATTCCCGTTTTCGCAGGATGTACAGGAGGATGGCAGGTCTTCACAGGGCCCACCGGAGGATTCCTCTGGGGATATTTCATCGGTGCATTCGCCGCAGGAATGATTGCAGGCACTCCCCACGTGCAGGAGAAAAAAATCAGACCCGGAAACTGTCTCAGGCTTCTTTTGGCCTCTGCCGCAGGATTCATCCTAATCTATCTTCCCGGAATCCCCTGGTACATGCACGTGACGGCGGCTGTCTCCAACGCGGTTGATTTTTCAACGGCAATTTCATACGCCCTCACCCCCTTCATTTCCGGAGACCTGATCAAGCTGATTATTTCCGTTCCCATTGCTGTGGTTTTGCGCCCTGTTGCAGCACGCTACCTGTATCCTGATGACGAAAAGGAACTTGAAGAAGTAATAGGAGAACTCAAGTCAAGAAAAAAAATCGTGGACAAAGTGACCGGCAAAAAAACAAAGAAAAAATAACGGAACTTTCCAATATATATTCTACGGGAATAGACATTTTTTAGATTTTACGATAAAATTATTCAATATGTCAGTCAGTGAGTATGCATCTTATTTCAAGTCACATTACAAGCGCACATCATCTTTTGTATCGGGCACGGCCCTTATGATTGTTGATGCAGCCATGATTATGCTCAGCATCGGAGCTGGATTTTTTGTCATAAATCTGGTAAACAACGACTGGATCAATTTCCGCTCATTCATTACCTATTCAATATATCTTCCCGTCATTCTGATTGTTTTTTACGCCGCAAGCCTTTATCCGGGCATTCTTCTGGCTCCGCAGGAAGAGGTCAAGCGTTTTTCATTGTGCTCGTTTTTTTCATTTCTGGGAATCGCTGTAAGCATAAACGTGGAAGGTTCAGACCAAAGATTTCCGATTGCACTCGCACTTGTTGTCTCATGGCCTTTTGCAACCCTTCTTCTCCCCGTGGGACGCGAGGTGGCAAAGCACATTTTCGCCCATTTCGACTGGTGGGGAGTGCCGGCAGTTCTTTTCAGCAAAGGGACAAGCGCAAAAGTGATTGCAGACCGCCTGATCCGCAGACCATATTACGGCTACAGTCCGGCCCTCATAATCAGCGATATGGAAAATCCCCCGGAAGACTATCTTGGTGTGCCGGTTTTCGAACGCTCCGACGAACTTGATTCGCTCATAAAAAAACTCAACATAAAGGTTGCCATTCTCTGCGACTACAACCATCAGATTGAGAAACTTCAGACAAACTACCGCTACATAGTCAGAGTTCCGAAAAGACAGAACTCAATCAATATGTCCCTTCATATGAGGGATTTCGGAGGCATTCTCGGTTTTTCCTCAACGAATTACCTCACAAAGAAAAGTCCTCTTTTTCTCAAAAGGCTTATCGATGTTTCTATTTGTCTTGCCGTGGCTCCCGTGCTTCTTCCGATTGTTCTCATAATAGCACTGGCCATAAAGCTGGACAGTCCGGGGCCGGTCTTTTATGGTCACACCAGAGTGGGACGAAACCGCAAGCCCATAAAATGCTGGAAATTCAGGTCGATGGGAACCGATTCACAGGAGCAGCTCAAACACATTCTTGCAACAGACCCCGTGCGCGCCGCCGAATGGGAAAAGGACCGCAAATTCACCGATGATCCCCGCGTCACAAAAGTCGGACGCATCTTAAGAAAAACAAGTCTCGATGAGCTTCCCCAGCTGTGGAATATTTTCACGGGGGAAATGTCGTTTGTGGGTCCCCGTCCCGTTACGGAGCCCGAACTCGTGAAATACGGAGACTATGCCGACTACGTGCTCACCGTAAAACCCGGTCTGAGCGGTATGTGGCAGATTTCAGGAAGAAGCGACACGGGTTACGAAGAAAGAATCACGCTTGATACATATTATATACAAAACTGGTCCATCTGGCTCGACATCTGGATTATAATCAAAACAGTGTGGGTCGTTTTTAGAGGCAAAGGAGCCTATTAATGAAAAAAAGTTCAAAGACAGCAGTCTTGGTTTCCATCATCTTCGCTCTGGCTCAGCCGCTGTTTTCACAGGTCGAAGTAAAAAAAAGTTATAAGGTTGAAGATGTAACGTACACATCCACCGGACTCACAAAGCCCTGGGCACTCAAACAGAAGGTGGACGTCAACAGAGACTTGGTGTTTCATTCCGAAGACGAAGTGAAAGTCTATATGGGAAAAGTCGTGCAGCAGCTTGAAAACACCCGTATGCTCGAAGACGTTCAGGCATCCTATGAGCTGGGTGAGGAGCAGGACGGTGTTGTTCCGGTGAAATTCAACATCCGGGTGTCCGACTCAAACCATATTCTGGCACTCCCGAAGCCAAGTTACAATTCCAACGACGGACTGGATTTCAAAATCAAAGCCAAGGACTCGAATTTCCTGGGTCTGATGAATCCTTTTAATGTTGATTTGAACACCCACTGGGGAACTTCCGATTATCCTGACGATTTCTCAAAATTCACGATGGGGTTGAATTTCGACTATGTATTCCCGTTCACAATCGGGCCTACCCACAACTCCTGGTCAAACGATTTCTCCTTCAGCTGGCCTCTTGACAATTACCCTGAATTCAAATATGCGACAGGACTTACGGTAGGCGTTCCCTTCAAAAATCACAGCCTGAATTTCAACTTCACGCAGTCAATCACAAGGGAAAACGACTATATGACATACCACGACGCCCTGTTCTTCACCGAATATCTGAGTGTGTCAATGCCCCTTACAGTGGGGTATTTCAATGATGTTGTTCCCATTTCATACACTCCTTCGCTGAGTTTCACTGCAAACTGGGACTTCGACGGACTCGATGCGGCCAATACATCCATAACAGGACCCACAATAGCACAAAACAACAGCTTCGGTCTTTCCGCCGTGGACTGGAAGGAAAATTTCAGAAAAGGATATTCTTTCTCAACAAATGCATCGGTTTCTTACAATTTCGCCACACAGAAAATCATTCCGTTCGTTTCAATCGAAGCTCAGTACTTCAGTGCGGCAAAATACGTGGGATTCAATGCCAGAGCTTACGGATATTACACCTACAATGACACCCCGAACAATATCGGAGGAAAACTCCGCGGTGTTCTCGACAATCAGCGTACTGCAGACGGCTCACGTTATGCACTTCAGACGGACACCGCTCTTCAATTCACAATGGAACTTCCCATCCACATAGTGACTACGGACTGGATGGGCTGGGGATATGCTCTCTTCGGTTCTTATGATAATCTTCCTGGTTTCTTCAAGGGACTTTTCTGGCTTCCGCACAAGATTTTCCCGTACCTGAATTTCGAACTTCAGATTTCTCCGTTCATAGACATTGCCCTTACGCACAACTACATCACGAACAGAGTGTTCAGTCTTCAGGACGGATTCTATACAGCTGGATTCGAGGCACTCATTTACCCGTCAAAATGGAAGAGTTATGTAGTCCGCATCAGTCTCGGATTCGATATGGGAAGAAGACTCTTCGGCGACTTTATCGACACAAGCTGGAGAGATCCGAATGTCAAGAGCTACGAGCTTTATTTCGGTCTCGGACTTAATTTCTGATGCGGCTTGAAGCAAGTTCCTGCCAGTAGACTTCGGGGCAACATTCCTTTATCGTCGTGAAAAGGTCTGTTGCAAACACAGCGTATCCGCGATCTTCAGCGGTGTCTGCAAGAGTAAAGAAGAGTTCCCAGACTCCGTTTTCATTTCCCCACCTGATTATATCCGGGTATTTTGCACATCTTTTGAGCATATCCTGAATTGTGGTGTAGTGATAATCTGTAACACGGTCTTCCAAAATGGTCTGAATTCTGGTGACAGCAACAACAGTACCCAATGCGGCGCACTTCAAAGCCTTTGACCTTTCTATTCTAGCCTTTGCGGGATCTTCCATAATGGACGCTGTATTCTCATAATATGAGGCAAGTCCCTCCAATGCCTTGAGAGAACGGTCCGAACTGCTTCTGTAAAGCACGAAGAATCTTTCAATCGCCTTGTGGTCGTTGGCACTGATGATTTTTTCCATTGAGTTCATATACTGTGTGTCTGTATAGAACTGGTCATCGGCAAGAACATCAAGAAGATATTTTTCGTAATCAGTGTAATACTGGCCGCTTCCGATTTTTTCAAGATATGAGGCATAACTCAAACTGTCAAGCTGATTTTTTGCCATATCTGCAAGGTCGTAAAGGATGTCGTACTTCATATCCCCTACACTCAGAAGATTCGATGCCTCGTAGGCCTTTTTCATATAGCGGGAAGCCTGTTCAACCTCTCCCTCAATCTTGTACACACGTCCTATAAGATAATCCGCTTCGGGATAGGAGGAATTCAACTGGATAAAGGAGAGAAGACGTGAAAAACTTCCGCCGAAAGCAGACTCGCCGTATGTGCTTATATATGAATTGACAATCTCCAGAGCTTTTGTCTGCTTTGTCTTTTCAAGTGCATCCATCACGTTTTTCAAATCATCACCGGCATCCCGCATTGCCCTGGAACGCTGGGACTGATCCAGAGTGTACTGTTCCCACAGAATCTGATTTTTGCGAACGTTTTTTGCAAGTTCAGCATACGAAATGCACTGTCCGTAATCGCCGAAATCATAGGCATCCTGCGCCTGTTTCAATATATACCAATACTGCTCCCCGGTGGGCTTGCGCACCACGATGGACGTCTGGGAAAAAACACTTTCACCAAAGAGAGATACCGACAATGCCAAAACTAAAAATTTCTTGAATAATTTCATCACAAAGACTCCAACTCTTCCCTGAATACCTTATCGGCATCTTTTGCGTCTATTGTTCGTACTATTTTCCCTTTTTTGAAAATAATAACCCTGTCACCGCCTCCGGCTATACCCAAATCAGCGTGTTTTCCTTCGCCAGGACCGTTCACAATGCATCCCATCACGGCAACGGTCACGTTTTTTTTCATTGCAAGAAGCTCGTTCTGCCATTTTGACACGAATTCATGAACATTGAAGCCGATTCTTCCGCATCTGGGGCAGCTCACCAATGTGACTCCGCCATCCCTTTTTCCACATTCATGCAGAATTTCCCTTCCAGCAATCACTTCGTTTTCAGGACTTGACGAAAGACTCACGCGGATTGTGTCCCCGATTCCCTCTTCAAGCAGCTTGGAAAACGCCAAAGTAGACTTGACGATTCCTGGAATCAGCGGACCTGCCTCTGTGACTCCGATATGAAGCGGAATGTCCGACACACGTGCAAAAGCTTCGTTTGCCTCGACAGTCTCCTTTACCGAAGACGCTTTCATGCTCACAACAACGGAATCGAATTTCAACTCGTCAAAAACGGCTGCTTCACGAAGGGCTGCTTCCGCAAGAGCCTGTGCACGGCCGATTTTTCCCTCCTCAACCCCGGCTTCCAAATCCTTGGGGAGACTTCCTGTATTCACACCTATGCGGATTGCACATCCTTTTTCACGGCAGCCGTTCACCACAGCTTCAACTCTTTCCCTGCTTCCGATGTTTCCCGGATTGATTCTGATTGCGGCGATGTTTCCCTTAAGACATTCGAGGGCAAGCCGGTAGTCAAAATGAATATCCGCAACAAGAGGCACATCAGTGTGCGACTGAATGAGGCACAGGGCTCTTGCACTGTCCATGTCGGGGACTGCAAAGCGGATTATGTCGCAGCCGAGCGATTTCAACGACTGGATTTCGCGGAGTATATTGAAAAATTTTTCAGAGCCTTCCTCAAGCCCAACGATGGAGTCTTTCCACATGGTCTGAAGAGTCACGGGGCTTCCTCCGCCTATGCCCACTTTGCGTATGTTCCCATGACCTCCCACATACACCAGCCTGGATTTTTTGAATAAATCATTCTGCGCCATGCAATCCTCCACAAAAAATTAAACATTCCAGCATACGGATTGTAACAGTCTTTGACGTCTTTTGCAATCTACTATAGGAACGGGCAGCTCTGAAAATTCTTCCTGTGACTTTTTTTGGAATACCGTCAGATTTTTAGAGATGACTTTTATCAATCACAATATTAAACTCAGATTCGCAGCAAAGTTTCAAGCGGCACGGGAGCACCGACCCCTCCGCACGAATCACCAACAC
>DGXM01000065.1:13326-17322 GCA_002396325.1 Treponema sp. UBA4232
AACCCTCCGCACGAATAAAAAAAGCCGTCGAAGAGTACTCAAGCTTGTGCTGAAAATCTCTTCAACGGCTTAAAGTCTGCATTATTTTTTTAGCAGGCCATCATTCCGAATACCATGCTGAACAAAGCGATAGTTTCGCAAAGTCCGACAACCATAATGTAGTTGGTAAAGCCCTTTCCTGTTTCTGCCAAAGCATCGCTACCTGCAGCACCGGCTTTTCCCTGAGCGATTGCAGACATACACATTGAAAGACCACAGGCAATTCCAAGTCCCAAAAGGAAGAGAGGATCCGCACTTGAATTACGCATTGTACTCATAAGCAGGAAACCGTAAATGGTCTGAGTCAACGGAGCACCGGCAAAAACCACCAGCAGGAACGGAGCCGGCTTGTTGTTCAAATAGCAGCGTTTCCAAGCACCGATGGCTCCCTGTCCAGCGATTCCAATTCCGATAGCACTTCCCATAGCGGCAATACCCATTACCACACCAGCACCAATCATACCCCAGTTCATAGTTTACTCCTTAAAGCGCCCTAAGACGCTTAATTATCTAATTTTTTCAGAAAGACACACTTTCTGTCATTTCATTTTTCATACGGTACAAACTGCACCGTTTCGCAAAGTCAGTCGTCAGTTCCCGTCTTTGCATTTTTGCCAAGATTTCTCACATTGACTTCCCGGGCATTTTCAGTTTCCTGGAACGGATGATATTTTGTTCCGCTCCAAGTCATTCCAAGATGCTGGGAGAATTCCAAGGTGTTAAGACGAACACCGTGAACAATGACTGAAAGCAGGTTCAAAATCATATTCAATCCGTGTCCGAAAACCAAAAGAACCACTGCAAAAATCACCAGGAACATTTTACCGAACATTGGTCCGGCCATCGTGTTTACGGTACCGGAAATTGCAGCACCTGCCAATGCGACAGCCCACAGACGGATGTAAGAAACGATGTCACTGAACACGTTCACAACACCCAAAAGCACACTGATTATGTTCTTGCAGCTTTCAAGAATCGACTTGCCGATGCTTCCCTCGTAATTCGAGAAGATAAAGCTGAGCACGAATCCGAAAAGCAGGACCCCGATGGCAATAAGCGGCATTGATGACGGAAGGACAACCGCACCTCCCAGAATCGGAATGGGATTTCCAGTATCCAAAAGCGGGAAACGGGTTCCGTCAACGACCATATTCATCACCACATAGAACATACCCCACAACTGCAGAAGCGAACCAAGGTCACCAAAGCACTTGAGACTCTTTCTGTCGGCAATAAAGCACTTCACATGTGCAATCGTCAACTGAATAAGGGCCAGGATAAAGCAGAAAATCTTCTGATTTGTATTTGCAACATCAGAGGCGTTTTCCACACCAAGCTTTGCCAGTTTTGACTGCGATATAGGCGTACACGAAATGTCAACCATCCATGCAGGCAGTTTTGAAGCCTCGATTCCGAACCATGAGCACGTAAGCACACCGTACACCATCGTACAGGCTCCCAAAATGGTAACCAACACGGGAAGAGACCTTTTTCCGCTCTTGCTTTTTACGAGGAGGACAAGTCCCACCAGCTCAATCAGGGCACCGTAGCCGGCATCCGCAAAAATCATCGCAAAGAAGATGCAGAAGAAGAAAAGGAACCAACCGGAAATGTCAAACTCGCGGTATCCGGGAGTGACATCAAGAAAATCCGTAAGAGGATAGATTATGCTCACGAGCTTGTTGTTGTGAAGCTTTGTAGGCACAGGGTCATCCTCGGAAGGATCTGAAGCGGCGAAGGCCCATTCATTCATCTTGCAGGCAGCGGCGAAATCTTCCATTGAGCTCTCAGGCACATAACCCGTGACCCATGCAAGTTTTCCGCTTTTATCCTCGGTTTCAGCTTTTTCAGCCTCAAGCGCAGACTCAACGGTTTCCTGCTCCACAGCCTTGGGATTTTCATCCTCTACAGACGACTCACGCTCCATTCCGCTGAAAACAGTCTCGAACTCGATGTCAGTCTGAAGATTTGACTTCAATGTTCCGATGCCATTTCTGTATTTCTTGCAGTCAAGCAAAGTCTTTTCTATAGAAGAAATTTCTTCCTGAGCCTTTTTTATGGCCTCAACGAATTCATCCGTGGATTTTTCCGGCATTGGAACCGCAAAAGCCTCAGGGGGCAAATCGGCAGGACGCTCGGTCACCTCGTTCTCTGAAAGAAGAAGGAAACGGGCTATTTTACCGACAGAGTTCACGACCATCGTCTTGGAATCTTCACCAATCGTCAGGTACTTTTCCACAGGGATTTCGTACATATACATATAGATGCCTTTTTCGGCCAGATATTTGAAATCCTCGGGATCCACCGTTCCCCACTTTGAAAGCCGCTCCAATTCCTGGGTATTCTGACTTATTGAGTCAAGAAGAGATTTCTTTCTGTCGCTGAGAGCCACAATTTCCCTTGCACGGGAATCAGCCTCGGCAAATGAAAGCTCAACAGGAACCGGAATATTCTTTTTGGAGACTTTGATTTCGTCCAAAACACCGATCGCTTTTTCAGTCACCGCCAGGGCTTCTTTGTAAGCAGCCAGAACAGGGCCCTTTCCCTCAACAGTCTCCAGATGCATCAGTCCCATTTTTCGGAGTTTCTTCAAAGACTTCTTGCGCTCTGAATTCAAGACAACCACGGAGACTTTTTTCATAGGAACAATCATTTCTTAGCCTCCTTTACAGCGGTTTTCCTGGCGCGTGGTTTTGCAGCGGCGGTTTTTGCAGAAGATTTTTCCGCAGCCTCAGCATTCGCACTGTCAGTAACAGCCTGAAGTTTCTTCTTCGATATCTTGCTCCGCACAACGGCGGCAACCTGTTCGTCACCAAGGAAAATGCCAATCTTTTTGATGTTGGCCTTGGTTTCAGGAATCTTAACTTTCTCAAACAAGTTGACTCTCTGGCTCGTGGTGCGCAGTTCCTGAGAAAGAAGCCTCACCTGCTCCTCCAGAACCTCTGCCTCCAAGTCCAGCTCCAACTCGCGTTCCATGCGGTCTGCAGCCATATCTATCCACAGCGGGGTTGAATAAAGGTCGTAATCTCCACGGCCAAAATCAGCACCTTCGTAAACAGGTATCTTTACACCGGCAATATTGCTCCAGCCTTTTTTGATGTTTTTTACAGTCACCATTCCAGGCTTGAAAGCATCTTTTTCACCAAAGACAGAAATCCATTTCTGGAAATCTTCCTCAAGGGCCTTTTTTTCCTCTCGGACAGCCTTGCACTTTTCGTCTATGGTGCGGATTTCTGACTGCAGCTGCTGTTTTTTGAGCGTGAGCGTGGGAAGATAACGCTGGTACATTTTCAGCGCGTCTTTCTGTGCCTTCTGCTCGTTTTTAGTCAGCTTTAACTTTGCCATTCAGTATCCTCTTTATTTGGGCCAGAACTGCTCAATCAGCTCGGTCTTGAGACCGGTCTCCTGTTTTTCGAAACACTGAGCAAGAATCTTCCATCCATTGTCCAATGCTTCCTCCAACGGAATGTTCACGCTCAAGTCCATCATGTTCGACTCGAACAATGCTCCGTACTTCAAGAGTTTTTCATCCCACGCAGACATATTGAAACCCATGGACTTCTTTTCCAAAGTGTCGCGGTACTGGGCATACAGGCGGATCATACCGTCCATAAGCGCACGGTGGTCTTTTCTCGTCTTTGAGTTGACCTGCTGCTTAAGACGTGAAAGGGATCCGAACGGCTCAATGTGTCCACCCTTCAGGTAGAACTGTCCCTCGGTGATGTATCCTGTGTTGTCCGGAACCGGATGAGTAACGTCATCACCGGGCATTGTTGTTACGGCAAGAATTGTGACAGAACCCGAGTCGGCAAAGTCAACAGCTTTTTCGTAGCGGGATGCCAACTGTGAATAAAGGTCTCCCGGATAACCGCGGTTTGAAGGAACCTGCTCCTGTGTGATGGCGATTTCCTTCATTGAGTCAGCGAAGTTGGTCATATCGGTAAGAAGAACAAGAAC
>DGXM01000226.1 GCA_002396325.1 Treponema sp. UBA4232
GCGTCGAGTGTTGGTGATTGTAAGAAAAGGCTCCGTTTTCATTTTGAATCCGGGGTTTTTTTTATTTTTGAGGGAAGCGAGTTTTAGTGAAACCAATAATCCTCCACGGGATAAAATCCGTTTTCGTTCAGCCATCGCACGGTGTCATTGTAGCCGAGGTTTATGTTGCGTTCAATCCATTCCTTCGAAAAATCCATTGTGCCGCCGAGCCATCGCATTTCTTCGCTTGGCCAGATGTCGATTACAGGGCAGGACCATTTTCCCTGCTGTAATTTAGGACTCCAGTTGCTCAGGTGCACCACAAGAATGATGTCCGGGGCATGGGAAATGACCGGCTCTACCGGTGTGTTGTCAGCAGCTCCTCCGTCGGAATAAAGGCGTCCGTCACTCAATCTCACTGGCTCTGTGAATCCTGGAAAAGCAGATGTCGCAAGCAGTTTGTTCCGAATCTCATTTTCATCTGTCTCATCATTCAGACAGAACCGGTATGCATAGTCGATTACAGATTTTGTTGCCGCTTTGATTGCCTGCACTCCAAGGTTCAAAAGACTTCCGACTCCGTCCTCCCATGAATGGGTACAGGTTACGTAAACTACAGGACTCTCCAGCTCCGAGAGAGGGAAAAAAGAAAGCCTGTTCATAATGTTTGAAAGTCCCTGCTGCGAAATGACTTCTCCGTTTTGATTCAATTCCAGGGGCACTTCGTTCAGCCAGATGTCTTCAACGCGGTATAACGGTGCGATTGCAAAAAGTCCTGCGTTAAGACCTCCCACGCTGGTTCCAGAAACGACGGTGACTTTCTGCGCTATTCCGTATTCATACAAAGCCTTCCACACGCCTACTTCGTATGAACCTTTTCCTCCTCCCCCTGAAAGCACAAGCGCATAGTTTTGGGCAAAAAGCGGAAATGCCGCGAAGAAAAAAATGCCGCAAAAAAACAGTGCAAGTTTCTTCATATATTATTCCTTCCAATAGTCACAGGATTTCAGGTAGATTTGTCCGTCTGATGTGATATTCTGGAATTTGAAAGAATGAAAATCAAATTCACCGCTTTCCTTCACTTCATCGCCGCGACGCATAAAAAATCCTGTGTTCAGTTCTGCAATCTGTTCCGGCACAAGCATTTCTTTTCTGGCATAGATTCGGAATGGAACATCATGGCTGTAAGGCTGTGAATAATCCGCACGGAGTTTTATGCCCAGCTGTGATCCGTTTTCATCTGCGGCCGGAAGGTTTTCACCGTAGACTGCATTGATGTATGAAAAACGGTGATTCCAAACATCGCTGAAAGTCCTGTTGTGATTTTTTGCAAAACTTACCCATAAAGCGGTGTCGTCATGTTCACTCCATGCAAAACGCAGATACATTTTCCTGTTCAGATTAAACGGCCATTCGTAGGAGTTTCCGTTGGAGGAAATCCAGAGCCCTTCCATCTGTTTAAGCGAAGTGACTTTTTTCCACTGTGAGTCCGGGAAGATTTCGCTTTCTTCTTCCCGGGGATTTTCCGGCCGCGTTGATCCGGGAGTTGATGCGCATCCAGAAAGGAGAAGGACTGCAATAACCGCTGCAAAAGTGAAATGTCTTAAAAAGGATGATTCGATTCTTATTCTGCCCATACGCTGTCTTCCGTATCAGAGGCTCTTGACGTGCCGTTGATTTTTTTCATGGCGGACTCCTTAAAACGCTTCCTGCTTGGAATATTAATGCAAAAGTGCCTTTTTGTCGAGTATGTTGAAAATCCCCGGTTCAAAAACGGTTGAACAAGACAGCATTTTTCGCTAGAATATGAGGAAAAGATTTCTTACAGGAGTTTTTATCATGTCAAGAACGCATTATATCGCAGGAAACTGGAAGATGAACACTTCAAAGGCCGAGGCTGTTCAGCTTGCAAAGGATTTGGTTGCATCTCTCAAGGATAAGCCCAACAAGTATATGGTGGGAGTTCCCTTCGTGTATCTTGATGCCGTATCCCAGGTGCTCAAGGGATCAAACATTCGTCTTGGAGCACAGGACATGGCCGCCACCGGAAACGGAGCTCATACAGGTGAAGTGAGCGCAGAAATGCTGAAGGATCTTGGAGTTCAGTCCGTGATTCTCGGACACTCGGAGCGCCGCCACGAGATTGGTGAAAGCGACGAGCTTATCAATAAAAAGGTGCGCCGTGCACTTGCTCAGGGACTTGAAGTTGTTCTTTGCATCGGTGAGCTTCTTTCTGACCGTGAGGCAGGAAATGCAGAGTCTGTATGCGCCTTCCAGCTTGATGCAGATTTGTCCGGCGTTACCGCAGAGCAGATGAAGAACGTGGTTATTGCATACGAGCCTGTTTGGGCAATCGGTACAGGAAAGACCGCAACTCCCGAAGATGCAGAGGCAATTCACAAGTTCGTTCGCGCCCACATTGCAAAGCTCTACAGCCAGGCAGTTGCCGACGAAGTGATTATCCAGTACGGCGGTTCAATGAAAGCTTCCAACGCAAAGGAGCTTTTGGCTCAGCCCGACATTGACGGAGGACTCATCGGTGGTGCTTCCCTCAAGGCAGACACATTCACACCTATCTGCGAACTCTAGTCTGTAAATCCTGATTTTTCTAAAGGCTGACAGTCGGATGATTGCCGGCCTTTTTTTTCGAGATGATTTTCAAAAACACATCGATTTCCGCTCTCACTCTTTTTAAGAAGTTTTCTTCCATTGAAAGTGCGTATCCGTCGGGGAAGTGCAGGAAGAGATAGTCTCTTGTGGAAAGAAGATTTTTCACCTGCTCTTCAAGAGTAGTGTCCTGATTTCTGTACTGTGAAGAATCTCCCTCTGAAAGAAGAGACCGAAGCCTCTTGAGGGATTCCTGTTCGTTTTCGTACCATTTTTCCGCAGCATCAATTCTTTCCGGGTGCAGCGGCACATTCCTGAAATCTTTCCAAGTGGATTTTTCCGAAAACACGGCCCAGTTTTCCGGGGCTTTTTCAAATGCAAGGGGAAGACCTGAGTTCGAAGCGTCAAAAAGGGATTTCACACCGAAAAACTGTTCTGAAAGAGTGCGTGCGTAAGTGGAAAGAATCTTCGTGCTCACGATTTCCTTTCCGTTTTTTCCAGTGGCCTTGAATGCGGCAGGCGAGTAGGCGGCATCGTAATTTTCCACAGGAAGCAGTCTTTTTGTTTCAATCAGACGGCCTTTGTGAGCGGGGGTTCCCTTTGCGTGGGTTTTTCCGATGCTGTAGCTGAAGTCGAGGCCTGTGAGATAAACAGGTACGGATTGATTTTTCCTGAGCACCAGAGCAATGTAAACAGCCGTAAGCCCTACGGAGCCCAGCGGTGGAATCAAATCGGGAAGGCAGTGTTGGTTCTGTATTTCTGGAATAAATGCCGTGTCTGAAAATGCGGAGGTGTACCAGAAAACCTGACCTGAAAGAATGTGCGGAATCTGCGGACGTGAGCAAAGGTCTGCAAAATATGTGATGCCGCTTCCCCGTGCACCTAAATAGGCCTTTTGTATTGCGAATTGACTTTCCATCCCCACAACTGCGTCTACATGGAGTCCTCTGTCCAAGAGAGATGCGAGGGCGGCGTCAACTGCGAGAATGAAGAATTTTCCCTGCTGAGCCGCCGTGAAAAAATCTTTGTTTGAACAGGTTTCGTCTATGCTTTCACCGGCTCCGAAAACGACGA
>DGXM01000225.1 GCA_002396325.1 Treponema sp. UBA4232
CGACGCAGAGCGTCGGGGTATTGAACCCTCCGCACGAATCAATCCATGTAAAAAAAAAGACTGCCTCCGCAAATGGAAGACAGTCTTTAAGTCGGGTAACCCGGATTCGAACCGGGGACCTCTACGTCCCGAACGTAGCGCGCTACCAGCTGCGCTATTACCCGGATGCCAAGAACCAAATCCTGACACTTTTGAAAAAAAAAGCCATTCTTCCGAATGGCTTGGGGACGGGAGCTACGGGGCTCGAACCCGTGATCTCCGGCGTGACAGGCCAGCGCGATAACCAGCTTCGCTAAGCCCCCCTGATGAGTCATAATATATCACAGCGTAAAAATTATGTCAATAGCAAAATAAAAAAAAATTTACTTTTTTTGAAAAACCCTTTAATCACCGTTGACAGTCAATTTATACAATGATAAAATATTTCCTACTATAAATTCAGAGTATAAGGATGTTAACTCCTATGGCAGAAGAAGAAAAGAAAGTCAAATCAGGAAGAAAAGACGGAGCCAAAATCGGTGCCGTTATCATTCTCGTGATTTCAGCAGCAGTATTTATTCCTGTAGGCGGCTCAGCAGTATTTGAGTCCATTTTCAACAAAAACAAACCGTCTGTATTCGGCACATACAAAGGCCGGAAAATAGAATACAAGGCAGGAACGGAATTCGCTACGGCAGCTTCGAATCTCGCCCGCCAATACGAAGCTTACGGACTGGACACAAACCAGTATGCCAGTTCCATCCTCAATTCAGCATTCGAAAACACAATCAAGAATATGTTCTATGAAGATGCCGTAAAATCATCAGGTTATGCAGTTCCGAAAGAGGCTGTGAACCGCATGATTCTTCCGTATTTCTACGATGAAAGCGGCAAATATTCACCGAAGCGCTACAACGAAACCGATGAATCCACAAAGACCGAGCTCAGGACAGCCGCAGAAAAGGAGCTTGTTTATTCCCGCTACACAGACGACCTCTTCGGAAACGATGACGGTTCTTCAAGCAGACTCTACGGTGTCAAATCATCTTCAAAGGAGCAGGCCTTCGTTGCACAGATGGGAGCCGAAAAGCACTCATTCAAACTCGCAGCATTCAGCACATCGACACTGCCAAGCGAAGAGACCGTGAAATACGGAAAGGCTAACTCGGATCTTTTCCAGAGCTACAATCTTTCAGCAGTGACACTCAGCTCTGAAGAAGACGCAAAAGCCCTCTTGAAGCAGATTCAGAACAACGAAATCACATTTGAAGATGCAGTTGCCGAAAAGTCGGAGAAATTCTACACGGACTCACTTGGAAAGCTCTCAAGTCCCTACTTCTATCAGCTGAAGCTCACGATTCCCGCCGAAGAAGATTTGAACAAAGTGACGGGTCTCGCAAACGGTCAGCTTTCAGATGTAATCACAACCGAACGGGGATTCTCAATCTTCCGTTGCGACGGCGCGTCATCCGCTGCAAATTTCAACGACCAGGCCACAATCGACACTGTTCTTGCCTACATCCAGACAAGAGAAGTGAGTTATATTGAAAACTACTACACGGCAAAGGCAAAGGACTTCATTTCAGACGCAGCCACAACTTCACCGGCCACATACGACACAAGCGTCGGTGAAAGCGGACAGAAACTCGACCCCGCAAATCCTGCCGATGCACGCAAAATCGCCGCCGGTGGAGAAAACATTGTGGTATACGACGGATTCGACCAGGCCTGCACAAAGTACGGAGTCACAAAAGTCGATGTTCCGGCCTTCCCCGTCAACTACGGAAACTCTCAGTTCATGGACACGGTTCCTTCAGAAGCCTCGGCACTCTCAAGTCTTTCAAGAAATGCCGATGCATTCAAGACAATGTTCTCCCTCAAGGAAAATCAGACAAGCGAACCCTTCGTACTTGGTTCAAATGTCATCGTCGTAAAATGCACCGGCATCACAACCGAAGATGCTGCTGAAATCGAAAACTATGCAACTCAGGCAGGTTATTACGATCAGGACAGCGCAGGAAACGCGATTTTAAAATCTCCCGATGTAACAAACTCCTTCTGGACTGCCTATTACGATATGATGATGGGTGATTAATGGATTTCACCTCAAATGAATCCCTCCGTCTGCTGGAAACGGCTTCGGGGGGACTTTCTTTAAAAACAGTAGAATACAAAGGCCGCCTTCTCTACTCAAAATACAATCCTTCAAGAGCAGTTGTTTCGCTCATACAAAAAACACAAATTCTTCCTGGCACTCTCGTTTTAGTCAATTCACCCTGCCTTTTTTACGGACTCGCCGAACTTGCGGAAAAAGCACACGGATGCAGGATACTTGCTCTTGAAGCGGAAAAACCTCTTTTGACACTTGCCGAAACCGTGCTTTCAAATCTTCCTGAAAAAGATTCTGTCCATCTTCACGACGCAACGGATTTTCCAGGCCTCGACGCACTGCTCAGGGATTATGTGAAAAACGGGTCGATCCGCAGGGTGCTTCCCCTCGACTTTTCAGCAGGCCCGGCATTTGCCCCGAAAGTGTACCAGCGGATTTTTGAGGCCGCCGCAGAAATCACAGGCTCATTTTGGAAAAACCGCATCACCATCGTAAAAATGGGGCGTCTTTTCACGAAAAATATTTTCACGAATCTACTTGAAAGCGCAAAAGCAAATTATCTTTCAGACGCAAAAGGAATTACAGACAAACCCATCGTCGTTTTCGGAGCCGGTGAAA
>DGXM01000038.1 GCA_002396325.1 Treponema sp. UBA4232
CTCTGTTTCAACTCCCTCTGTTTCCGCATCTCCGGCCGGGGGTGATTCAGACTCACCGAATTCTGACTTTGATATGGATGCCGAAAATGCCGCTTTCAATGCCACATCGGCAATAGATATGAATGCAGGACTCCCGCAGGAATTCAACGAGATTCCCGACGTGCTTACGGAAAGTCCTTCAATATTCGATGCTCCGGCCTCCGATGCGGCAGTGGAAGATTCAGGAGCAGCCACTGACGGTAAAACTTCCGATGGAGACGATTTCGACCTGGGTTCCGTTATGGACGGTATTCCCGATGCAGACGAATCCTCTGATTCCGCAGGCGGTGACACATTCTCGATGGACAGTCTTCCCGATATCGGCGATGTTACGTCTTTTGACGGAAATGATGCATCTTCCGCACCATCCGCAGCAGATGACACTCTCGGCGGCGGGGAAAGTCCGAATGTCGATGAAACGGCATCTGAATCCGCAGATGCGGAAGGCCCTGTGACGCTTGACGGAAGCGAGACTCCCGAGTTCACGGAGGATGATGAGCCTCTTGAGACATACGACACATCCGCAATGGAGGATATGGATTTTTCAGCACCCGGAGCTGTTATGAACAATGACGATTTCGGTGACAGCGAATTTGAAATCCCTGATTTTACCGAGCCTGTCGTTGTGGATCAGAAAAAAGGCGCAGATGACTCGTTCAGCAAAAAGGCCTCTGTTTCAAAGGCCAACTTTGACGATGCGATTGAAGCTGAGGAAGTCAACAAACCGAAGAACACTTTCACAGACGCAGAATACAAGCGATTCCTGAAAAATCTTTCCGAATATCCTCTGAATCTGCGTGTTGCCATTGAGGATCTGGTCGTAAAGAATGATTTCACCGACGACAAGGTTTTTGAAATTCTTGAAAAAGTCCTTCGCAAAGTGCCGGCCCGCCAGATTGCATCCCAGCTTGACCGCGAGATGGAAATCCACGTGGATGTGCCCCGCGACTTTGAAAGACGTACAGCCCAGGAATACGAAAACTACAAGCAGACTCTGGAGTACAAGCTCAAGAACCGCATAATTCCGTTTGCGATTATGGGAACTCTTGCCGCCATCCTTGTTGCCTGCATTGTATTCCTTACCGTCACATTCATCTGGACGCCGCTCAGGGCCAACCATTATTACAAAATGGGGTACAGTCAGATAGAAGAGAATCATTATTCGCAGGCGGAAGATAACTTCAATAAAGCTGTGAATTACAAACCTGTGTTGAAATGGTTCTATAAATATGCCGACGGATACCGTGACCACCGCCAGTACGACCGTGCAAGAAAAGTGTACCGCTCGGCTCTTCAGGTGTTCAAACGCGACAAAAAGTCTGGAATTGACTGGGCCGATATGGAAATGAACGACCTTTACAATTACGAAGAGGCCGAAAGAATCCTGAAGCGCGAAGTTCTTGATTATCACATCAACGACCCGGATGCCATTTTGAAACTCGGAGATTTGTATCTCACTTGGGCGGATGACAACGATCCTTCAAAATATGCGGACGCAAAGGAGCAGTACGATCTTCTTGTGACCATGAACCAGAAGTCAAAACTCCTTGATATGTATTACGGCCGTGAAATGCGCTATTTCATCCACGTGGACGATTTGGCTGAAGTGCTCAATTACAAGAATATGTTCTACCCCAAAAAGATGAAGGCTCTTGAAGGCCAGGATATTACCGAACTCAGCGGCTATCTGCTCGACAAACGCTACGGCACGCTGCGTCCTTCAGAGGAAAGTCTTAGAAAGGTAATCGTGAACGTGACGGATCTTCTTGAAATGGCAGTCCGGCGGGATGGTACCAATCCCGAGGCTTTGTACAATATGGGCCGCTATTACGTGCTCACCAATTCTGGAAAAGATGCCGTAAGAATGTTCTCCGGCGCAATCGAGGCCTTTAAGAATCAGACCAGACGCACCAGACGGCAGATATACACCTTCGTGAACACATATCGTCTTCTCGGCGAGGAATATGCTGATGAAAGGGAATACATACTTGCACAGCAGACTTATAACGAAGGAATCTCACTTTTCGAGCGTGAAAACAAAAACAGCGGTCTTTCAAGTACAGGAGATGTCGGACGTCTTTATGCGGATTTGGGAGATTTGAACTATTTTATCAATGGAGATATGGAAGCTTCCCTGAGCAACTACGAAAAGTCCGTGGAGAACAAAAACGACTCCGCATCGGTGCGCTACAAGATAGGTTACATCCAGTACAGCACCCAAGACTTCGACGCGGCATGGAACTCTTTTGTCCACGGCAACGATCTTGACGACGGCCAGGACATTCACACTCTGCTTGCTCTTGCAAACACCCTGAGCCTCAAAAACGACAACTTTGCCGCCCAGGGATATTACGAGGCGTTGATTTCAATTCTGCGCAACAACTTCGACAAGTTCGGAATCGTAATTCCACAGGTGCGCACAGACCATGGTGATATGGTAGACACTTACATGAAGGCTACCAACAATCTGGGAGTCACTCTTTCAAGAATTGCCGCATTCAACGGAGACAGCAGCGCAAACGGAAAGTCAATCGTGAACTTCGCGGAAAGCAGCCGTGCCTGGGATGCACTGAACAGAAATCAGGAGACTATGATTCGTCTTACCGTGAATGATTTGGGCAAACAGAACAGCACTTATGTCGCCAATCCGAACTACGGATATGCCCCTGTCATTTATACTGAAATACCGAAGACATTGTACGGTGAAGAGGGGCTTAAACAATGACAAATTACTCTTATGGAATCGGATCTGAAGGCATAATCAAAAAGCAAAGGGCAAGGGACATTGCCAAGGAGCTGTTCCGTAAGAGTATACACATTTGTTCTGCATTCATTCCTCTTTTTCTGCGCTATGCGTATTGGCCGGTAATCATTCTTCTTTGTCTGGCCGCTTTGCTTTACACCGTTTTTGAAATTGCCCGCAGAAACGGTTATGAAATTCCGCTTGTTTCTCAGATAACTGCCGCCGCCGCCCGCAAGCGTGATGAAAACAGATTTGTCCTGGGACCGCTTACTTTGGTCTCAGGCATCGTTTTTGCAGCCTTGCTTTGGGATCCTTCCTGTGCCGCCGTGGGAATCTACGCGCTTTCTTTTGGCGACGGTCTTGCAAGTCTTTCGGGAAAACTTTTCGGACGCGTGAAAATTCCCGGAACCAGCGGAAAAACAGTGGCGGGAAGTCTTACCTGTTTTACGGCAATCTTCATTTCTTCTTTTGCAGTCACATCCCGTGCCGATATTGCATTGTGGGTCGCCTGTGCCGGAACCGTAATCGAAGTGCTGCCGTTAAAGGATTTTGACAATCTCATTATTCCCGTTGTTCTTGGCGGATTCACTCATTGCCTTCTTGCCATCTGAAAAACGGTGTAAAAAAATGCATAATCTGAAAAAAAAATCGAACTTCCATTCAAGTTTCTTTTTCCGTCTCCGATAATAAAAATGTGCAAGGAAGAGTGTCCGGCGGACGGGTCAATTGACATCCAGACGGCTGCTGGAAAATGTTGCATACCACAAGAACCAGAGAAGATCTTTGGTTCTTTTTTTTTTTACTCAAAAGGATTTTCAATTCGAAAAGAGTATCAAGGTTCAGCGTAAAAAAAACCGGAACAAATCCAGAAGGAAAAGTCCCGGCTTCTCGAAAATAAGGAAAATCAATACCAAATGGAACCCTGGTCTTCCCAGTCCACAATTTCTTCAGGACTGAAGAACAGGTTGATTTCGCGTGTTGCACTTTCGTTGCTGTCGCTGGCGTGAATAATGTTGTGCGAGGTGTGTGAACAGAAATCTCCACGGATAGTGCCAGGCAGAGCGTCGGCGGGATTTGTGGCTCCCGTCATCTTGCGGACCAAAGTCACGCAGTCGTCTCCCTGCCAAACCATTGCTACAACCGGTCCACTGGTAATGTAATCAACAAGCGGATCATAAAAAGGTTTTCCCTTGTGCTCGGCATAATGTTCGGCTGCCAATTCAGGGGAAATATTCATCAACTTGAGACCCACAAGTTTGAGTCCCTTCTTCTCAAGGCGGCTAATAACTTCGCCTACGAGCCTGCGGTTCAAAACACCAGGCTTCAACATTGCAAAACATCGTGTACTCATTTCGCTAAAATACACTAAAAAAAAAAATTGTGCAATAGGGGCGGCAGGGTTTCAGTATGATATTAACTTTGTCTTAATATGGTTCAGTTTTTTAGAATAAATCTTTGCAAAGTATTTTCCCTTAAAAAAGAACAGGGCTTCAGCATCAGTTCTGCTATTAGCGTTCAAAATGAGGCAGTGGGACGCAGGAAAAAAGCAAGGAGGGGACTGTCCCAAAAGTATTGTCATCCTGAATTTATTTCAGCATCTATTGAACACCGTCATGCTGAACGTGGTTGCTTGCAACCGAATTCAGCATCTCTCGTACAGGAGAAATTCCGGGTCAGGCCCGGAATGACGGCAGCAGGTTCTGAATGACACCGGGTGGCAAACTTGTCGGACATCCCCT
>DGXM01000087.1 GCA_002396325.1 Treponema sp. UBA4232
GCCTAACGCGAAACTATGTTGACAGGAGGGGCGTGACGCTTTACAATAGAGGGATAATGATAAGTTCCCAGACATCTTTGTGGTGTTAGATTTTGGGGCCGGATGTTTCAAAGGAGATTGAAATGGAATACTTGTCTTTGCGTGAAAAATACCATGACCTTTTCAAAGGCCTTGCAGCGGCATCAACCGCTTCTGCTAAAATAGACGAAACGAATGTCTATCAGCCTGCGAATCAGGAAACACGCAAATTTATGGATGCTTTGGTCGGTGAAAACACTCTCCCCGGTAGTCACATAGGAGGACGTGAAAATTTCGAGGATTTCTACGACAAAATTCAGGCCGGAAAATCAGGACTCATCCTTATGGAGCATTTCTCCAACACAGACCTGCCCTCCCTGTTTTACCTGCTTGAACATTCCGGCAGCGACAAACTCGTGGAACTTTCCCGTAAAATCGTTGCAGTCGCAGGTATGAAACTGAATGAAGCCGACCCCATCGTGAGGGCCTATGCAGAAAGCTTCACACGCGTCGTAATTTATCCCACCCGCAGTCAGGACAAAATCGCCGGCAGCGCAATGAGCGAAGAGGATGTGAAGGCGGAGGAACAGAAAGCACGCAAAATCAACATGGCGGCAATGCGGGCAATGGACGACTGCAAAAAGCGGGGAGAGGCCATCCTTGTGTTCCCCTCAGGCACACGCTACCGCCCGGGACACCCAGACACGAAAAAAGGACTTCGTGAAATCGACAGTTACCTGCGTCTTTTCGACATGGTCATTTTGGTGAGCATAAACGGCCACATCCTCCGTCTGCGCGATGAAGACATGCTGAACGATTTGGTCGTACCGACAAAGCAGATTTTCACCGCCAGCCCCGTAATTGAATGTAAGCCTTTCCGCAAAGAGTATCTTGCCTCGCTGCCCGAAGACGAAGCCGATCCCAAACAGCGGATGATAGATCATGTGATGGAGCTCCTCGAAGAACAGCACAAGCGCGTGGAAGCAGAATCCTGAAAAATCTTTCTTAAGCGGTCTTTTTGTCCAATTTTCTGAAAAACCAGATGATGTACGGAATCGCCGTGATGACGCTCAGAAAATCAGCGGCCGCCTGACTCACTTCAACACCGGTAAGACCAAGCAGCATCGGCAGAATGAGGATGGCGGGAATAAAATAAACTCCCTGTCTGTTGCAGCTCAAAAATGTGGCGGCCTTTATGTGCCCCGTTGACTGCATTATCATATTCGTGCAGACAATCAGCGGATGCAGCGGTAAGACTGCCACCTGCCATCTGAAAGCGTTCGTTCCAATCCGTATTGCCTCGGAATCTTCTATAAATCTTTCCATTATTTGACGGGCAAAAATGAATCCGATTCCCGACAAAACGGCAAGCAGAGTGAATCCTGCGGCAACTGTGAATCTGTAGGCCTCTTTCACGCGGTCATAACGCCCGGCACCGTAATTGTAACCCGCGACCGGAGTGAATCCCTGGCCTATTCCAATCATCACGCTGGCAAGGAACATCACCAGTTTGGTAACAATCGTCATTCCGGCAACTGCGGCATCCCCGTAATTTCCTGCGGCACGGTTCAAAAGGATTGTGGCAAAACTTGCAAGGCCCTGTCGAGCCAGAGAAGGAATTCCCGTGGCGACAACCAGCACTAGTACGGAAAGTTTTTTCGTGCAAAGACTTATGCTCATACGGCAGATTGCCTTTCTGCGCAGGAACCAGCTCAGGAGTATGAAAAAACTGATGCACTGACTTATAAGAGTTGCAATTGCCGCGCCGCTTATCCCCAGTTTGAACACATAGATGAAAAGAGGATCCAGTGCAATATTGATTACTCCTCCTGAAGTCAGGGCAATCATGCTGAAAAACGATTTTCCTTCCGACCTTAAGACATTGTTCAGGACAAAAGACGCACACATGAGCGGAGCACCAAAAAAGATGTAGCGTGCGTAAGCGTTTGCATAAGGCAGCACGGAGTCGGATGCACCCACGAGTTTCATAAAGACGGAGGAAAACAATGTGCCCAGAAGGGTTATCACAAGTCCGAAACCCAGCGCCGTGAAAAATCCTGTGGACGCAATTTCGTTGGCCTCGTCATTTCTTTTTTCGCCAAGATAACGGGAGACAAGACTTCCGCTCCCCATTCCGAGCGTGAATCCGCAGGCCTGAATAATGCTCATCACCGGAAACACAATGCCTACCGCCGCACTTGCCTGAGTGTTTATGTGGGAAACAAAATAAGTGTCCGCAATATTGTAGAGAGCGGTCACCAACATCGAGCATACGGTCGGAACCGCCAGCTGCGTGATGATTTTCGGGATGGGACGGTTTATCATTTTGTCATACTGAATTTCTGCGATTGTTTTTGCTGCCATAGAAGACAGTATAGGCTATTTTAAAAATCAAGTCTACAAAAAATCAGTATGAGCAAGGACGTTTTTAGTTTCTGAATGAATGAATCGGAGCAGGAATCTTTCCGCCGCGGTTGATGAAATCCGCACAGCCGAAAGGATTCACGTCAATCACGGGACAGCCGCCAAGAAGTCCTCCGAATTCAACCCAGTCTCCGGCTTTTTTTCCGGGGGCAGGAATCAAGCGCACGGCGGTTGTTTTGTTGTTCACCATGCCGATTGCCATTTCATCAGCCATGATTCCGCTGATTGTCGTGGCGGGAGTGTCGCCTGGGATTGCAATCATGTCAAGACCGACCGAACACACGCAGGTCATGGCCTCAAGTTTTTCAAGTGTGATTGAATGCTGCTTCACCGCATTAATCATGCCCTCGTCTTCGCTCACAGGAATGAATGCACCGCTCAAACCGCCGACATTTGTGCTTGCCATGACACCGCCTTTTTTCACCATGTCGGTAAGCATTGCAAGAGCCGCAGTCGTTCCAGGGGCACCGGCACCTTCAAGACCGATTTCCTCCAGTATGCGCGCAACCGAATCACCCACGGCAGGGGTAGGGGCAAGAGAAAGATCCAGAATACCGAAGTCCACTCCAAGACGTTTGGCAGCCTCCGTTCCGACAAGCTGACCCATACGGGTGATTTTGAACGCCATCTTTTTGATTCCGTCGGCAAGCTCGTTGATCGGTCTTCCCTTGAACTCCCGTGCAGCCGCAAGAATCACGCCGGGACCTGAGACACCAACGTTCATCACGCAGTCTCCTTCTCCCGGACCGTGGAATGCACCCGCCATAAACGGATTGTCCTCAGGGGCATTGGTGAAGACGACCAGTTTGGCACAACCGTTCACGGGCTTGTCTTTTGAAACTTCGGCAGTTCTTTTAATGATTTCGCCCATCAGCTTCACGGCATTCATATTGATTCCGCTCTTGGTGGTTCCGACATTCACTGAGGAACACACGCGCCCGGTTTCATTCAACGCATCGGGAATTGATTCAATCAAGGTACGGTCTCCGGGAGTGATGCCCTTCTGCACCAATGCCGAAAATCCTCCCACGAAATCGATTCCCAGTTCGTTCGCAATCTTGTCGAGGGTAATAGCCCATTCTATATATGATTTTTCACCGCTGGGCTCCGCCACCATGGAAATGGGAGTCACGGAAATACGCTTGTTGATAATCGGCACACCGAATTCCTTTTCAATATCCTGACCGACCTTCACAAGATTTCCGGCCCTGCTCATAATCTTGTCGTACATTTTCCGGCGGCTTTTTTTTCCGTCCTCGCAGGCACAGTCGCGCAGGGAAATGCCCATTGTAATTGCACGGACATCCAGCTTGTGCCTCATAAACATATTCACAGTTTCTTGAACTTCAACCGGCGAAAAAATCATAATGCCACCTCAAAATCAATCTTTCGGGGTATTCTACTATATAACAGGAATCTTTTCAATCAGTGGGCGGAGCGGGTCCAGGGCTTCAGCATCCATTGAATCATGTCATGCTGAACTTGTTTCAGCATCCATTGGATACCGTCGGGGATGACTAATAAGTTTGAAATGTCATTGCCGTACTTGATACGGCAATCTATAAATGCTTATATTATAAATAAATAGATTTTCGGGTCGAGCCCGAAAATGACATAAATTAAACTTATTGGACATCCCCTCCTTGCTTTTTTTCCTGCGCCCCACTGCCTCATTTTGAACGCTAATAGCAGAACGGATGCTGAAACCCCGGGAGCGGGCCGTAAAAGCGAGTCGGAACTTCATAATTGAATTCAAGCCTGATTTGTGATAGAGTTATTGAATGAGGTTTCCCCGAAGACTGAAGACATTTTCTGCCGCTCTTTTTTTTGTCCCCGTGCAGAGGATTTTTGCGCAGCCGCAGGAAACAGACAGTCTTCAGGAATTCGGCAGGTCGATAATATCTTCACTTTTCGGTCTGAGGGAACTTTTTGCCCAACAGGACGACGGTGCCCAGAATCTCCGCGATTTGCTTTTGCTTTTGGTTCAGATTGCAGTCATCGTCATTGTTTTGAACATTGTCTACGCGATTGTGAAAAGACTTTTGTACAAAAAGAAGTTCAAAAGACAGAAAATGCGTTTCGAATTTGCGGAAGAGGAAGTGAAATCAACAAAAATGGACGGAATAAGCCGGGAGCAGATGGAGGAACTCCTTTCGAAGTGTAGGGAGCTTTCCTTCAGGACAGACCGTCATACAGCCCGCCGGGGAAACTCTTTTTTTGTGGCGACTCTTACATACCGCATGGCCATTGCTCTGAATGCCGACAAACAGACCGCGGCATCGTATTTCGTGGCGGCACTGGTTTACGACAGCGGGTTTCTTGACATTCCGGGTTCGTACTTTCATTCTGAGATTCTTACGTCAAAAGAGCGCAGGCAAATCAGGACCCATGTGAAAAACTTCGAGGACTATATTGCGTTTCTGCCTGAACAGTTGTATACGGTCTGCTTCAATGCCTGTTATCTGCATCACGAAAATGAAGACGGAACGGGCTATCCCGAGGGGCTTGTGAGCAGTGAAATCCCGGAAGTGGCGAAATACATCCACGTGGTCGAAAGCTATGCCTCGCTTGTGTCGGAACGCACGTACCACAGGGAACTTTCACCGAAAAAAGCAATTGCCGATTTGCGTAAAAAACAGAATATATATGACCCGAAACTTGTGGACATTCTTTCAACCTTAGTGTAATTTATATGAGGAGAAATCAGGGAGCCTTTAAAGACTTTTGTTTTTCGAGGCGGCTTTGAATGTTCGCAATCTTCCGGAAATGCAGACTGGATATATTATATAGAAGATATTGGAGAATATTATGTGTGGAATAGTGGGATACGTTGGTGAAAAAATGGCAACTCCTGTTCTGGTGAACGGACTTAAAAAACTTGAGTACCGCGGATATGACAGTGCGGGAATCGCCGTGTTTGACGGAGAGGATATTGTTGTCCGCAAAGTGAAGGGTTCCCTCAAAGTGCTTGAGGAAAGAATCTCCCGTGAAGTCATAAAAGGAAGCCTGGGAATCGGGCATACAAGATGGGCGACCCACGGTGAACCAAGCGATGTGAATGCGCATCCCCAGACAAACGTGAGCGGTACCATTGCCGTTGTGCACAATGGAATCATTGAAAACTACGCGAAACTCAAGGCCTGGCTTCAGGAGCAGGGAGTCGTGTTCCGCAGTCAGACCGATACAGAGGTTGTTGCGCATCTGATAAATTATTTTTACGAGCAGTCTGGGGATATTTTTGACGCCGTGTTGAATGCCCTGCACCGTCTGGAGGGAAGTTATGCCCTTGGTGTTGTGTGCAAGGACTATCCCGACCGTCTGATTGCCGCCAGAAAGGAAAGTCCGCTGATCGTGGGCCTCGGCAAGGGGGAGAATTTCATTGCAAGCGATGTGCCCGCCGTTCTGGAACACACCCGCGAGGTTTATTTCCTTGATCAGAAGCAGATTGCCGTTTTGTATGCCGACCATGTGGATTTGTTTGACGAAGACGGAAACAAAGTGATAAAGGAGCCTTACCACGTGGATTGGGATATTTCATCCGCCGAAAAAGGTGGATATGAGCATTTCATGCTGAAGGAAATCCACGAGCAGCCCAAGGCCCTTACCGACACTGTGCGCCCGCATCTGAAGTATGAAAACGGAAAGCCTGTTGATGTTGATTTCGAGGAACTTAAAATCGATGACGGAATTTGGAAAAATGCCCGCCGCATCGTGATTACAGCCTGTGGAACCGCCTATCATGCAGGAGTTGTGGCCCGCTACGCGTTTGAGCAGTTTGCCAGAATCCCCGTGGTTGTTGACGTGGCCTCGGAATTCCGCTACAGAAACCCCATTTTGAACAAAGACGACATTTTCATAGTGATAAGCCAGTCTGGAGAAACCGCCGACACACTAGCAGCCCTGCGTCTCGCGAAGGAAAACGGAGTGCGTGTGATTGCAATTACAAACTGCGTGGGAAGCACCGTGAGCCGTGAAGCCGACGACGTGATTTATACGGCCGCCGGTCCCGAAATTGCTGTCGCGTCAACGAAGGCCTATACCACCCAGCTTATGTGCCTGTATCTGCTTGCCCTTAAAAGCGGATATGCCCGCGGCACCCTTGATGCGGAAAATTACCGCCGTCTGCTTGGGGAACTTGCTTCAATCCCGGAAAAAGTGAAGGAAATCCTTGCAAATCAGAGCGAAATCCAGAAATTCGTGGCGCACAACTTCAACAAGGAAAAGGTTTTCTTCATCGGCCGTCAGTATGATTCTGCAACAAGTCTTGAGTGTGCCTTAAAACTTAAAGAGGTCAGCTACATGCACAGTGAGGCATTTGCGGCCGGAGAATTAAAGCACGGACCCATCGCTCTTGTCGATTCAACCACTCTGGTCGTGGGTATTGCAACAGATCCGGCCCTCTACGCGAAGACTGCCAGCAATCTGGAGGAGGTTCTTACCCGGGGATGCTCGACTTTGGTCATCACCACCGGCGACGGAAAGGATTTTGCGAAATGCGCGGGAACGATCATAAAGATTCCGAACGTGGAAAGTGCTTTTGCGTCGCTTTTAAGTGTGGTTCCGGCCCAGCTTTTTGCGTATTATTGCGCCGTTCAGAGAGGAGTCAATCCCGACAAGCCGAGAAATCTTGCCAAATCTGTGACCGTGGAGTAGGAGAAGGATATGGAATATTCAGCATCGGAAGTAATGCAGTACGTTCAGGAAAATGACGTGAAATTCATAAAGCTGCTTTTCGTGGACATTTTCGGGGCTGTAAAAAGCTTTTCTGTTCAACCGTCGGTTTTGAAGAGAGCATTTAAGGAAGGCGTTTCTTTTGATGCGAATGCCGTGAAGGGATTTTTGAATGTAAGCAAAAGCGATCTTTTCATCATTCCGGACCCTTCGACTCTTTCCGTGCTTCCGTGGAGACCGCAGAGGGGAAGGGTGGCCCGCTTGTACTGCAACATAGTCTACCCGGACGGAACGCCTTTCGAGGGGGATTCCCGCCGCATCTTGAGGAACGTGTCCGAACGGGCTTCAGAAATGGGTTACGACGTGCAGATTGGGACCGAATGTGAGTTTTATCTTTTCAAATTGGATCAGGATGGAAACATCGGTGGTCCTCAGGATAATGCCTCCTACTGCGATCTTGCCCCCGTGGACAAAGGTGAAAACGTGAGACGCGACATAATCCTTAATCTTGAGCAGATGGGGATTGTGCCTGAAACCAGCCACCACGAATCAGGCCCCGGTCAGAATGAAATTGACTTCCGTTACGACAAGGCGATGCGTGCGGCGGACAATGTGTCTACTTTCAAGACTACGGTACGCACCATAGCTGCACAGAGTGGATTGTATGCCTCGTTTACGCCGAAACCAATGCCTTCCGAAGCCGGCAACGGATTTCATGTGAATCTTTCGCTGCACAAAAATTCCCAGAATCTTTTTGCCGAAAAAACATTGAACAAGGAAGCGCAGTCTTTCATCGCAGGAATCCTTTCGCACATCCGCGAGATTACGGTCTTTGCGAATCCCCTTGCGTATTCATACGAACGTCTTGGATGTTTTGAAGCTCCCAAATACGTGTCATGGTCACGGCAGAACCGCAGTCAGCTCATACGGATTCCGGCGGCGGAAGGTGAACAGGCCCGGATTGAAGTGCGCTCCCCTGATTCTTCCTGCAACCAGTATCTTGTGATGGCTCTCATCATTGCGGCTGGACTTGACGGCATCGAGAAAAATCTGCCTCTTTCCCCCGCTGTTGATTTGGATTTGTACACGGCTTCTGAAAAAGATTTGGAAGGTCTTGAAAAACTCCCCGGCAGTTTGGAGGAGGCCCGTTCAATTGCAAAAGATTCCACATTCGTTCGTTCCGTCATCCCTGAAACAACTTTGCTTTCATTCCTGGAGGGAAACAACAGCAACGGCTTCTACAGCAACGGCTTCAGATTGGATGAATAGAACATGGATTCAGTGTTGATTGTAAGCAATACCAGCTCCACTGTGGGCATTATCTCGGATTTTATGCGCTCTGAAACCATAGGAAGGATTTCCACGGCACAAAACGGAGCGCAGGCCAGGCGCAGCATTACGGAATCTGATTTTGATTTGATTATAATTGACACCCCGCTGCCCGATGAAACAGGAGATGACCTTGCGATTACCGCGGCAGACAAAACCACAGCCGGAATCATTCTGATTGTGGACAACAGCCGTGTGTTCGAGCTTGGTGCCAGAGTAGAGGATTACGGTGTGTTTGCGCTTCCCAAGCCCACGACTCCTGAATTCTTTTATCAGGCGGCAAAACTGCTCACGGCGAGCAGATTGAGGGTGCTTCATCTTGAAAATGAAAACCAGCGTCTTCAAAAGAAAATAGAGGAAATCCGCATTGTGGACAGGGCAAAACTTGTGTTGATTCAGGTGCTTAAAATGACGGAGCCCCAGGCCCAGCACTACATTGAAAAACAGAGCATGGACTTGAGGCAGACCCGCATTGCGACAGCCGAAAACATCCTCCGCACCTACGAGTGACATCTTCGGCCATCGAAAAAACTCACACTTTGAATCCGTTTATCATATCGGAAACTTTCTTCGTTGCATCCAGGTTTCGCCCCGAGGCTTCCGCAACTGCAATCGCCATTCTTTCCATCAGCTCCATATCTCCCGAAACCGCACCGGACCTGTTCTTCGTCTGTTCGGCGATTCCCTGGAGATCATGCACGTTTGTGAACACCTTTGAGCTTGCGTTCTTTATATGAAGCGATGCATCGGTAATGTCGCGTGTCGTTGAATCGAGACGTTTCATGCTGCCAAGGATGTTTTCCACACCTGCGTTCTGCTCCTGCATGCCTGTGCGCACTTCCTTGATGAGGTCCTCAAGCTGGTTGATTTTTGTTCCCACGCGGTCGAATGCATCCGCCGACTCCTTTGAAGTGTCGACAATGCCGCCTATGGCTTCGGTGATTCCTTCAAGCAGAGATTTGATTGAACTTGACTGTGTGGCTGAAGTTTCTGCAAGCGTGCGGATTTCATCAGCAACAACACCGAATCCTTTTCCCAGCTCACCTGCGTGTGCGGCTTCGATTGCGGCGTTCATGGCCAAAAGGTTGGTCTGTTCCGCGATTGAGGAAATTGCGGCGTTTGCTTCGTTCAGGTTTTCAGACTGCTTTGCGATGCTTTCGATTTGTATTGAAACTTCTTCCTGCATCTGCCGTCCCTTTGTGGCATCGGTAACGAGTGAGCCGTATTCCTTGATAATCAGGTTCAGGCTGCGGTCCACAGAGCGTATGTTCGAAGTGATTTCCTCGATTGCCGAAGAAGACTGCTGGATTGCGGAGGACTGATCCGAAATCCTGTCGTCAAGGCCGACAATTTCACTTTCCACAGTGCGCACTTCCGTCGAAATGGATTCAATCCGTTCGGACTGCTCTGAAATGCGGTCTGAGATTTCCTTTACACCGCCGCTCACTGTCTGGATTTTGGTCATGCTGTCGTTCATTTTCTGCGTCACATCGCCGCTCGTTTCAGAAAGAATTCCGCTTTCGTCCTGCAGGGATGAAACCAGACTTCCAAGACTCGAAATGACTTTGTTGCAGTTGCGCGCCAGTTCGGTGAGCTCGTTGTCGCCTTCTTCCGGGATGCGTGAAGTAAGGTCCGCCTTGCCGCATGAGATTTTTTCCATTGATTTTGAAACAGAGTCAATCTTTCCGAAAATCGTCCTCGTGAAAAGGAAAATCACAATGATTCCGGCAGTGAAAAATGCCAATCCTATCGCAATGATTATGCCAATCTGCTTGTTGATTGTGGAAACCTGCTCGGTCATATCGAAGTCGCAGCCTATGAATCCGACAATTATGCCGCGGCTGTTTGTAATGCTCTTGTAGGTGCTGATTTGGTATCCCCATTCATCCTGATTTTCTATTTCCGATGAGGTGACGCAGTCTTGTTTCAAAGTGTCGAATGGAAAGTGTCCGTAGTCGGCAATATCTTCTTCTGTGCCTAGCGGAGAGAAGTTCTCGGTGTCGCTTGGATCGCAGCTTCCGTCTATTACATACTTACAGATTGTTCCGTCCACGGGAACCATGGTGTAAAGATACTGACATCCCGATGATGTGGCGATGTCGAGCATTTTGAGCCTTGTTTCTTCGTAAAACGGATCGGATTCAGAAGGGTTTTTGATGAATTCGGAAAAACGTTCGCCGTCTATTACAAGGGCCGTCTTTTCAACGATGATTTTTCCCTGCTGTCTTGCAAGAACGGTTGCCGTTTTTTTAACGCCTGTTGAAGCTAGAAATGATATTATTCCGCATGATAAAAGTGTGAAAAGTCCGAAAATGGCAATGAAACGGATGCGCAGCGATTTCATAAAGAACTCCTGAACGTAGGGATATTTAACTCTATTCATTATAACACATATTCAGCAATTTGTTAACGGAAATTTCAGAAACCAACCTACGTTTTTAGGTAATTCGTAATTCAAAATCCTGTGCTTTTGTTCTTCATTTGCCCGATTACCCTTTATATGGAAGCGAATTGAAAATTACCATAAAATCACAAAGAAACCCTATACTACAATTAAAAAAAATGGTATAATGTGAAATTATGGGTAAGGTATTTGTTTTTGTGAACCAAAAGGGTGGCGTAGGAAAAACAACTTCGGCCATCAATATTGGTGCATACATCGCAAAAGCGGGAAAAAAAGTTCTGCTTGTGGACTTCGACAGCCAGGGAAATATGTCGAGCGGAGTGGGTGTAAACAAGGAAAAACCCACCATTTACGAACTGATTGCAGGAGAAGCCACTTCGGAACAGGCCATTAAACATTCCGTGGTGAAAAATCTTGATGCCATCAGTGCGTCTATTGATCTTGCTGGTCTTGCCATTGAGCTTGTGCAGAATTATGACAAGGAGGAGCGCAATTTCCTGCTGAAAAAGGCCCTTGACCCGTTGAAAGCCAGCTATGATTTTATTTTGATTGACTGTCCTCCATCGCTTGGACTTCTTACTTTGAATGGACTTACCGCCGCCGATGCTGTGCTGGTTCCAATGCAGTGCGAATATTTTGCCCTTGAAGGTATCACGCTTTTGCTTCAGACCGTAAAAAAAGTGCAGCAGACCATAAATCCTTCCCTTGTCATCGGCGGAATCTTCTTTACCATGTATGACAGCCGCACCCGTCTTGCCCAGGATGTGGTTATGCAGGTGAAGAGTTATTTCAAGGATGTGGTTTTCAATACGATTATCCCCCGCAACATCCGTCTTTCCGAGGCACCTTCGCATGGAGAGCCCATTTGTATGTACGACCCGAACTGTGTGGGTGCCAAAAGCTATGAAAAACTGTCTGAAGAGGTGTTGAGCCGTGGCTAAACAGAGAAGACTTGGAAAAGGTTTGGAAGCATTGATGGACGAGGCAGGTGGACTTGAACCTTCTGTTCCGGTGAGTGCGCCCGTAAAACCGAAATCAGACATCCCGGAGGGAATTACAGTTGACGAAAACGGCTCTTTGTGGGTGAATCCTGCTTTGCTGAAACCAAATCCGCATCAGCCCAGACAATATTTTGATGAAGAGCAGCTTTCCGAACTTACTGAAAACGTGAAACAGGAAGGCATCCTTTCACCAATCACAATTGAAGATGCAGGTGACGGTTCCTTCTATATAATTATGGGCGAGCGGCGTACCAGGGCGGCTATTGCGGCCGGATTGGAAAAAGTGCCCGTTCAGCTGCGTAAATATTCAGACAGCCGTAAACTCGAGGTTGCCCTGATTGAAAACATCCAGCGTGCGGATTTGAACCCCATTGAAGAGGCCCAGGCATATTATCAGCTGATGGAAATGGAAAATATCACCCAGGACCAGGTGGCTCAGAAAGTGGGAAAGAAGCGCTCCACCGTGGCGAACAGCATCCGTCTTTTGAAACTTCCGCAGGAAGTTCAGGCTGCAATTGCGACCGGTGCCATTTCTTCAGGACATGCAAGGGCTCTGCTTTCAGTGATAAATCCTGCCGACCAGAGGGTGCTTTTCAACAAATTGGTGGAAGAAGGTCTTTCTGTCCGTGAGTGCGAAAAACAGGCTGCGGAAATGAACGGAGAAAAAAAATCTCCCAAGAAAACAGGCCCTGCAAAACCCTCTGTTGACGACCGCGACCCCAATTACATTGCGATTGAACAGAAGTTCCGCGATGTTTTCGGCACAAAAGTCCAGCTCAAGGGTTCTTTCGACAAAGGCACAATCACAGTGAATTATTTTACACGAGAGGATTTGGACCGCATTTATAATATTATTGCAAAAAAATAGGGTGTTCAGGAAAAACCTGCCTTCAGATTTTTTTCGAGGTTCCCTATGGTTGATGATTCAAAGCCTTGATTGCAGAGGAGGGGTGTATGGCTGACGAAAACGTGAACATGAATGAAGATCCGTGGAATGTGACATCTTCCGGTGCTGAAAAAGAAGAAATGCCGGTGCAGACACTTCCATATCTTGAACCGGACGGCAATGCGGAAAATGCATCAGGCACTGAAAACTCAGTGAATTCATCTGAATCAAAAAATGGGGCTGTTTCAGAACTTCGCGACGATTTTGCGCTTGTTTCGATGGTTTGCGGCATAATTTCCCTGTTCACAATGTTCGGTGCTTCCGGCATACTGGCTCTGGTCTTCGCATTCCTCTCGAAGCGCGGAGGTCATCGGAACTCCCGTTCCACAGTGGGGCTTGTCTGCTCCATCGTAAGTTTTGTTTTTTCAATCCTGATTTGGATGGTTTTGTTCGGCACTTTTGTGGCTGCTGTATTTGCAAATATCAAAAACGGTACCGGTTTTCATTTCTATAAGAAGTTCACCTTTTAGGAGACAGACATGAAAAGCAATTTCGATATTGAGAAGTACCATTCCATTCTCTGTCCCGACTATCCTGATTTTTTGGATTCCTATCTGCGTGTTTTACTGATTCAGCGTCTTTCCGGCGTCGGTCTTTTGTGCGGCACTGACTGGACCCCTCTTTTTCACAACAAGTTTTTTTATTCAAGACTGAACCATTCCATCGGTGTGGCTCTGATTGTCTGGAATTTCACTCACGACAAAAAGCAGACCCTCGCAGGACTTGTGCACGACATTGCGACTCCGGCATTCAGCCACGTGGTTGATTTTATGAACGGAGATGCATCGACCCAGGAAAGCACGGAAGCGTCCACGAAAAAAATAATCAATGAGGATATTGAACTCAGTGAACTCCTTTTCAGTCAGGGAATCTACAAATACGAAATCGACGACTATCACAAGTATCCCATCGCAGACAACGAAGTCCCCGGCCTGAGTGCAGACAGACTTGAGTATATGTATCCTTCCGGGGCGGCTCTTGAAGGTGTGTGGACTATTGAGGAAATTGCCGGGAATTACTCGCAGATTGCGGTTTTGAAAAATGAAAAAGGCTGTGACGAGCTGGGCTTTGTGTCGCTTGAAGCGGCTTTGGAATACACAGAGAAATTCTGCCGGATAAGCAGGATTCTTCAAAAAAATGAAGACAAGGTTGCAATGCAGTTGATGGCGGACATCCTTTCGCGGGCCATAGAATTGCACTATATAATGGAAGAAGATTTGTATGTCATGGATGAATCCTACCTTATCCGCAAATTCGACAACATTGCAAGGCGCAGACTTGACGCTGAATTTACAAAACTCTACTCGACTTTCCGCACAATGAAAGAAGTTGTCGGTTCCGACACTCCCATTTCAGGTGCCTACTGTGTTTCCCTCAACGTAAAAAAAAGATACGTAAATCCTCTGGTGAAAAACAGCTCTGGAACTGCCGAAAGGCTTTCGGATGTGAGCAAAGAGGGACGTGAGTGCATTGACGACTTCCTGAATTTCAAAGACAGCAGGTACGGCTGCGTTTACTGGGCCTGAAAAAAATGACTGGCAGAATCCTCGTGGTGGGCACAGACTCCAAACTCGCCGGTCAGTTTCCCAGAGATGCGGTGGTGGAGTTGGTGTCTTCCGTTGCTTTCATTGAGCCTCTCCTTTTTTCTTTTCTCCCCGACCTCATTGTATTCGACTCCATTTTCAGTGCCGACGTTGATGCGCTCCGTAAAAACGAAAAACTGCTTTCAGTCCCTGTTTTGATAATCTCCCGAAATCTCATTTATCAGGAAAATCTGGAACGTCTTGTTCAGGCTCCCCGCGTGGTTCTGTTCAATTCCGCCGTTTGTTCGCACCCAGGTTTCTGCAGAAGAGTTTCCGCAATGACCGAAGACCGTAAATCATTTCTGCCGTCGAAAACATCCTCCCTTGTGAAAAACGCCATTGTGTTTGTGAACCGTCATTATTCAGAAAATCTTTCGCGTGAAAAAATTGCAGGTGCCATAAATTCCAGCGAAGACTATCTTTCCCGAATCTTCAAAAAAGAAACCGGCATACCGTTGTGGGAATACATCAACTGGTTCCGCTTGGACGAAGCACGCACTCTGCTTGTGACCGACGGACTTTCGGTAAAAGAAACGGCCCATAAATGCGGATTTGAAGACCCTGCCTATTTCAGCCGCGCATTCAGCCAAAGGTACGGACATTCTCCCGCCACAGTGAAACTTTGAAATCTCCTGTGGTCCGGCAAAGATTTTGAATTTACTGGAACAAAAATCCCAAATACGCTACACTGCATACATGAAAATAATTTTAACAGGCACGGGAACAAGTCATGGTGTTCCAGTAATCGGATGCCGCTGCAAAGTGTGCACATCAAAAGACCCGCGGGACAACAGAAACCGAAGCGCAGCTTACGTAGAAAGCCCTTCCAAAATAATCATAGACACAGGGCCCGAATTCCGCATTCAGGCCATCAAATACGGTATTTCAGCGGCAGACGCGGTTTTAATCACCCACAGCCACGCGGATCATATGAACGGACTCGATGATCTGCGCATTTTCAGCCACACAAAATCAGTGGATCCCGGCATGAAAAAAAACACGAATGAAACCGAAGGCGAAGGTCTCCCAATCTATGCAAACAGCGGCACACTGCACGACATTCGAAAACGCTTCGACTACATTTTCAAACCTGTCACGGAAGGCGGAGGAAAACCCAAACTTCATCTGATTGACTCGGCCCGGTTCACGAGTAAAAATCCTCTGTTCATCGGCGAAGTGCGTGTGATTCCAGTCCCCATACTTCACGGCACCTTGGACGACAACGGCTGGCTCCTAAGCGAAAAAAATCCCGACACCGGTTGGAAAAGCATCGCCTACCTCACCGACTGCAGCTGCATCCCCCAATCTTCCATAGACTTGATTCACGAAAATGCAGGAAATTTGGTTCATCTTGTAATCGACGGACTCAGACCCGAACCGCACTCCACGCATTTTTCGTTCGACCAGGCCCTCGAAGCCGCGGAAAAAATCAGTGCAAAACACACATGGCTCATCCATATGACGCATCTTTTGCTTCACACCGAAGTCCAGAAATACATAAACGACCACATCGAAAATTTCCCCGGTTTGAAAAAAATCATCGCCCAAGGCGGCACAGTCCAGCCCTCTTACGACGGACTCAAATTGGAAATTTAGAATTCGGACGAAAGGCCCATGTAAGCGGCTTGCGCAGTCCCCTGTGTCTCCCGCTTTCCAGGGTTCCGTCAGCCCCGCTGCCTCCATTCGCCACAAGTGTCGAACCGCTAAAGCGGCCCTTCCAATCGGGCGTAAGATGTCAAGTTTATGCGTTTTTTGCACAGCAAAAATTCGAGCCTCCGCGAGAAAGCAGAAACTTGAAGAGCCGGCCTGCCGGCGACTGGCCTTTCCAATCGGGCGTAGGTAGCAACCGCAGCAGCCAGTCCAATAAATACCGTCATGCCGAACTCGATTCAGCATCTATTGAATACCGTCATGCCGAACTCGATTCAGCATCTATTGAATACCGTCATGCTGAACTTGTTTCAGCATCTATGCTAGATACAGCTTCAAGATTCCGAAACGTCACCCCGAATCTATTTCAGGGTCGGAATGACAGTGGTTTTTAAACTTATCGGACAGCCCTTTTAATACCTTGCCATGGCTTTTTCATAATTTTGCCTGCTTATTTTTGATGAAAAGTGAATAGAAAACTGCAACAGAGGATTCAAAAATGCCCTGAAACGGTTGTGGGAATATACAAAAGAAAGAGCTGTTTTTGAAAGACCCGGAGCGTAGGCGGCGGACGGGAC
>DGXM01000105.1 GCA_002396325.1 Treponema sp. UBA4232
GAACGTGGTTGCATGCAACCGAATTCAGCATCCCTCGTGCAAAGGAGATCCCGAATCAAGTTCGGGATGACGTTAGTGGCATGTGCAGGATGACGGTAGTGGCAAGCCAGAAATGACACCGAAATGTCACGCCGAACGAAGCTGTGTCATGCCAAACGAAGCTGTGTCATGCCGAACGAAGCCCTGTCATGCTGAACTTGATTCAGCATCTCCCGGCAAAAGAGATCCCGGATCAAGTCCGGGATGACAGTGGTGGCAAGCCTGGGATGACGGTGGGAATCATGGCGAAGAAGACGACTTTATTACTGCAAAAGTGATTCAAAAATTTCCTTTATATGGCCGTGCGGGGTGTTTTTTTTTCTAAAGTATGTTATAATGAGCATGTGAAGTGGTGCAAAAAGAATCCCTTAGTGTTTTTTTTCTAAAGTATGTTATAATGAGTATGTAATCCTGTCCCCGGGGAGATGTAGGTTATGAGAAAAATAAAGTCGCGCGTATTCTATTCTATTCTATTCTATTCTATTCTATTCTCGTCATGTAAATTTTGGAACGAGCCTGTAAGGGAATATTTTGATTACTGGTCTTCCACATGCCAGGTGGGAAAAGTCGAGTACGTTTCCGAAAATGTGACGATTGACAATGTGCCGAACCTCTCCGCGTTGAACGAGATTGAAATCAGCCTTTACATGGTGAATCCAAATGGTTTTTCACTCCTCAACCATTCACCTTCCTTTTCCTTTACGCTGGATGACGGAACAACGACGGGAAGCGCCTACACCGAGGAGATGGTTGATCCGACCTATGTGAGAATCAGAACTACGCTGGACGATGGTACAGAAGGCAAGCGGATAACCCTTTCCGGATGCCTCTGGCCTGAAAACCGCACGACTTTTACCGTAGATCAACTCCGCGAATCTTACCCTGAGCTTTTTTATTCTGTAAGTTTTATCCAGAACACCCCGCCGGACAACATAAAGAACATGACGGCATCGGGAGAAGGGGATTTTTTCCCCGGAACAAACATGCACTACCTCTACTTTAAAGTACCCGACCAGACCCGTTGCAGAAATAAAGGGTGCAATTTTGAGGTAAAATACTACCTTCTTGATACCGACGGAACCTACTATTACAAGGGAAGCAAAATCCTTTCGCTTGATGACGACAAGTCTCCGGGAGACGGAACTGGTTTCACCTGGTACTTTGACGAACAGGACCCCTACCTTTTCTATGATTACACCGTTCAGGTTCTGGGCCCCCACGGATTGAAGTCCGAAATTCTTGCCACGAATGAAAGGCTGGGCGTGCATCAGCTCAGGGAACCGGAACTCTCCATTACGAATGAACCCAACGGACTTTTTGATGAAGACGGCTTTGAGTGTTTTGAAGTCGCCTCGGATTCCGACTCGATTTCATATACTTCTTCTGTTGCAGATGCTGGAGACCTCCTTACCGTTACGGTGGACGGATCCGTTGTTACAGGCACGGACGGCGTTTATACGCTCGGAGGAATAGGTCAGCACACAATCGTTGCAACGTCATCAAAAGACGGAAGCCGTCCGATTTCCGTAGTCAAAAAAATCAGGATTGTCAAAAGTCTGCCCGATGTTTCTATTGATTTTGATGCTGAGTTTAACGAAAAGGATACGGAAGACTATTGGTACATAGAAGTTGACGGCGCGACAGGCACTGTGGGGTGGACAGTCACCGCCACGGACGGAGAAACGCCTGTTTCTGTGCAGGTTGACGGCTCTGACTTTGATTCGCAAGATGGTGCTCTCGGCATTGGAAAACACACTTTGACCGGTGTAATCCACAAGCCGTATTGCAATGATAAAAGCCTCTCAATGAAAGTCAATGTGGTGCAAAAACTTACCGAGCCGAAAATCGAATTTACGAATGGCTCCATTGACGGAGACAAAATAAAATTCAGCTATCTTACCTACGACACGCTTTTGATGGACATAACGAACACCTACCCGGGCGCGACTATTACGACCACGATTGACGGCGGTACGGCACAAACGGGCAACTTGACAAGCCAAAAACTTGATGTGGGTACCCACACGATAAAAGTTACGGTAGAAAAAGAGTATTGCGCAACTCAAGAGTTTGTAAAGAGTATTAATGTAGGAATAAAACAGATTACCGCAAAACTTACTAAAGCAGAAATAAACATTTCTCATAATACAAAATACGAAGGAACCATAAAACTCTATGTTATCGGCGGCTCAGAACAAGTTGTCAGAAGTTACAAATCCAAAAACTATTTAAGAAACAAATTTAATGGATATAGCGTTCCTGCGGATTATTATCTTTTCTTTAATTCAAAGTCTTCAAAAGCAAGATTTGAAACTTTTAACTCGAAGGCAGGATACGACCCCCTCAGAGACGTGCTAAGAGATTTTACACTGGCAGAAATTAAAGCATCTAATGGATATTTGGATATAAGCAGCGAATCATACAAAAAAGCAGATTCCTATTCCAGCGAAAACACATATCATCATTTGTGGTTAAGTTTGTCCGAAGGGGCTGCTCCTGCTGACATCACTTTCTCACCCGCAGTTAGCTGTATTGATGAAGCCAATTTCGAATGTATCGAAGTAGAAAATTCTTCATCAGAAGCATCCTATACTATTTCTGCGCAGGACGGTGCTTCAATAAGCGGTACAATCGACGGAGTTTCTTTTAGCGGTTCAAAATCCGGGCAATTATCACTCGGGGAGCACACGATTACCGTTACAAGCAAGCAGTCTGGATTTACGGATACAACTGTTTCTAAAAAAATCAAGGTCGTCCAGAAACTTCAGGAGCCTGTAATTAAGTTCTACAAAGAATCCTCTCATACAAATGAAATTGCTTCTACAAACGACAACGCTGAATCGGGTATGACATACAAATTGTATTCAAATTATAACATTAATTTGGACGCAGACGGTAACGGACAGCTTTATTTTGATGTAAGCGCAGAAAGCGGTACGACAGTGACCGTTGAAGAAACAACCATAAATGGTGACGAAGAAACCGTAACTGCAATTACAAGCGGTTCCCTTCCATTAGGACCGCATATCCTCACGTTCACAGTTTCAAAGGACGGCAATACCCCTGTCTCTGTGGAGAGAAAGGTTTATGTGCAGGGCCTCCTTGCCGCCCCGACATTCACACCGGTCGGAACAAAAACCCAAACCGATGATGACGGCACCGAACACTGGCAGTACAGCTACAAAACCTATGACGAAATGCCCGTAAACGTAACTCCCGGAAACACCGGCAACACAGTTACGCTTTATTGCGACGGACACAAGGTTTCATCCGCCTCAATCGGTTATAATTGTTCCGCAAGCATAACCGCAGTTCAAACCCGCGAGTACTGTAAGAGACGCTCGGACGAATCTGCATGGATGAGTGTGACGATTAAGCCGATTACACTGACGTTTAAGAAGTTGGAAGTAAAACTTTCCGGTTTTGAAACAGATAGTTTTAATGCCAAAGGTATAATCTCTATTATTGGAAATACCAAGGAAGGAATAATTTGGGACCACAAAGATGATCAACAATCTGTAAATCAGACTAGCTGGTGTACACCTGGGGGAAGCTATAAATCATGGAGTGACACTTTTACTTCACCAACACAACAAGTGAAAATTAAATTCGAAGATTTCAGGCGGCATAGAGGAGGAATTACAGGGGATAATCCAAAGTTCGGAGATAAGACCTTCCCGGGAATTTCCATTTCATCTATCAAGGGGGCCGGATGGATTTGCACTTGGGACGAGGCAAGTGGTGGTGGCAGCACAAAAGTGCAGCCAAGGGTTACGTTCACCGCAACGGAATAATGCCAGATTCGCTAACCCATATTGTCATGAGGAACAAAGGCTGTCACGCCGATTAGTATCCGTCATGCTGAACTTGATTCAGCATCTCTCGGCAAAAGAGATCCCGGATCAAGTCCGGGATGACGGTAGCGGCAGGTTCGGAATGACGGTAGCGGCAGGTTCTTGATGACGGGGATTGTCATGCCAAACGAAGCCCTGTCATGCTGAACTTGATTCAGCATCTCCCGGCAAAAGAGATCCCGGATCAAGTCCGGG
>DGXM01000195.1 GCA_002396325.1 Treponema sp. UBA4232
CTGCCTGCGGTACAACCAGTTGTTGTGCCGTTGTTTTTACACCAGCGACTTCTTCATCCACTTTTTGCTCTTCCATCTGAAAATCATGACGATTCCGCGGGTTGTTTCATCGGTGGCAATTCCAATCCAGAATCCCGCCACTCCGAGTCCAAGCCTCAGTCCCAGCAGATAACTTCCGCCGACCATAATCACCCAGTTCGAAAAGATTCCGTAAAGCACTGGAAAAAGAATGTCACCGGCGCCTTTCAATGCTCCAATGAAAACAAGATTCAACGAGCGCCCGAACTCCAGATAAATCGAAAGCAAAAGAAGCAGGCTCACCAGCTCATGCACCTCAGGCTGTTTTGTAAACAATCCGATTATTGGATGTTTTATCACATTCGCAAGCAGAATCATTCCCAAAGTACAGCCTGTTCCAATCGCACCGTATTTGAAAACTTTTTTGTAAATGTAATCCTGTTGACCCGCACCCACGCAGTATCCAGTCTTTATCTGCACTGCATTTCCGATTCCCACAGCCAGCATGAAAACAAAGCGGCATATTGTCTGGGTATAAACCTGTGAAGACATGGCATAAGTTCCCAGAGAAGAAATCATCGCCATAATCACAATCTGCGAAACATTGTAGGAAAGACTTTCGCTTGCCGTCGGCACACCCACGGAAAGAATCAGCCTGTAATATTTCGCAGGAGTTTTTTTTCCGCCGATTACTTTGAATTTTATATCCTTTTTCCTTCGGATTATTATGCCCAGCAGAATGCAGGATACCACCATCGACGCAAGTGAGGACAACGCGACACCCTTCACTCCGAGAATAGGCAGACCGAAAAGTCCGTAAAGCGAGAGGGCATTTCCAGCCACATTCACAACGTTTGCAACGATGGACACAACCATCGCTTCCTTTGTGTATCCGTAGGCTCTCAAAACCGAAGACTGCAGCAGACTGAAGGAAATAAAGAAGGCACCGAGGCCTCCGTAGAGGAAAAAATACTCCGTTGCAAAAGTGCGCACTTCGTCTTCCAGACTGTAGCGGGAAAGCAGAGGACGTGTTCCGACCGCAATCAAGAGTGTTATGAACACCGCCGCAACGACCACCATTCCCGTGCTTGCCTTGGAGATAAAGTTGAGCTCATCATCGGTTTTCTTTGCGCCAAGATACTGTGAAAGCACGATTGAGGTGCCTATGGCGATCACGTTGAAAAGGATGTTTATGAAAAACACATACTGCGACATCATCCCCACGGCGGCAACGGCTTTTTCGGAATAGGAACTGAGCATAACGGTATCGATGGAAGAAACAAGTATCCTGAAAAACTGCTCCAGTATGAGGGGAAGACTGAGCTGCAGCATCGGAAGTGCGCCGCGTAGTTTTTTATTGTTGTCCATGTCAATGGAGTATAATGAACATAATGTCAAAAGTCCATCGGAAAATCCACTTAGTTGAGTGACTGCACCTCCAAAAAAACGTCCGAAGGCGAATAAATTTCATAAAAGCGGCTTGACAGATTCCGCAGGCAGTGCTAATCTTTAGACAGGCAGTCGGTCTAAACGAAGGAGGCTCAGATGCGTGTCGTAAAAGATGCGGATGAACGGAAGAAAGAGATACTTGTTGCGGCAGGGGAGCTTTTCTCCGCTAAAGGGTATGATGAAACCAGCACCAATGATATTCTGGAAAAAACAGGTATTGCACGTGGAACCTTGTACTATCATTTCAAGTCAAAGGAGGAGATACTTGATTCGCTTCTTGAGATGATTATGGAAGGCATGATGCAGAAAGCCGAAGCTGCCGTGTCTTCAAAGAAAACGACTCTTGATAAAATCATGGCGCTTATGTCCGTAATGAAAGTTGATTCAGGATCTGAAAAGGGGCTGGTTGATGAGGCGAACAAACCGCACAATGCCCTGATGCATCAGAAAATGCAGGATATACTGCTTAAGCGTGTGATTCCGTTCGTGGCCGGTATTATTAGGGATGGGGTTGAGGCAGGCGAGTTGGATACCGACCATCCCGAGGAAACCGCTGAGATGCTGCTCCTTTATTCAAGTATTGTGTTCGACGACCGGAATGAGCTTTCGGAAAAAGAGACAAAAAAGAAAGCGGCGGGATTTGTGTATAATATGGAAAGACTGCTTGGAGTGCCCTCCGGAAGTTTTTCCAGGGTTGCAAAAAAGATAAGATGATCCGGTAGGAGCGGTTGATTGCAGCCGCTCTGTTATTCGTGCGGAGTGTTCAATACTCAGGCGTTCTGTATCGAGGATATGACGAATTAAAAGACAGGCAGTCGGTCTATAACATAGGGGGCGTTTATGGAAAAGTCAAAATCAAATTACGGGAAGTTTCTGCTGTTGTGGTCCGGGGAGTTGATTTCCTCGGTAGGCGGAGGACTCACAAGTTTCGGACTCGGTGTTTACGTGTTCAGGGAAACCGGCAGTGCAGCGGGAATGGCTCTCGTTTCGCTGCTTGCGTTTCTTCCCACTTTGTTGCTTTCGGTTCCGGCTGGAGTTTTGGCAGACAGGTACGACCGGCGTTTTTTGATGATGCTGGGGGACGGACTTTCTGGTCTCGGAATTCTTTTCATCCTGATTTGCATGTTGAACGGCGGTGCATCCCTTGCTCAAATCTGCATCGGGGTTTTTGTCAGTTCGGTTTTTTCTGCCCTGCTTGAACCGTCCTACCGTGCTACAGTGACCGACATCCTCTCAAAAGAGGAGTATTCAAAAGCGAGCGGAATGGTTTCACTTGCAGGAAGCGCCCGTTACCTTCTTTCACCGCTGATTGCAGGTCTTCTCCTTGCGGTTTACGACATCAGACTTTTGCTTGTCATCGACATCTGCACATTTATAATTACCGTAATCACCACAGGAATAGTAAAGCACGGACTTGCTGCGAAACCGGTGGAGACTTCAGACTCATTCGTAAAGAGTTTCAAGGACGGATGGAACGCAATAACAGAAAAAAAAGGACTGTTCGTAATAATCATCGTTTCAAGTGTAATGACTTGTTTTATGGGCACTTTTCAGATTCTTGCGGAACCGATGATACTTGATTTTGCAGACAGCAGGACTTTGGGAATTGCCGAAACAATCTGTGCCTGCGGAATGTTGGTCTCAGGACTCTATCTGGGGGTCAGAGGAATCAAAAAAAATTATGTGAAGACACTCTGCCTTGCACTTCTTTTTGCAGGAGTCTTTATGTCTTTGTTCGGAATCAAGGAAAATGTTTTTATGATGTCAACATTCGGGTTTATGTTTTTCATGGCCCTGCCTTTTGCCAACAACTGCCTCGATTATCTTGCGCGCACAAACATCCCCGAAGAAAAACAGGGGAGGGCATGGGGACTTATCGGATTTCTTTCACAAATCGGTTATGTTGCCGCGTACGGATTTTCTGGCCTCGTTTCCGATTTTGTTGCGGCTAAAACAGGAATTGGAGTGGGCCGTGGGGCAGCGTGGGTGGTGATTGTTTCCGGTGTTCTCCTGGTTGTTACGTCGGTGGCACTCTACACATTCAAATCAGTGAGGGCATTGGAGCCGGAGGTGAAAAATGAATATGCATCTTAAACTTCTTTTCAATGATTTCAAGAAAAAGCCATGGAAAAACATCATCATCCTCGCATTTATGACGCTTTCGGTTTTAATTGCCTCATCGGTTGTGCTTATGCTTTCAAATCTTTTTTCTTCGATAACGGCAATGTATGAAACGTCGAATCCTCCGCATTTCCTTCAGATGCACAAAGGTGAATTGAATCAGGCCGCGGTTGACGAATTCGACAATTCCTTCGAGAAACTGACTCATTCACAGACTGTCTGTATGATTGATTTTTATGGAAATGAACTCGAGCTTGCAGGGAGTCAAAAGAATTTTTCACTGGAAGACTGCCGCCTCGATATCTGTTTTGTAAAGCAGAATGAGAAATACGATGTCCTTCTTGATTCAAGAAGAAGGCCTGTGAATCTTTCCGCAGGTGAAATTGCGGTTCCGGTAATTCTCCTTGATTCATACGACATAAAAACAGGGGATGTCCTTACAATCCGTTCAAATGGAATTACTAAAAGCTTCAAAGTCACATCTTTTGTACTTGACGGAATGATGAACTCAACAATGTGTTCTTCCACAAGATTTTTAATCAGCGATTCCGATTTTTATGAACTGTTTGGAAAATGCGGCGAGACAGAGTATATCATCGAAGCCTGGTTTTCAGATTCTTCACTTGCCTCTTCTTATCAAAATGCGTATGAGCAAAGCAGTCTTCCTCTGCCGAAAGACGGACAGGCAATAACGTACAGCATTATTTTTCTGCTGAGTGCACTCACGGATATTATGACATCAATGGTGTTTGTTCTTGCCGGCATTCTGCTTGTGGTCATCGCAGGAATCAGTCTGCATCACGTCATATTGACTGAGCTTACGGATGACATTCATCAAATCGGAACGATGAAAGCGATCGGCATCCCGGAAAAAAACATCAGAGGATTGTATCTTGGAAAAATCAGGGTGCTGATGATTGCGGCGATGTTGATCGGCGTGAGTCTTTCTGTTGCTTTATCCCCGGCTGTATGTACGCATATAAGCCGCACTTTCGGAAGCCAGCCTTTGAAAGTTTCCGATGTGATTCTGGCACTGTCATCCTCTGTGCTCATCTACTTAATAATCATTTTATTCACGAGGCGTATTCTTTCCAAAATAAAAAAAGCACGTGTGACAGACTTGCTGGTAAGAGGCGGGGGTTTTACAAAAAAAACAAAAACAAAAGACGGGCTTCGAAAATCAAAACTGATGCCTGTGAATCTTCTTATGGGATTTCACGAAGTCAGAAAAGGTTATTCGATGGTTTTTATGCTGATGCTCATAGTTTCCATTTTGTCGCTTCTTCCTTTGAGGACTGCAAAGACGATGGAACACAGAAATTTTGCGACTTATATGGGAAGCCCTGTGTGTGATCTTTTTTTAGAAGTGGAACAAGGTGAAAATCTTGAAGCGAGAAATGACTTGATTGAAAGTCTGCTTCAAAAATCAAAATCGGAAAATGTTGTCAAAAGTTATAATGTGAATAGAAGAGTCCGTGCAACTTCTGGAGAAACTTCATTGCACATAGATTGTGGTGCGGCGGCTGGAAATGGAATAAAATATATGAAAGGAAAAAATCCAGAGATGCAGAATGAGATTGCACTTTCGGTAATACTTGCGGATGAGCTGGAAAAGAAGTGCGGAGACACTGTTTCGCTGCGTCTGGAAGATGAGACTGTTGATTTGGTTCTCTGCGGAATTTATCAGGATGTGACAAGCGGCGGAAGGACTGCAAAAACAATTCGGAATTTTGATGAACATACTTCTGAAAAATATGAATACCAGATTTTTCTGACGGCAGGTTCTGATGCGGAAATGTTTGCACAACAACTTAGGGCTGATGCAGGAAACGGCTTCAGTATTGAGGATATGGAGCATTTTCTATCTCAGACGCTTGGAGGCGTTGTGAGCAGGATAAAGGATGCTTCTCGATTGGTTTTCTTCTGCGGAATTTTCATAACAATCTGTATGGTTCTTTTGTTCATGGAATTGAAAATTTCGTCCTCACTTTCATCCCTTGCAGAAAAAAAAGCGATGGGAATACCTCTGTCTGCAATAATGCTTCAGGAATTTTATCCGGTGCTGATTTCAGGAATATGCGGGATGATTTGCGGAATTGTTATGGAAGAGATTTTCGGAGACGATTTTATAAGCGTCTTGTTTGCAACACTGGGTCTGGGGCTGAAGAAAATCACTTTCACCGAAAGCCTTGTTTCCTGCATTCATATTCCGCTTCTGCTTCTGTCGGCTCTTGCCTGTGTGACATATCTTGTGTGCGGTTCGATAAAGAAAATAAATCCAGCGGTCCATTTGGACAAATAATCCTGAGGAGGAAAAGATATGAACGTTTTGGAAGTCAGAAACCTTTGCAAAAAATATGGTGACACAGAAATTCTGCACAATGTGAATTTTGATATTGGTGAAGATGAATTTGTTGCGATAATGGGACAGTCAGGGGGTGGAAAATCAACATTGCTCTACACTGTGAGCGGAATGGATTCGCCTGACTCGGGAAGTGTTTTTCTGGCAGGTGATGAAATCACGAAATTGAGTGCAAAAAAGATGCAGGAAATCCGTCTTTCAAAAATGGGCTTCGTTTTTCAAAAGACAAGTTTTCTCAAAAATCTTTCCGTTGCAGACAACATCGTGTATCCTGCTTTTCAACTTGGGAAATCGAGCCGTTCCGAAATTCTCGAAGAAGCGGCATCCCTGATGGAAAAAATGGGAATTTCGAAAATCGCTTCAAGAGACATAAGCGAGGTCTCTGGCGGTCAACTGCAACGTGCCGCAATCTGCCGTGCAATGATAAATCATCCTTCCATTCTTTTTGGTGATGAACTTACCGGAGCATTGAACTCTTCCACCACACAGGAGGTTATGAATATTCTCGCGGCAATAAACCGTGACGGCACTGCTATCCTTGTGGTGACACATGACTCCAAAGTGGCAATGCGGGCAGACCGGGTTATTTTTCTGGAAGACGGAAATATAAAAGATGTTTTAAGTCTTGGAAAATACAGATCCGAGGATTTTTCCGTGCGTGAAAAGCGGATGAAGGAATGGCTTGATGTAATGAAGTTTTAAAAATCCTTGCGAAATTTATGAGAATCTTCCGGGAGCTGACCAATAAGTTTACCACCTGGTGTCATTCAGAACCTGCTGCCG
>DGXM01000173.1:0-2538 GCA_002396325.1 Treponema sp. UBA4232
ACCCGTAACACCGTCCGATGGCACGAGCTCTGCCGGGAGTGCAGTGAGTTTCAACACGCTGCGGTAGATTCCGGCATTTTTCGCAACCGGGGATTGGTTTTCAATTTGCCACGGTGGATTCCGGCATTTTCAAATAAATTGCAGTAGATGGCTTTGATATAAATCCCCTGTGGTTGATGAGAATTGATTTTTCCTGTACAATGCAATCTATGGAAAAACTGAAGATTTTGCTGGCTAAGGGCCGCATTTATGAATCTGTATATGAACTATTGAGTGATGTGGGCATTTCAATTTATCTGCCCGATCGCACCTATTTCCCGATTACAAATCAGGAAGATTTGGCTTTTCAGGTGGTGAAGCCTCAGATTGTGAGTAATCTGCTTGCCGGAAGCCGGGCCGATGTGGGATTTTCCGGAAAAGACTGGGTTTATGAAAACGGTGTGCAGGATCAGGTTGAAGAAATTATGGATTTGGGATTCGACCCCGTCCGCATTGTTGCGGCTATCCCCGACACTGTTGATTATGAATCGCTGCTGAAAAAGAATGTGACCATTGCAACCGAATATCAGACGCTCAGCAAAAAATGGGTTGACGAAAAGAAAATCAACGGAACACTCTTCCGCACCTGGGGCACCAGCGAAGGATTTGTGCAGGACAGCGAAGACAGCATTGCCCAGATTCTGATTGACAACACAAGCACCGGCTCTTCCTTGCGTGCGAACAACCTGAAAATCGTGGACACTCTGATGGAATCTTCCACACGCATGTACGCAAGCAAAGAGGCAATGAAGGATCCTGCAAAAAAGCAGAAGATTATGGAACTCAAGATGCTCTTCGAAACTGTATTGAATGCACGCTCAAGGGTTATGCTTGAAATGAATGTCGCTGAAGACAAATTCGATTCTCTGGTAAAAGGTCTCCCTTCAATGCGCAGTCCTACCGTAAGTCCTCTGTTCGGCGGAAACGGTTATGCTGTCAAAATCGCGGTGAAAAAAAGCGATGTGCCCACATTGCTTCCGAAGCTGCAGTCCCTTGGTGCCACGGACATAGTGGAGTATGAACTCCGCAAAGTGATGATTTGAGACAGGAGCAATATAATGGAACGAATCGCAACAGTCGAGCGCAACACAAAGGAAACTCAGATAAAACTTACGCTGAATCTTGACGGAAGCGGAAAATGCACCATGAAGAATCCCATCGGTTTTTTTGACCATATGCTTCAGGCTTTCTGCAAGCATGGAATGTTTGACTTGTCCGGCGAACTCCACGGCGATCTAGAAGTGGATCAGCACCATTTAATAGAAGATACAGGAATCACTTTGGGGCTGTGTTTCGCAAAAGCTCTGGGTGACTGTGCAGGAATTTTCCGCACCGGATTTTTCATCTACCCGATGGACGAAAGTCTGCTGCAGGCAAGTGTAGATTTCGGGGGACGTTCTTATTTGGTGTGCGATGCAAAGTTGACGGGAATTCCTCTCGTTTCGCTGGGACAGGACGGAAAACAGGCCAGTTTCCAGACAGATTGTTTCGAGGATTTCTGGCAGGGTTTTGTGTGCGGAGCAAAATGCAATCTCCATCTTGACACCATCCGCGGAAGATCCGACCATCACAAAATGGAAGGTCTTTTTAAAGCCGCATCCCGCGCAATCAGGGCCGCAGTGGAAGTTGATGTGCGCCGCAACGGAGAAGTGCCTTCCACCAAAGGCGTGATTGTGTGATTTTCCACTGAAAAATCACCATACCTCGACGCAGAGCGTCGGGGTATGGAACCCTCCGCACGAATCAATTGCCCGATTCCAGGCTTTTAATCACGGACGGCAGGGAGTCGGGTGTTTCTGCAACGGCAATGCATCCGCTTTCCGTGAGTTCACCGGGCTCTGCAAATCCCCAGGCAACGCCAAGGCAGTCCATCCCGGCTTTCGAGGCTCCTTCAGCATCGTATTTCCGGTCACCGATCATGAGACAGTTTTCGCCCGACGCAATTCCGCATTTTTCCATCACATAGCGGATTATGTCCTGTTTTTTCACACGCTTTTCATCCGTGTCGCTTCCACCGGCCATTTTGAAATATTTCAGCAGATTGTGTTTGTCCAAAAGCTCCCTGGCAAAGATTTCCGGTTTGCTTGTGGCCACATAAAGATTTCTGCCCGATTCGGCAAGTGCAGAAAGTGAAGATTCGAGTCCTTCGTAGACGCTCACCATGTAAAGTCCCTTGGGGACGTAGAATTCACGGTAGCGTTTCACTCCCAAACGGGCTTTTTCCTCGTTGAATCCAAAAGCATTGCGGAATGAATCAATAAGGGGCGGTCCTATCAGCGTCTTGTAGACTTCAGGGCCGGGTTTTTCCATGCCGAAAGATTCGAGTGCATAGTCAAAGGAGCGGAAGATGCCTTCTGAAGTGTCCATGATTGTGCCGTCGAAATCGAAAAAGAGATTGTCATACCGTTTCATACGCAGATTGTAGCGGTGGTAGAAGAAAAATTCAATACGGAAACTCCTACGCCCGATTGGAGTCCCGCGGCAGCGTTCCGAATTGAA
>DGXM01000173.1:2643-3877 GCA_002396325.1 Treponema sp. UBA4232
CAGGGGAGTGCGTGAGCCGCTTGGTTGGGCCTGCCGTCCAAATGAGAAGAAAAAATTATTTGCTTTTTAAGATAAAATAAAAGATACAGTGGTAAAAGCCTGTGGACTCGCTGTAGTAGGTGAGCACCAGCCATCCGTCCATCGAGCGTTTGGCGTAATTCACGTTGCGCAGTACAAGAGATTCGTACACGTCGTTTGTTTTGGGGCTGCAGCTGCCGGTGATGGTGCTTTCCGTGAAGGTGAGCATTGCGGAATCCTCGTCGTCAATGCCTTCGTTTGTGATTTGGTTGAATTCCGCAAGTGTGTAGGTTGAACCCGCGCTGTTCAAGAGTGATTGTCCCATCTGCTCCACGCTGGTGGCATCCAGTTTTCGCTGGAATTCCGCTCTGGTCATGGAACCGAGGTACTCCACCGCGATGTCTTCTGTGCTGTAGGAGTCGCCGCCTTTCGCAAATGCCTGTGTGGAAATTACCGCAGATGCAATGGCAAGGAACAAAAACCTTAGAGCGCGGTTCATAGGCTTCCCTTTTTAGAGCGACAGTGCGAAGTAGAAGGGGTAGTGGAGGTATTTCTTTCCATCGTAGTGGGTCAAAACCATCCATCCGTCCAAGGAACTCTTCGCGATGTTGATGTCGCGGATGACCATGCTTATGAACGCATCGTTCTTTTTCACTCCGTAGTTCTTCTTGAGGTTATTTTCAACGAAGTCAAGCATTTCTTCGTCCTCTTCGTCAAGATTTTCGTCTGTGACCTGATAGAAACTTGTGATTGAGCTGTCCTCGCCCATTGACTCTCCAATAACTTCAATCCACTCATCTTCGGTGGTTTCGTTCATCGTTTCTTCGAATTCAGAGCGTGAGAGATTTCCCAAGTTTTCAACGACGGTGTTGTCTTCACTCAATGCAAATGCGTTTGCCAGGCCGATAATCATTACGGCGGCAAGTGTCAGTATGCGTTTTACTGCCTTCATCTTTTTTCCTCCAAGATAACGGAATGTTATATTAACACCAGTATAATGCAAAAACGGGAATTGCACAAGTGTATTCCGGGACTTCCTCTACCGCTCCGGTACTTTACGCTTTGGACAGCGGGCGGCTGCGGTTCGGAAAACTGTGCCTGAAGCTTCCCCGTAAGAACAAACAACCGGAACTCTTCCCGGTAACAGATTTCCAGGATGAATTCCGGCTGTTGTTGAAAAAAATGGTTTAATCAAATCACCAACACTCGACGCAGA
>DGXM01000173.1:4032-10894 GCA_002396325.1 Treponema sp. UBA4232
ACCCTCCGCACGAATAAAAGCGATGGATTCGACAATAAATCCATTCAGTCGATTTTCGTCATGTCGGCAATGTCGGCTTCGTAGTCAACGCCCGGCACGTCAAATCCGTTGATTGCGAGGAAGTCGTGGCGGAGTCCGTCCAAATCTGCGACAGAGGCAATGTTTTCTTCCGTCACAGTCGGCATGATGCTGTCGACTTCGGCCTGAACGGCGGGGTCAAGCTCCCAGTCGTCAATGCGGATTCTTCCTTCTTCGTCAACAGGCACTTTTCCGGCTCCGTTTGAATCTCCTGTGAAAAGACGCTCTGCAAAAAGGCGCTCCATCTGCTCGATGCATCCTTCGTGGGTGCCCTTTTTCTTCATGACTTTGAAGAGGACTCCGAGGTAAAGGGCGATAATCGGGATTACGGAAGATGAACGGGTCACAAGGCCTTTGTTCACGCTCACATAAGCGGAGCCGCCGATGGATTTGAGGGATGCGTCAATGTCTTTTGCGCGTTTTTCCAAATCCTTCTTTGCCTCTCCGATTGTTCCGTCGCGGTAAATGGGATGGCTCAAAGCGGGGCCGATGTATGAATAGGCAACTGTGCGGCATCCTTCCGCAAGAACTCCTGCTTCGGAAAGCATTTTCATCCATCTTTCCCAGTCTTCTCCACCCATGACCTTCACGGTGTTCGCAACTTCGTCACCTTCTGCCGGGCCTGTGCTTGCCTGAGTGATTTTTCCGGTCATCATATCGAGGGCTGCTCCGCCGTATTCCCTGCCGATCGGCTTGATTACCGATTTGTAAAGGACTTTTGTGTCGGGGTCTGTGCGCACGGGGCTTGCGAGGCTGTAAATCACCAGGTCGAATTTGCGTCCCCACTCCTTCACCTGTGCAATCACTGCCTGGCGTGTCTCATCGCTGTATGCATCCGCGTTCAAAGTGACGGTCTTCAGTCCCTGTGCGGCGGCCTCTTTGTCGAATTCCTTGTTGTTGTACCATCCGGGAGTGCCGTATTTGCGTTCGCTGGCCTCTTTTTCGAATGATACACCGATAGTGTCGGCTCCGTATTCAAATGCTGCGCTGATTCTGCTTGCGAGTCCGTATCCTGTGGAGCATCCGAGAACGAGAACCGTCTTTGGACCTGCTCCTCCTTCTGCCGCCGTGCGGATTCCGCGCTTTGTCTTCTGCTGCTTCACATATTCAATCTGGCGTGCTGTCTCTTTTGCGCATCCGATGGGGTGTGCGTTGATGCAGATGTTGCTGCGAATCATTGGCTTAATGACCATTTTTCAAATCCTCCGTCTGTAATAGCCTAAATATTTTGGCATTCTCAAAGTAAACTCAAAAAAAAGCGTTTTAGAGATACCCGTAATGCTCCAAATTCTATCAAAAATCTATCAAAAATCAATCCAAAGTCAATCAAAAATCTTCCGCAATCCTGAAAATCATCCTTCCGATTTCATGCTTCAGGGTGGATTCCAAAAATCAGATGCTCCCGTGGCTAATTCAGCCCTATGCTGTAATAAACACTGAAAAAGTGAAGGATGCTTCCGAAAAGCGTGAACACGTGACAGATGCTGTGGGTCCACTTGTAATTCCTGATGGCATCGAACAAGGAGCCCACCGTATACGAAATGGCCCCCGTAATCAAAAACACCTCGCTGATTTTCGGCAGGGAATGACCCATGGGATAAATCGCGAACACAATCACCGTAAGCCATCCCAGTATCAGATAAGTGAAGGATGCGAAATCCCTCATTCCATCGCCGAAGACCGCGTACAAAGTGGAAAGCACCACAATTAAAGCCCATCCCGCAATGAAAAGCACAATGCCGGTCGGTCCCGGAATGCACGTAATCACAAACGGCGTGAAGGTTCCTCCAATCAGCAGATACATTCCGATGTGGTCAAGAATAGAAAAAACCTTCCGTGCTCCGTAAGGTGTAAGAGAATGGAACAAAGTGGAAACCATGTACATGACGAAGAGGGAGGCTCCGAACAAAGTGAAAGTGAACACATAATTTGCCTGCATTCCGACAGGGGCATACATAACGGCCCTGAGCACAAGCAGAACGATTGCCGCAACACCAAGACCTGCGCCGATACCGTGGCTTATCGAATTGAAAAGCTCCTCCCCCGTGCTGTACTGGCGCGGCTGACGGTAATTATATGAAATACGGGCATTCTTTTGCTGGAGTTTAAGAAGACGTGACTGTTCGCGTGCGGCCTCTTTCGACTGGGAGCGCCGCGGGTTTTCCGCATACTGAATATTGATTTCCCGGATTTTTTCCCTGGCCTGAGCTTTTATTGTCTTGATTGCCGATTTCCGTTTCGCAGCCAAAGACTTTTTTGTAATTTTCGCGGAAATATCTGCCATTCCGGTCCTCCCATCAATTTGAATAAATCGACCCCTCTATTATGACACATTTTTAATTTTTGTAAAGGGGGAAGAACTGCCGGGCACGGAAATCACTTGTCATGTCACGGGTCGTCATCCCGAACTTGCAACCACTGTCATCCCGAACTTGATTCGGGACCTCCCTTGTACGGGCGATGGTGAGGCACTTGACTGGACGGCAGGCATAATCAAGCGGCTTACGCAGTCCCCTGTGTCTCCCGCTTTCCGCCCTTCCGCATACGCTCCATTCCGCCTTGAAGCTAAAGCTTTCAATTCGGAACGCTGACGCGGGGCTCCAATCGGGCGTAGGCGGTTGGTTCGTTGTTCGGCATCCATAAGTGATAATTGTCCTGTCTCACAATTCGCAGTCACACACATTCTCTACCATTATATTGCGCATAAAAAACAAATCCTGCTGAAATTGAAAAAAAAATTTGCCGAAACAGGCTTTTTTTATTATCTTATTCAATACGAAATAGATGACCGGTGTAGTCCGGTTTGTGAATAGGAGTAAACGTAAAATGGCTAAACAGTTGATTTACAATGAAGATGCACGTAAAAAGATGTTGAGCGGTGTGGAGCAGATTGCCCGTGCCGTAAAAGTGACGCTTGGTCCCTGCGGCCGCCTTGTTATGCTGGACAAGAAGTACGGTGCCCCCACAATCACGAAGGACGGTGTTTCTGTTGCCAAGGAAGTGGAACTCAAGGACCCCTACGAGAATATGGGTGCCCAGCTTGTAAAGGAAGTTGCCTCAAAGACGAATGATGTTGCCGGAGACGGAACCACGACCGCTACAGTCCTGGCTTATGCAATTGTCCGTGAAGGACTCAAGGCTGTTTCTGCCGGAATGACACCAATTGAAATCAAGCGCGGAATCGACAAAGCCGTTGCCCTCGCTACTGCTGAAATCAAAAAGAACTCCCGTGCAGTCAAAGACAATGACGACATCACCCACGTTGCCACAATCTCTGCAAACAACGACCCTGAAATCGGTAAAATCCTTGCGGATGCCATTGAAAAGGTTGGAAAAGACGGTGTAATCACTGTTGAAGAGTCCAAGAACATGGATACAACCGTTAAGACAGTCGAAGGAATGCAGTTTGACCGCGGTTATATCAATGCCTACTTCGTGACGGACCGCGAGCGCATGGAAGTGAACTATTCAGATGCATATGTCCTCATCTACGACAAGAAGATTTCCACAATGAAAGACATCCTGCCGCTTTTGGAGAAGGTTGCACAGTCTGGACACCCGCTCCTCATCATCTGTGAGGACATGGACGGAGAAGCCCTTGCCACATTGGTGGTCAACTCAATCCGCGGAACACTCAAGTGCTGCGCTGTAAAGGCTCCGGGATTCGGCGACAGAAGAAAGGAAATGCTCCAGGACATCGCAATCCTCACCGGTGGAAAAGTCATCACCGAGGATTTGGGCTTGAAGCTTGAGAATACCGACATTGCAGACCTCGGACAGGCAAAGAGCATCAAGGTAGACAAGGACAACACCACAATCGTTGACGGTGCCGGAGACAAAAAGGCCATCGCTGACCGTGTTGCCGAAATCAAGGGACAGATTGAAAAATCAACTTCCGACTACGACAAGGAAAAACTCAAGGAGCGCCTTGCAAAACTCTCCGGTGGAGTTGCCGTAATCAACATCGGTGCAATCACAGAGACCGAGATGAAGGAAAAGAAGTTCCGCGTTGAAGACACTCTTGCCGCAACCCGCGCTGCTTTGGAGGAAGGAATCGTTTCCGGCGGTGGAATCGCTTTGATTCAGGCTGCAAAAGTCCTCGATGCAGACAAGGCTGATTTGGTTGGAGACGAAAAAGTGGGCTTCAAGATTGTTAAGCGTGCCCTCGAGGAGCCTATCCGCCAGATTGCAGACAATGCCGGTGTTGACGGTGCCGTTATCGCAGACCGCGCAAAGAATGAAAAAGCCGGAACAGGATACAATGCCGCAAAGGGTGAGTGGGTGAATATGATGGATGCCGGAATCATCGACCCCGCAAAGGTGACCCGCTGTGCTCTGCAGAATGCAGCTTCAGTTGCAGGTATGCTTCTTACAACCGAATGTGCAATCACAGACATTCCTGAGCCTCCTGCACCTCCTGCAGCTCCCTCTCCTGACATGGGCGGAATGTATTGATAAATCCTCAGTGCTGAAACAGGCGGTCTGAACAGTTTCGGCCGTTTGTTTTGATATGCCTGAAACACACACGGAAAGTCCCCTGGTGTCGAAGTGCCACTCTTCCATCCGGGGGATTTTTTGGTTTATGATTTTTCTTTTGCAATCAACCGATGCATTAAAGGGTGGACAATTTTCGCTACTAGTTATATAATGGACATATATGGCAGATTTGTTGACGGACTCCCAGTTTGAACTGTTTCGCAAATTGATATACGATGCAAGCGGCATCACTTTCTCAGATAATAACCGCTCAATTCTCGATAGTCGCCTTAAGGAAAGACTTCGTGAAAAGAAATTGACCGATGTAGAGGAGTATTATCGTCTGGTAAATGCCGATGGAAATGAGTTCAAGGCCTTTCTGGACAGCATAACAACGAATCTGACCCGTTTTTTCAGAAATCAGCCTCATTTTGACGCTCTCATAAAATATGTCGTTCCTCACGTGATTGAAAACAAAAAGAGGAACGGCGAAACCAAAATCCGCATTTGGAGTGCAGGGTGTTCCACCGGTGAGGAGCCGTACACAATCGCAATGCTTTTGAAAGACAAACTTCCGGCTCCATATTCTTTTGACATAATGGCGTCTGATATTTCTCTTAAATCGTTGCTTATAGGTCAGCAGGGGTTCTATCCCACATCCCGTGTGGCAGGAGTCCCCCGGGAATATCTTGACAGGTTCTTCACCAAAAATGAAAAGGGCTATCAAGTGAAGTCTGACCTTATGAATTCTGTTCATTTTGACTATCACAATTTGCGGCATGACAGTGGAGCAAGAAATCTGGACATTGTATTCTGTCGTAACGTTCTGATTTATTTTGACGAACCGGCGCAGAAAGCCACAATCGACCGCTTCTACAGATCCATGGCGCAGAATTCATATCTGTTCATAGGACATTCGGAAAGTCTGTTTGGTATGGACACAAAATTCCAGTTTTTAAAGACAGAGTGGGCTTGTCTTTATCAGAAAAACGAATAGCGGCAGTCTTTTACAGGGGATTGTTGCCGAAATAAAGCGAGGGGATTCTTTATTATGGATGATATTTCTGTATTGGTTTGCGATGACTCGGCATTGATGCGTAACCTTATTTCACGCATTGTTGATTCAACCGAGGGTTTGAAGACCGTCGGCACTGCCATGAACGGCAAATTCTGTCTGCAGAAGATTCCGCTTTTGAAACCGGATGTTATACTTTTGGACATCGAGATGCCGGAAATGAACGGAATTCAGTTCCTCGAAGAGCGCCGTATGCAGGGAATCGATATTCCAGTCGTCATTCTTTCATCTGTAGCCACAAAAGGCGCTGCCGTCACGATGAAATGTCTTGAACTGGGGGCCGCTGACTTTATCACCAAACCCAACGGAGCCATTTCTAGCAATATATCTCACGTTTCTCACAAAATCATCGAGCTTGTTGCCTCTTACGGTGGAAGATACGCCCGCAGAAAGGGTAAAAACATAAATCCCGCTGATTTTTATGTGCATCAGGCGAAGATGAAAGAGGCCGAGGCCGCTGCTGAAAAAGAGGGCATAATCGACAAAGTGAAGCCGGCCGCTTCAAATACCGCTCCTCAGGCCCCGGTTCTGTGGCAGAGCAATTCAAAGAAAGAGCCTGAGGTGGTTACTCCCTTGCGTGAAGGCGGGAAAATCGATGTGGTTGCAATCGGAATATCAACCGGTGGACCAAATGCCCTCCGCGAAGTGTTTGCCAAAATCCCTGCGAAATTCCCCAAACCGATTCTTGTCGTTCAGCATATGCCTGCGGGATTTACAAAGGAATTTGCCGCAAGCTTGAACCGTATCTGCCATCTTGCCGTAAAAGAAGCCGAGGACGGAGATTTGATTCATCCGGGTCAGGTTTATATCGCTCCCGGAGATTTCCACATAGTCGTTGAGAAATCCTCTCTCTGCAATGTTGTGCGTTTGAGCAAAGCTGAGCTCAGAAACGGACACAGGCCTTCTGCCGATGTTCTTTTTGAGTCTGTCGCTTCGTTGTATCAGAACCGTGCACTCGGAGTGATTATGACTGGAATGGGCCGCGATGGAGCCGCAAAATTGACTGAAATGCGCAGACAGGGTGCATGGACTTTGGGGCAGGATGAGCAGTCCAGCGTTGTGTACGGAATGCCGCGTGTCGCCTGGGAAATGGGAGCCGTGCAAAAGCAGGTGTCGCTCGATGCCATGGCTGATGCAATCACGGAACTTGTGTCACAGCATGGTTGATTCGTGCGGATGGGAAATATCCGCGCCGCTTGAAACTTGTTGATTCGTGCGGAGGGTTCAATACCC
>DGXM01000174.1 GCA_002396325.1 Treponema sp. UBA4232
TTTACTTAAAATCTGTATTATCTCTTTTATGTCCGCAACCGCAATCGGGTCGATTCCTGCAAAGGGTTCGTCAAGCAAAAGGAATTTCGGTTCAATGGCAAGAGAACGCGCAATTTCCGTGCGACGCCGTTCACCACCCGAAAGAGTGTATGCCTGCTGCTTCCTGATTCTTCCGATTGAAAATTCTTCAATAAGTTCTTCCAGCAGTGCTTTCTTTTGTTCTTTCGTCAAATCTCTGCGTGTTTCGATTACAGCCCAGATGTTTTCTTCCACCGTGAGTTTTCTGAACACCGATGGCTCCTGAGGCAGGTACGAAATTCCGGCTTTTGCCCTTTTGTACATCGGAAGCCCTGTGATTCTTTTTTCGTCAAGGAAGACTTCGCCCTGATTCGGTCTCAAAAATCCTACTATCATATAGAAGGTTGTCGTTTTGCCCGATCCGTTCGGTCCAAGAAGGCCTACAACTTCGCCGGTGTGCATGGAAAAATCAATTCCCTTCACCACGTGCTTTTTTCCGAAGGATTTGTAGAGTGCCTGTACCCGCAGACTGTGTTCGTTTTCAGCAGATTGTTTTTCCTCGTTTGCGGTGCTCATTGCACTTCCTCCTTCTCTTCGGTCTGAGTCTTCTTTTTTCCGGTGTCAGCAGACTGCGGCGGGGGAGTGGATTCCTTCGTGGAAACAGTGCCCCTTACCCGTCCGTCGAGAGCAATTTCGTTTGTGTCAAGATTAAGCTCAATCTCCTGTGCACGGAACATATCATCGCCCTGCTGCACCGTCGGATTTCCCGTGAGCGTGAGCGTCTGCTCTTTCTTGCGGTAGATTGCGTATGCCGCCGTGCAGGTGTTGTCTTTCTGTTTCAACAGTATGCTTATCTGCAGCACTGCGATTTCGGTATTCTGATTGTATTCGATGATTTCTGCTTCTGCTTCGACATTGTTCTGTATGTCCAAAAGATGCACCGAATCTTTCAATGTTGCCAGTTTGGTTGTGCGGTCGTAGGTGAGTGTGCCGCATGAAAAATCCATCTGACTTTCGTTGAGTTTTCCCTTTACGCTTCCCGTTGCGGTGATGAATCTGTAGTCGGGGCCGGAAAGTTCAATGCTGTCGGCAAAAAGTTCCATCGTTTCGGTTTCAACCTGCGCATTTCCCGAAAGAGTCGTTTTCTCGCCGTTCTTCTTTGTACTGCCTGTCATTCTGTCGGAGCGAAATGTGATTGTTTCAGCCTGAGCCGAGGTAAAAAGAAATGCAATCAGGCCCAGTAAAATCTTTTTCATTGTTCCTCTTCCTTGTTGTCAGTGTAAGTGCCGCTTACCGCATAGTCGAAAGTGAAAGACCTGCTCAAACCGCTTGCGGCAAATCCTCCTCCTTCCATCGTCATTCCGCCGTGAGAAATAGTAACAGTTTCTGCCGCGCTGGAAGTGAGCTGCTGTGTGATTCCGTTCCATTTTATGTTGTTCGCGTGAATTTCAAAGTCCTGGTCATTGCTTTTGATGTTTATGTCATTGAAAAGCGTGTAGATTTCGTTTCCCGTGTCAAGATTCAGAAATCCGCAGTTTCCCTGTGCATCAATCTTCATATCCTTCCAAGTGGTGAAGAACGCGTCTTTCGCATAAGAGGACTGATTATCCCTGTATTGCTCCAGCTCCGAGGCCTCAAGTCTGAACGAAGGATTTCCTCCCTTGTAGCGGGTGAATTTTGCATTGGTGAAATAAAGCTCTGGCACTTTGTCGTCCACAATCTGTTTCTGTTCGTATTTCAACGAGCAGGAAAAAATCAGCGGGACAAAAAAGAGGAAGATAAAAAACGGACCCGGTGTCTTTAGGAAAAATCTTTTCACGGAATCTCCTTTGGTGAATAAATGTCCACAATCTGCGGAACACCGGGAAGAGGAAATTTCCGCGTCACAAAAAAGACAAGTGCGGTGGAAATCAAAAGTCCCAGCAGCACCATAAGAGCCTTTGTTCCGTCACCGGCTGTCTTTCCGAAAAGAGATGCTGCAAACGGAGCGGAAAAAAATCCTGCAATGGCGGCGGCAATCGGAAACAAAAGCGAAATGATTCCCTGTATGGCCTGGGAAAACGGCGGTGCCTCAAGTGTTACGACGGTTCCGATTTCAAGAGGAAGTTCACGGGGATTTTCCACATTAAAAGTGGGGCAGCTGTGCGAACATTCTCCGCCGCAACCCATGCATCCGCCTTTCTGGAGAGGAGATACCGCAATTTTTTCATCATCCAAAGAAACCACAATTGCCTGCCGGGTCATATTCTATCTTCCTTGCACGCCCTTCATTCTTGCGGCACATTCTCTGGCACCCAACTGGTTTCCAAGCTCTTCGTAAGTGTCGCGCAGGTTGTAAAGTGCATCATAGTAGTACGGATTGATTGTGATTGCGTGTTCGAAAGCCTCTTCAGCGTTGCCGTAATCCTTCTGGTTGAAGTAGACCACTCCCAGATTGTTCCAGAAATGACTGTTGTAAGGATTCATGTCAAGACCCAGCACGCAGTAGTAAAGTGCATCGTTGGGTTTTCCCATGCTTATATATAGAGAAGAAAGTGTTTCAATAATCTCCTCGTCTTCAGGTTCAATCTCAAGGGCTTTTTCGATGGCGGAGCAGGCTGCGCCCAAATCACCGGAATCTCTGTACGTGAGCCCCAGATTGTACCAAAGCGTGTGGTTCTGATTTTCAAGAGAAATGGCTCTGATGAAACACGCAATGGCTTCTTTGTATTCACCCTTCATCGCCAGCTCAATGGCCTGATTGTTGAGTTTCTCGCAGTTTTCAAGCATCTTGGACTCCTTTTGCTTCGTGTGGAATCATCGCCGAAAACAAAGCCTCTATTTTCTGCGCAGCACTGTTTTTTTCTCCGAACATCCTTCGGTATTCAGCGCATCCTTCGTTTATAAGGCCGGCTCCTTTTTCCCTGGCAAGACTGATTGCACCGCTTTCCTCCATAAGTGCGATTGCTTTTTCCACGGCAGGACTTTCAATCCCGTCTTTGCGTGCGGTCTTGAAGCATTTCAGCAGTGCCTCTTTTCTTTCTCCGCGTTTTTCTTCGTCCGAAAGGAAAAGCAGAACCGGAAGCGACTTCTTGCCTTCCACGATGTCGTCACCGCGTTTTTTTCCGGGATTTCCCGTGGTGAGATTCAGCACGTCGTCAATAATCTGGAACCCGGCCCCGATTTTTGCAGCCGTAGCCCCCGCATCGAGAGCCTCCTTTTCCGAACCGCCCGCGGCAAGAATCCCCAGTTGGGAAGCGAGAGAAGCGAGGGTGCCCGTCTTGCACTGAACCATCGCCATATATTCTGCCGGAGTGGGAAAAGATTCGTAATCCCTGTGCCACGAAATGTCCATCGCCTGTCCCAGATGAAGCCTGCGTGTCTCCTTTGCGTAAAGCGAATAAAATCTGAGCTTTTCCTCCGCAGAAAGAGAAAGCGTGTCGATGCAGGTTGAAGCCTCGAAATAAAGCCATGATGCCGCGTTTATTGCCGTGTCGGTTCCGTATGTAATATGTGCCGCCGGTTTTCCCCGCCGAGTGTCGGCTTTGTCTTCAATATCATCGTGAATCAAAGAAGCCGTATGAATGAATTCGACCAGCGGAACAAGATGAAATGCCGTATCAAGGGCCTTTTTTGTATCTGTTTTTCCCTCGGAGTAAGACTCAGCGCAAAGAACCAAAAGCAAAGGCCTCCAACGTTTGCCCCCCAAATCAACCAGACTGCGGGTTGGGGCTAAAAGCGGTGAAATATGCTCCGGTAAAACAGCTTCGTAAAGAGTGCCGAATGAATTCTCCAGCCATCCGTCTTGTGCGGAAACGGGCAGCGCGAGAGAAATTTCATGTTCTATGCGTTCAAGGTAAAAGCCAAAATCCATACCTATATTATAGTATATTTTCGAATGAAATACAATAATATGATTTCACTCCGTTTCCAAGTATGATTTTAGAGTGGCTGTCCAAAAAAAAAAGTATTGTCATGCTGAACTTGTTTCAGCATCTACACTAGATATAGTCCATAGATTCCGAAACAAGTTCGGAATGACGGTATGCAACGAACTTTTTGGTCAGG
>DGXM01000193.1 GCA_002396325.1 Treponema sp. UBA4232
GTATTGAACCCTCCGCACGAATAATAAGGGCATCCAGAAAAAAAAATCGAAGTTCCCGCTAACCGCCCCCCTTTCCATTTTATATATAATAACAAAAAAAGCAATATTAAAAAAATAATGTTTTACATAAATCCCGACTTCAACAAACAAAATCAACATCCCAAAATAAAAAAACAGATTCAAATGACAGATTCAAAGGACTTGATTTTTTTTTTTCGATTTGATATAGTCTATCCATTCGGGTTCTAAATCAGGGAACTGAGGAGATTTCAACAGGCTCAGGCTCCCGTGAACATTTCATTTTCAATCAATTACAGATTAAGGAAGGACAGTATGGGAATGCGCGGAGAACTTTACACCACAGAGGTGATTCTTGACAACCGCTCTTATTTTTTCAACGTGAAGGAAAACCGCAACAAGGATGTTTTTCTGCAGATTGTTGAGTCCAAGATTAAAGATGGACAGGATGACCGCCGTGCAATAGTCGTTTTTGCTGATGATATGCAGAAATTCTTCACCGGCATGGAAAACGCACTCTCTTTCATTGAAAAGGACCGCAAGGAAAAGGCAAAGGCCCGTGCAGAAAAGAAAGCCGCCAAGGAAGCCAAGTATGGAAAAGGGGAAAACTCAGACGCAGAAGGAAAAGCTCCCCAGAAAAAAATCTACCGCCGCAAGGGAGAAAGCCGTCTGGTTGCAGAAAGAAAAGCAGAGAAACAAAGTCCGAACGCAAACATCCCCACTTCAGGCCGCGTGATTCATGTCACTTCAAAGAAAACCTCTTCCACTCAACCGGAGGAATTCTAATCACACATTCAAGGGGATGTACCGTCTTTGGTCTGTCCCCTCGAAGCAAGTTCTGCCTTGAGGGCATTCATCACCCTCTTTTTGTCACCAGACCACAAAGGTGCCACAAGAATCTTCTTCGGACCATCTCCGGTCATTCTGTGCACAACGGTAGAAGACGGAAGCAGATCAAGACAGTCGGCAACCAGAGTGCAGTATTCCTCAAGCGTGAATATATGGAAGTTTTTCTTTCTGTAGATTTCCGCAAGGGCAGTCCCCTCAAGCACATGCAGAAGATGCAGTTTTATTCCGTCAAGAGTGGGATTCAATTCCGAAAGATAGCGCACTGTTTCAAGCATATCATCCCGGCTTTCACCTGGAAGTCCCAGAATCACATGGACAATCACTGTGAGACCGGCATTTTTCAAATCGGCATAGGCTTTTTCAAAAACATCAAGCGTAAAGCAGCGGTTCATTTCAGCAGCAGTCTTTTCATGCACAGTCTGGAGACCAAGCTCCACCCACACAGGCTTTCTGCGGTTCAGGCGCGAAAGGAGAGCCACGGTTTCAGGAGGAAGACAGTCAGGCCTCGTTCCGATTGAGAGAGAGACAATGTCATTGCGCGAAATGGCGGCATCAAACAAAGGCTCCAGTTTTTCAGCAGGGGCATGGGTCGCCGTGAAGGATTGGAAATAAGCGATGTATTTTCTTTCATCTTTTGAAGTGCTTTTCGGGAATTTTCCATCCACCCGTAATTTGGCCTTTTCAATCTGGACATTCACATCCTCGAAAGACGTGGCAAAATCTCCTGACCCCCCGGCAGAACAAAAAACACATCCGCCCCATCCGACAGTCCCGTCGCGGTTAGGACAGGTGCATCCTGAAGAAAGGGAAAGCTTGTAGACCTTGCATCCGAAAGTCTCCCTCAGATAATCAGAAAGAAATCTCCTTGTCACAGAAAGAATCTCCGTCAGTCTTCCTTGTGGTCATAATAGCCGGAATCCTCAAGATACTGTCTTCGAGACATCACAAGATTTATAAGTTCCTGATACATATTGAAATCAACTTCAAGTGCAATGGGAAAAATAAAATACTCGGTTTCATCGCAATATCTTTCTATGAATTCAGAACTGGTCACGAATCCCAGGGAAATCATATTACTGATTCTGTCGGCGCATTTAAGGAGTTTTGCCTTGTGGCTCCCGTGTTCGATTATTCCCCGCAGATAGTCGGGCTTCAACTGTCCTTTCCTCTTCGTAACCTCAAGCACAAGACGGAGCACTTCCTCACCCTCTTCATCGGCATTGATTATGAGAGACTGGTCGTAACCGGGAATATCCTCAACCACATCGTGAATGCAGGCGGCCTTCAAAAGAACGGAATCAATGTAGCCGTAATCAATCAAAATACCCATCGTGTCCATCTGATGACGAAACATATTTCCGCCAGCAAAACGGGCCTTTCCGATCAGTGCGGTTGAAAGCTGCATATATGGCGCAAGAGAAATTCCCTTTAACTGGAGCATATGCTCATTATCCATCTGGGACGGTTTTTCCGTGGCCATAGTAAACGACTTTCCCATAAAGACCTCCTTACACATCTTCGGCACAAAACGATTACGGACACAGTGTGTCTCGGCAAAAAAAATATAACACATTTTTCAAATCAACGCTAGTGGAAAATTCAGACAAATCAAAGTCCAGGAAATGATTTTCGAAAAATTTTTTAAGATGATTTACCATCTGTTTTAAGATAAGGGTATCTCTAAAAACTCGCCTTCGGCGATTTTTTAGAGAACCCGATGAGTTTTAACTCGTGAAAATAGCAAGAGTTAAAACATCACACTTTCAAAGTTACCTCTAAAAACTGAAGTTTTTAGAGGTTCCCATAAAAAATATTGCACTTGAACTGTCAAGATGTTATAATATCCAGCGGTAAAAAGCCGATAATAAGTCAGGGGATATTTTATGAAAGCCATTCTGAAAAAATTATTCATCGCAATCGCAGCTGCAGGACTCTGTGCAGGCACAGTCTTCGCGGATGATGAAGACTATTATCTTGAGATAGACGAATACCTCGGACAGCCTGTTGAATCGGTCGAGGCATTGCTGGGAACTCCCTCTGAAGACAGCGTTGACACCATTTACTCTGACTATGAATTAAAAAGCAAATTGGATCCGGACTACACAATGTACTTTCCGAAAGACGAACTCAATGAAGGCGTGAAGGTTCGCGTAATTGTATGGAATCAGGATGAAATCTGCTCAATCATCTGGGCCAAACAGGATATGGAAAACTACGGCGACTGGATTGTATTCACATCCGTGGCACACGACGACAACGTGCATTTTTAAAAACACACAGGTGGGAACCTCTAAAAACTTCAGTTTTT
>DGXM01000168.1 GCA_002396325.1 Treponema sp. UBA4232
CAGGGCATTCTGGCGCAGGAAAGTGCTTTTACCCGCCATGTTCGGACCGGTAATCAGAGCAAAGATGGAAGGATTTGATTCAGAGGCCATGACAATGTCATTCGGAACAAACTCTCCGGTGGGAAGATGGGATTCAACCACGGGATGCCTGCCATCGCGGATTTCAAGTTTTCTATCAGCGGAAAAAACCGGTCTTACCCACGAGTGCGTGATTGCCGCCTGCGCAAGAGACGACGCAACATCGGCATATGCAATTTCCTGTGAAGTCTGCTGAAGATAAGGCACGAATTCCTTGAGCCTGTTGCGGATTTCCACGAAAAGATCCCTTTCAAGTTCCAGTATGCGCGCCCCGGACTCATTGAGGTTTTCCTCAAGTTCCCTCAAACGGGGGGTCGTGTAACGGTCCGCATTCACAAGAGCCTTTCGAAGGATAAAATGCGATGGAACACGCTCGGTCTTTCCACGTGTCACTTCTATATAATAGCCCATGTTTCCACTGCTTTTAATCCGCAGATTCTGGATTCCGGTGGCGTTTTTCTCCTCTTCAAGATATTCTTCAAGGACCGCATTGAAATTTGTGCGCATTGACCGCCAGTGATCAAGCTCCTCAGACCAGCCTGATTTGATGATTCCGCCGTCAGTGAGAGAAGTTGCCGGATCGTCAAGGATTGAATCATGAATAAGATTGATTATGTGCTCGGCCTTTTCGGAAGAAAGCATGGCAAAATCAAATGAACCGAGAGTTTCCCGGGCCTTGAGCCAGAGGACAAGGGATGCCCGGAGGGCCTGAAGATCCTTGGCATGAGCCCTGTCCATTGCAATGCGCCCCGCAAGACGCTCTATGTCCAGTATTCCGTCAAGCATTTCCCTCAGCCGGCGTAAAAGCGATCTGTCGTCAACAAAAAGCTGCACATGATCCTGACGCGAAGTAATGGCCTTAACATCGGTAAGCGGGAACATAAGCCATTCACGGATAAGGCGGCTTCCCATTGCGGTGCGGGTGTAATTGACACATTCCAAGAGACTGAACTGGGAACTTCCATCGCGTATGTTTGAAAGAATCTCAAGATTGCGTCTGGAGGAATCGTCCATCACAAGATAATCTGTGTCATGGTAAACAGAAATTCCGCTCACGTGGGGACTTTGCGTGTTCGTCGTCTTTTCAAGATAGTCAAGCAGAAATCCGGCGGGAGGCACTTCGGGAGAATCCTCTGAAAGTGAAAAAGACCGTAGATTTGCAGTTCCGAATTGTTTTGTAAGATGATTGTATGCAAGTTCCGCATTGAAATTCCAGTCGGGATACCAGGAAACAGAAATCGACGGGAAGGCCCCGCATACATCCCTTACCGTGGGATTTTCTTTCAGACTGTTCGGTAGAATCAGTTCACGGGGATTGCATCTCCCCACTTCCTTCGGCAGATTTTCCGGGAGGGTACTGGAAGCAAAACTCGTGGCACGGAATTCACCTGTGGTCACATCAATAAATGCAAATCCGCACTGACCCCGCGTCACAAAAAGAGAGGCAAGAAAATTGTTGATTCCACCGTCGAGATACTCGCTTTCAACCGCCGTACCTGGAGTCACAATCTCTATGACCTTGCGCTCCGTAAGACCTTTTCCTGAAGGCACATCACCAATCTGCTCTGCAATGGCGATTTTCTTTCCAAGACGGAGCAGACGCGCAATATAGACTTTTGAGGCATGGTAAGGAATGCCGCACATCTTATGGTCTGTCTTGTGGGTCAGGGTAAGATTCAAAAGCCGGGAGATTTCTTCAGCCTCGGAATCGAACATCTCGTAAAAATCCCCGACTCTGAAAAACAGAACCTCATTCTGATGCTGAGCCTTGATGCTCTGGTACTGAGAAAAAAGCGGTGTATCTTCGGCCATGGTTAGTTATTGAGCCCCAAAGTCCTTATTACATCATCAGTGATGTCCACGGAAGAACTGTACCACAAAATAGCGTTGTTCTGCTGAAGACTTAGAACCATACTGTATCCGCCGCTTTCAGCAATGTCTTCTATAATGGCATAGAGCTTTTTGTAGAAGGCATCGTTGTTCTGAAGATTCTGCTTCATATTCTGCAGCTCTGCGTTCTTTGTCTTTGTATACTCAGTAAGGTATGCGGTCTTCTGCTCAATCTGAGTCTGAAGTTTCTGGGCATTCACAGAGTCTCCTGACTTGTCGTATTCAAGCTTGCGATTGTAGAGAGTCTGAATTTCCTGAGTCGCTTTGTCAATCTCTGCCTGGAATTCCTCGCGCTTTTTCTCATAGTTGCGAACTGCGTTGGACTTTCTGAAAAAAGCCTGATACACCCGGGATGTGTCGACAACGGCAAATTTTGTAATCTGCTGGGCAAACACTGAACCTGTCATGCCGGTAAGGGCAAGGACCAAAATTAAAATCAATTTCTTAACACTCTTCATAACGTTACTCCTTTTACTAGAGAAGTTCATACCGCATCTGCGGATTTTATTCATGCGAAGGATTCAATATCCCACGCCGATTGAAACTTTGTTGCGAATCCACATCGAAATAATTGGAACTCCATTATCTGTTCGTAATATTGAATGAAAGCACGAAATGCCATGCTCCTGCCCATGTAGTCGGATCTCCCGTGGCAGTCTCACACACGAACTGTCCGTCCTTTATCTGGAAGGTATTCACGAACAGAAGACGCAGGGGGAACTGCTGAATACAGAATCTCACGCTCGGACCGTAACTGAAGTACCAGTCGTTGCTATTGAACAGGTCGGTAAAGAAATCACCAGGGGTCTTTTTGAGCACGGAGGCATCAAAGAAGAGATCCACGGCAAGGATTCCGGGGACAACAGGCATACGGAGCTCAACTGTATTGTTCCACAAGGCACGTCCGTATCCTGCCGAGGTACCGGTCATTGTCCATCCGCGGGCATTGAATCTTCCGTCCATATAAAGCTGGTTGGACTGCTTGATTGCCGTACCTTCCACCGGGAACTGGAATGAAAGACCGGAGTACAACATCAGTATAAGCTGGAGGGACCACTTTTCGCTGAACGGATGATTTACAAGTGTGAAATATCTTTCAGCCTTTGTGTCAGTGCGCAGATAGAATTCCGTTTCGCCCCACTGTCCGCCGAACATTTCACGGGGTACAAGTCCGTACCATCCGAGTCTCTGGCTTACAAACCAACCGTCCGTCGGGTCGTAGTTGATGTTGCGTCCGTCCATTGAGAAAGCGGCAAACAGGGAGTTTTTCGGCTCGAATTTTGCATTGTAGTTGCTCACGGTTGTGGAATACGGAGTATATATGGAAGAATCATACACATTGTTAATAAGACTTGATGAAAGTCCTCCTGTGAGTGTGAGAATTGCCCAGTCCGGAGTCCAGCGGTGTCCCAAAGATGCCGTGAAGTTGAACTCATGGCTTTCGTATTCCATATAGAATCCGTTATTTACTTCACCATCGGGGGTTACGTAAGACCTCAAATCATTGTTGGTTGAGTGGGAATAGCTCAAAGAAAGGCTTGTGCTTATGGGAAGACCGAACATCCAGTTCTGACCGTAGCCCAGGGAGACGGACTGATCCGTTGTGGCAAGGTTCAAGCCGATTGATGCAGTGCGGCCCGTGCCGAAGAGGTTCGAGTCCTGCAGCTTGGCATAAAGTGAAATGGGGAACTGGTCAGGATCATTCACACCTGAGAAATTGAGACCGAATTCAATGGATGTTGTGCTCTGTTCCTCCACGTTGAAAACAATGTCTATAAGATCTTCCTCTGAACCTGGGGAAACCTCAGGATAAATGCTGTTCGGAGAGAAATACTGGAGATTGTAAAGATTGCGCAGAGCCGTGTTGATTTTTGCACTTGAGAATATGTCGCCGCTTTCAACAGGAATTTCACGCGTAATCACTTCGTCCTTTGTCTTTGTGTTTCCACGGATGATGATGTTCTCAATGTGGCTTCTGGAATTTTCCTGAATCACAATGTTGTATCCTATGGTCTTTGCATCGGAATCCTTTACCATCTGTGACTGGAACTGATTCGAAGTGTAGCCGTTGTCATAATACTTGAACTGCACGGCCATTGCGGTTTCCTGATAGCGGGTCTCGTTGTATGTTTCTCCGGGCTTCTGGCGGACAAGGGCACTCAATTCCTCAGTAGAGAATACTTTGTTTCCCTCGAAAGTGACGCCGGAGAACATATATTTCGAACCTTCCTGAATGTTGAAGCAGATTGTGAGTTCGCGGCGGTTCTTTTCCTCGTTGTAGGCGGTGTCAACCGTATAATTCACGACCCTGGCATCAACATATCCGTGGTCCTTGTAATATGCGACTATGGCTTTTGAATCCTGTTCAAGCTGCGATTCCTGGAAAGAGCCTTTCTGGAAAAGCCCCACTTCCTTGAGAGAAAGCTTTCCCTTCAATGTTGCGGCACTGACCACCGTGTTTCCCGTGAAAGTGATTTCCTTTACGACAGTCTTCTGACCTTCGTTTATTTCATAGGTCACGATGTAGCCGTCTGCGTTCTGCTCTGCCTTTGAGCTGATTTTTATTTCGGTGAATCCCTTTTCTATGTACAAATCGCGCAGTGCCCTTTCGTCCATAAAGCGCTTTGCCTCGTTGTAGACGGATTTTTCGGCACTTGAAATTGCATCTTTCAAATCTGCAAGGCGAATCTGATGGTAGCCGGTAAAACGTATGCGCGTAATCACGGGATATTCCTCGACCACAAGAATCACATCTATGGAGCGGCATGTCTCAAAGGTGCCGTCTGCGGGTGTTACACGGATATCCTTCAGGTTTTCAAAATAGTCCAACGCAAAAGTGCGGTTCAAAATATCCTCATACACTTCGTCTGAAAACGGCTTTCCTATGAATCCGCTTGTAATGCCTTCCAAATCGGAGCTTTTTACATTTTTAAGACCTTCAAACGACACTGTGCGTATGGCCTTTCCGTAGTACCAATCAGCCGGAGCTTCCTGGGAAAATGCAGGAAACGACGAAATGGCGGCTAACGCCAAGGCAATAACAAGAAACACAGAGCAATGCTTAGTACGCATAACAATCCTCTTTTTAAAAATTAATCCGCCACGAAAGCGAAATTGATGTCGCCGGAACCCAGGACTTTTGCAAGGATCCCATATCCGGCGCAAACTGCCAACGTATATTGGCAAACGGAGCCGTAAGCTCAAATCCGATTTCAGGCTTGAAAACCAGACCGGAAAGAGGCCCGTCCCCTTCAACCACGGAGTTTTCATCATATGTCCACTGCAGCTGGGCGTCGGCATACACATC
>DGXM01000142.1 GCA_002396325.1 Treponema sp. UBA4232
TCGATATCTACAAGGTTGTTTTCTACACGGTATCTTGCCGCTTTTAATTCTGAATCAAAGTCCCGGGTTTTAGGACAGCCGGAAATATCTACGGACCAAAGCATTTTGAAAGCCTGTGCCAACAAAGGAAGCAGCTCCTTTGGATGTTCCATATAATATTCCGAGCAGGACATTTCGCCAGGAATTCTCGTCATCAAAAGATACTGATAATCCCCATTTTTTTCAAAAGCCAGAACCTCTGGAACTGGAATTTTTCCCTTAAGCCAGTTGAGCACCTCAACGCTGGATTCTTCATCATGCAGGCGGCTGTCTAAGATTTTTAGAACGCAATCATCGAATATCAAAATTGCAGAACCTGATTTTCCCATGTCATCGATTTTGTATTCTTTTCCTGCAATCAGTTTTTTGATTTTGTCCGGAATTAGAAGAAGGGCTTTTTCTATTGCCTGTTCATAATTGGAATCGATGAGGTCAATTAATTCTCCTACCGCTTCAAAACCTTCTATATAATTGTTGTTTTCAGCCTTTATCCAGTCGGTGGTGCAGGCGCTGTCATCAAGTCTGGCTTCTATATCCGAGGCGTGATTTTTAATTTCATCAAAATGTGTGTCGATATATTTTTCCGTCATGGCAAGGCAGATAAAGCTTATGTCCCGCAGATATTCGTCATCAAAATCCTTTCGCCACTCAAAAGGAATGTAACAGCCTTCAACAATGAGGTTCTGCTTGTTCTCGATGGCAGTCTTAATCATCTCGCGGACTATGGGCCAGAGGTAAGTTGTCAGCTGGTCATCATCCTCTGGAGTAAGCTTTGTCTTCCCGCTTCTGATAAGCCCCATCTTAAGGTGATCTATTGAAAGATATGGGAACTTGTATTTTTCGAGCATGCGTTGTGCGAGTAAAGTTTTTCCTGTGTGTGACGCGCCTGTGATAATTATGACCATATTAAACCCCGCCAAGTAAATCACTCAGGGTGTCGTCTGTTTCTACAGGAACCCAGTGGCCTTCCATGCATGTTTGAGGATTTAACCGACGGATTGTGTCGGCGAGCTTCTTGCATAAAACGGGATCTTTTTTTCCGATTGTAAAATCCTTGCAGGTGGCATCCCCCAGGAACAAGGTCTTGTCGTTTTCTATGTAGATGAGAGTAGAATCATCTGTGTGGGGTGCTTCGGATTGAATGACTTTTACTATGCAGCCCCCAAGGTCAAGGGTGAGTTCGCCGGAGTAAATGATGTCTGCGAGTTTGACTATGACTTCTTTGTTTTCACTGTATTCTTTTCTGATGCTTTCGTGAAGGGAAAAGAATTCTTCAGGACCGTTTTTTTCGATTTTGTTTTTCCACTTTGCAAGGTGACGGTTCGTTTTTTCATTTGCGATGGAAAGTCCATTTGCCGCATGCATCCCGAAGGTGTGATCCCAGTGCCAGTGGGTAAGAACGGTGAGGCAGGGTAGGGGAAGATTTTCTTTTTCGAGAAGGGCGTAAAACTCTTTTGTGTGAGCGGCAGAATGTCCCGCGTCAATTGCAAGGCTCCAGTTTTTTCCTTTTACATAGCCAAGGTTTGGTCGGTCGCGATCCTCTTCAAAAGGCATATACCAGATGTGCTCGCTTAGTTTTTTTAATTCCATTTTAAATTTCCTCTTCTTCAGTAATCTCGTTCCAGTTTAACCAGATATTCTGTTGTTCCTTCTTCGAACTTTTTATTTTTTGTGATATGAAAATCGTGTCTTTCATAAAAACGAATAGCTTCCACATTCTTTTCAATAGCCCACAAAAATGTTACAGGATAATTTTCTTTTGCATATTCTATTAAGGCTGAACCCACTCCTTGATTTTGAAAGAAATAATCTACATAAAGTTCAACAATTTCATTGCCTTCAATGTGAATCAGTCCTTTCACAATACCATCATCATAAACCCATATATTGTCCAGAATATCCGGGCTTTTATATTTTTCTGCAACTCGAAGCACTTGCAATTCCCCGAAGGAATAATCATCATTTTGAAAAATTGGTCTAAACTTAATACGCTTAACAAATACAAGAATCTCAGCGATTCTCGAAATATCATCTAGTCTTGCTTTTCTAATCATAATTACACCATCTTCGCAAAAGCCACGTTAGTCTCGCATTCCACAAAACCATTTTTCTTATAAAACTTATATGCCGGAACATTTGAATCCGTCAGAAGAAAAATCTGCTTGAGGCCAAGTTCCTTTATCGCCTTTTCAATTTCCTTGATGAAAAAGCTGCCGGCTCCGCCTCCCTGTCTTTCCGTCTTTATGCAGAGTTCGTTGATGATATATTCCGTGCCTGTATACCAGTGCTTGATGTAGCCGAGGGAAATGCCAATCAGTTCTCCCGCTTCATCGTACAAGCCGTAGGTAAGTGAATAGCCCTGACCAATCAAATCGCAGATGTAAAGGTCCAGCTGCTCTTTGTCTGACCAGTCGTCATACCAGGGTGCATTGGTAAAAACTCCGGTGAAGACTTCTTTTATTTCTTCTTTGTTTTCCATGCTTAATCTTTTTAACGTGTACATAAATCATTCCTTTATAAGTCTGCTTTCTTTCCAAACAAATCAACCAGTTCATCTATGCTGTCAACAATATAATTCGGTCTCTTGCTTTCGTCATCTATGTTTTGATAAATTGCAAATCCCTGACGCACCCATACTGTTTTCATTCCTAGTTTCTTTGCAGGTATGATGTCATTGTCCAGTCTGTCGCCAACCATAAAGGCATGGGTAGGATTACATTTTGCCTTATCAAGCGCCATGTTAAATATTTTCAAATCCGGCTTGGCAACCCCCGCTTCCGCAGATGCAATCACAAGGTCAAAATATTTTCCGATGCCCCATGAGTCAAGCCTTTGCTGAGTTCCCAATGACTGGTTTGCAATGATTCCAAGTTTGTATTTACCGTGCAGGCTTTCGAGGAGGCTACGGGTTCCGTCATACAATTTTTCAAGGCTGTTGTCCCACTCAGGTAAAACAACTCCGTAGAATTTTGCGGCTGTCCTGATTGGTGTCGCGCTTATTTTTGCTTCATCTTGAACCTTTTTCATAAACTCATCATACTCGATGCCTGCGTGACTTACCGCGTATTCACACCTGCTTTTATAAACGTCGCTTTCATCAACCAGCGTTGATCCAAGATCAAAAAAAATCCATTCCATATAAGATACTCTGTTTCAATTTTATGATATTTGCATATAGTTCATTTGTCAACATTTTTGAATAATGCGACTAAAATGATTTTCACGGATAATAGCCCTGATTTCGACTTATACGAAACAATGTCATTCCCGCGCTCCGATGCGGGAATCCCTTTTGCAGGAGAGATTGCCGGATCAAGTCCGGCAATAACATAAGACCTATCCGGCAAGGAAAAATTCTCGGGAAATTTACAATAAATGTTAAACTCGATATTCGGGCTAATGTGATTTACTTGATATGCACGCGGTAAGTATTGTACAATTAAAACATGAACTCAGTAAACAAAACCCTTTACATTCCCCTTTACGGAAAGGCGATGGTAAGCAAAAAGAAAATCATACTGCAGGATCCGACTGCTGAAAAAATCTGGACGGAGCAGGAGAGGAACATTGCCCTGAGGGGGAAATCCAAATCAAAGTGGCTTTGCTACAACATGGCGATGAGGGCGCGTATTTTCGATGACTGGACAAATCTTATGCTCTCCCAAAATCCAGATTCGCTTGTCCTTCATATTGGCTGCGGATTGGATTCCAGATGTAATCGTGTTAGTCAAAATTACCGGGCCTGGTACGACTGTGATTTTCCCGATGTCATTGAAGCAAGAAAAAATTATTACGAAGAAAGCGGCAGTTACCACATGATTACCTTGAACGCGGCAGACACGGAGCAGATAAAATCTCTTCCACAAAGCGAGACTGCAATCATAGTTTTTGAAGGAATCAGCATGTATCTGACAAATGACGAGCTTCACAATTTCTTTTCCGCACTGGAACAAAAATACAGTCGGCTTCATGTTCTGATGGATGTTTACACTGTGTTCGGAGCAAGGGCTTCAAAGTTCAAAAATCCCATTAACGAAGTCGGAGTCACAAAAGTCTACGGAATTGATGACATTGACGGACTCCTTGCAGGATTGAAAACCCACTGCATAAAGGAGCACTCACTTACACCGGAAAACCTTGTGAAAGAGATTCCTCCGCGGGACCGGTTCATTTTCAAAATGCTTTTTACGGGAAAGTTCTACAAAAAAATCTACCGGCTCTTTGAGTTGGAAAAATGAATCGACATCAACTTGTTCAGGAGGAGAGAAATGGCAATCAGAAATATTGTGGTCCTGCCTTACGATGAAAAATGGAAGCAGGCATTCCAAGACATAAAAAAGGAAGTTGAAGGGGCGTTGGGAAAACTTGCCTTGTCGATCGAGCATGTGGGAAGCACGTCTGTGGAGGGACTTTGTGCAAAACCGATTATCGACATTGATGTAGTCGTAAATCCGGAATACCTTGAGGACGCAATCAAATCGCTTGCGGGAATCGGCTACATCCACAAGGGAAATTGTGGAATCGAAGGAAGGGAAGCCTTTGATTATTCTGGAAAAGAGCACCTGATGGAGCATCATCTTTATGTCTGTCCCAAGGATTCGCGGGAACTCAAAAGGCATCTTTCATTCAGGGATTATCTTCGCACACATCCTCAGACGGTGAAAGATTACAGCGAAATCAAGCTTGAGGCGGCAAAACTTTATCCGCATGACATTGACTCATACATAAACCACAAGTCCAAGGTGATAGAAAAGATTTACAAAGAGCTGGGGCTGGAATGATTTTTTCACGCGGCTTTATGTGAAGTCCTTTTCATTCGATGTCATAGCAGGGACAGCGTTTCTGTTCGTAGTTTTGAGAAAAAAAAACCGCCTGCAAGTCCATTGAGGAAAGACAGGCGGCTTTGTCCAAGGTTTCAGACTGCTGACCCGGATGAATTACACGAGGCCCTGGGCTACCATTGCGGTGGCGACCTTTACGAAACCGGCGATGTTGGCGCCTGCCACGTAGTCACCCTCGGTGGCGTACTTTTTGGCGTTTTCGTAAGCGTTGTCGTGGATGTTGGTCATAATCTGCTTGAGTTTTGCATCAACTTCCTCGAAAGTCCATGAAAGGCGCTCTGAGTTCTGGCTCATCTCAAGACCGGAGACTGCAACACCACCGGCGTTGGAGGCTTTTCCAGGAGCGAATGACACACCGTTTGCCTGCAGATACTTGATGGCCTCTGCACGAGTCGGCATGTTTGCACCTTCGGCAACAAGCTTCACACCGTTTGCAACCATCTTCTTTGCATCTTCCTCATAGATTTCATCCTGAGTAGCGCAGGGGAATGCAAGGTCAGCCTTAACACCCCAGGGCTTTTCACCCTTGAAGAACTTTGCGTTCGGATACTTCTTCACGTATGCGTCCACCTTCTCGCGGCGTGCACGGAATTCCTTTACGTACTCAAGCTTTTCCTGAGTGATTCCCTCTTCGTCGAGGATATATCCTGTTGAATCGGAAAGTGTGATCGGCTTTCCACCCAGCTGAATCAGCTTTTCAGCGGCATACTGGGCAACGTTTCCGTCACCGGAGATGATGGCGGTCTTTCCCTTGAAATCCTGTCCCTTCTTTGCGAGCATGCACTCTGCGAAGTAAATCAGACCGTAACCAGTGGCCTCTGTACGAGCCAAAGAACCGCCGAAAGTAAGACCCTTTCCAGTCAAAACACCGGTATACTCGTTGCGGAGTCTCTTGTACTGACCGAACATATAGGCAACTTCCTTTCCACCAACACCCTTGTCGCCGGCAGGAACATCAGTGTCAGGTCCAATGTGGCGGTAAAGCTCTGTCATAAATGACTGGCAGAAACGCATGATTTCGGCATCGCTCTTTCCGTGGCCATCGAAATCGGAACCACCCTTTCCACCGCCCATCGGCAATGTTGTAAGGCTGTTCTTCAAAACCTGCTCAAATCCCAGGAACTTCAAAACGTCCAGACCCACCTCGGGGCTAAAGCGCAATCCGCCTTTATAGGGTCCAATTGCAGAGTTGAACTGAACACGGAATCCGCGGTTCACGTGAGGTTTGCCCTGATCGTCTGTCCACGGCACACGGAACATAATGATTCTTTCCGGCTCAACCATACGCTCCAAAACGGCATACTCTTCCAGCTGCGGCATCTTGTCAACAGCGGGTGAAATCGCTTCGAGCACCAGACCCACGGCCTGAAGGAAGTGATCCTGATCAGCATAACGGGCGCTGACATCATCCCAAACACGCTTGCAGTAAGCGTTTTTAATATTGTATTGCATATTGTACCCCTGGTTAACCGTTTTTATTCACAGTAACCACTTCATAATAAAATATTTTTTTTTTCTGTGTCAATATTTTTTATGCATAATTATGCAGATTTTTAATTTTTTTTTGTATACTTTCATCTGAAATCTTCCATATTTGTTATTTTTTTTGATATTTTCAATGGCGTTTCCCTACGGGCCGGCAGTTCCGCCATTCCGCTGCCGCTCCAGCCTCCGCACTCACCACTTCATCCTGCATGAATATGCCGGAATCTCCGTATCTTGCATCCCCGGTTCAATGGTTCGCTTGCGGTGGCCGCCAGAGGCGTGGCTCCATTGCCTAACGCGAAACTATGTTGACA
>DGXM01000033.1:0-7680 GCA_002396325.1 Treponema sp. UBA4232
AATTGCAGCCTGCGACGGCCAAACATGGGTTGCAATGTATGGAATGTCTTTCGGAAGGTCTGTAAAAAGAGGTGTCATCAATTCGGCATTTTTCTGGTCGCCGGAATTGTAAGTGAGCTTTTTGAAACCTGTATAATTAAGTGGCTCCCAGAACAGCTTGTTGAACAGCTTTGATTTTTGAGAAAGGCGGGATGCCATGGAGTACATCTCGTTCTGAGAACCAATAATTTTCGTACATACAGTCTCCGGGAAGGAATTCAAATCCAGCCAGAGAGGTGTATAACCCATTGCGTGAGCGCAGGAAGCCATTGCCATTGAAATGCGGTAATGCCCGAACCCCATGCGGATGTTTCCGATGACTACGGATTTCTCGGGAAGCGTTTCCAACGGATTGTCGGAAAGTTTCAGGACTTTCACACCCATCGCGGGAGTGAGAACAGGATTATCCACAGCCGCAAGATGATATTTCTTTTCACGGTCGTCTCCGAATTTCCTGAGATATTTCTTTTGTGCACGTGCAGCCTTTTTCACAACACTCTTGGGAATCACATTTCCAAAAATCACTGAACTCTTGTCTTCCATAAATTATTCTCCTTCCAATATTCTGAAGATTGTGATGGTATGCTTTGTCGATGTATACAAATCATCAGCCGTAACAATATTGTCTATCAAAGGTTCAAGTTCAACTTTTTCATTTACGTAAGCCGAACCAGACACCTCATTCACTTGACGAATCATTTCTTCCTTGCTCACAGTGAACGGTTTTTCACTCAAGTTTATAAGTCCACAGTACCTTCCGCTTTTACTGAAAATCATATAGGTTTCAGAACTGTAATTCACAAGACCGAATTCCTCTCCGTCCAAAACAGAATACAAATCCGTGACTGTGGAAGTGAAATCCGCCTCTGCCGGAGAAAAATCAACAGGATCATCGGAGTGCATAATCTGGCTTGCAAAAAGACGGTTCACCAATGCAATCAAAAGTTTTTCGTTATCGTCAAGCGAGATATTTTCGTAGCGCAGGAAAATCACGTCGGGGTCGTTTATGAAAATGCTCTGATCCCAGAACGAATGTCCAAGCGTACTCTGAAGATTCGGTTTTGCTCCGGTGCGGGCTGTAAAATGAAGACGCGAAAGATAGCCGACATCCCAGTCCTCTTTTGTGTCCGGCCCGATTCTTGAAAGCGGAAGATTTGAAAACGAAGATTCAAAAGGAATGCCGCAGCCAAGATAAGCCACCCTCTCGCCCTTTTTATTGAGAGTCCGCTTTGTCACGGTTTTCACTGCCCTGTCGTACCACTTGTAAGCAGCACCCCCGTTTGCGAATTTTCCGTAAATCATTCCGGCAAACATGAAATCAAGTTTTATGTAACGGAAGAACCAGTCATTCACGACTTTTTCCATCAAATCATCAAGATAGGAAACAACTTCGTCACGGCTCAAGTCAAGACAGAAATACGACCACGGAGCACCAGGCTGATTTGCACCGAAACTGCCACCCCAGAGGAAATTCATTCCAGCGGCAACCGGCTTTCCTTTTTTATCGCGGAGAATCCAGTCTTTGTGGCTTTGGGCAAAATCACTCCGCATATCGACAATGAAAGGAGCAATCCAAAGTCCCGGCACATATCCTTTTTCGGAAATCGATGAAGCAAGATTTGTCATACCTCCTGGAAATCTTTCTTTCCATGCATCCCAGTCGCCCAGGCCTTTTTCCCACCCGTCGTCAACTTGAAACACAACAGGTTTTTCCTTTCCGGTATACTCTCTGTTGATTATGTTTTCGGTTTTGCCAAGAAAGTCCAAATCTTCCTGAATGAGTTTTTCGTTGATGTCAGCATAATGATTGTACCACGATTCCCATCCGGCAAATTTGAGATTTTCATCCGAGCAGTTCAAAAAGCGCAGATAGTCGAATCTTGAATCTTCACAGCTTCCGTAGACAAGATTTATTCCGTCTTTCAGTGCAAAATAATTTTCCGCAGTAAAAACGCAAAGGCGCGCAACGGTCTCGCCACGCTGCCAAATCTTTCCATCGCTGTAAACCGAGACTGCAATGTTTCTTGATTTTCTGTCCACATAAAACTGAACAGGAGGAAGAGTCTCTCCGTTTTCAAAGGCACCTGTCGAGCAGAGAACCAAATAATTGTTTTTCCATCTTAAATAGCAGACGAACTGCCCCCGCAATAAACTGCTTGACTTTGAATTTTTTCCAAGCACGCGGGAAGGCCATTTTCCGGGAAAAGTGATGTACTGTTTCCACTGAGGCACAAGAGGAATGTATTTTTTCAGATGCTCTCCGGGAGAAAGTTCGCCGCCGAATCCCCAGGACTGCCATCCTGAACCGTAAAAGAAGAAATCTCCTGAAAACATTTTCTTTTTTGATGAATCAGGCAGACACACATCCAAAAGGGACTCTATTGACATCTCGGCCGCAACACGGTTCTCTTTATCAGGGGAAGAAAATCCATTTTCAACGGGGCCGTTGTAATTGAAGGAAAAATCCACAAACAGACCGCAGTTTTTTCTGCCCGCACTGCGCACGCTTCTGGTCTGCTCAATATCACGCATCTTAATCCTCCTGTAAAACAAGTGTTTGATAGTATTACTATCACTACTACACTGTTATTATCACACTGATATTGAATATTGTCAAGTGAAATTCGAACTTTTTTATTCCAAATCCTATTTGTAAAATTTCAGAATGTGTTGTAAAATAAAAACATGAAGAAGATTACCATTACATTTCCAGACAACAGTTCAATTCAGGTGGAAAATGAAATCCGCCCCGTTACTTTGATGAACCATTTTGCAGACAATGGACAGAAGATTCTGGCCTGCAGAGTGAACAATGAAGTGTGTCCGCTTGACTCATTGATTGACATAAACGCCTCAATCGAACCTGTGTATGAAAACACAAAGGAAGGTGCTGCCATTTACCGCCGCTCTCTCTGTTTCCTGCTTGCAGTGGCAGCTCACAATCTTTTCCCGGATGCACGTCTTTTGGTTGGACATTCCCTCGACTACGGATATTACTACACTTTGGACCGGGAGGAGGCAATCGGCAGGGAGCAGATAGAAGCCCTCAAAAAAGAAATGCAGCGTCTTGTTGATGCCGACGAAGTGATTGAGTGTGAAGTGATTTCGTATCAGGATGCCTGTGCGACTTTTGAAAAACTAGGGCTGATTGAAACTAGAAAACAGCTGAATTATTATACACCCGCCAGAATAAAAATCAATTCGCTCGACGGATTTGCCGATATGTATTTCGGTCCTCTGGTGAGCAGCACAAAAGTGCTTGACGTGTTTGATTTGATGCCGTATCAGGAAGGATTTTTGCTCAGATTCCCGAAACACGAAAACCCCGATACTCTACCGGAATTCAAAGACCAGCCGAAGCTTTTCGAGATTTACAAACGCTACAAGGCTTGGGGAAAAAGACTCAACGTGACAAGTGCGGCAGGATTGAACCAGTTGATAAGCGAACGCAAGGTGAACGACTTCATCGACATTACCGAGACGCTCCAGGTGAAATGCATTGCCGACATTGCCGACCAGATTCAGAAAAAAAAGACAGTACGCGTCGTGCTGATTGCAGGCCCCTCGTCTTCCGGAAAAACCACGACAAGCAAAAAACTTGCTCTCCAACTCAGGGCCATAGGATATAAACCCCACGTAATAAGCCTGGATTCCTATTACCTTGGAAGGGAGGAGACTCCGAAAGATGAAAACGGGGACTACGACTACGAATGTCTTGAGGCTCTCGATGTAAAACAGATAAACGAAGATTTGCTCTCGCTGTTTGACGGAAAGACAATCAACGTGCCCTGCTACGATTTCCACGAAGGTAAAAGATATTACAAAGGTGAGACGATGACTTTGGGACCGAACGACATTCTTGTGATGGAAGGAATCCACGGTCTGAACGACAAGCTCACGCCTCTCATTGCACCTGAGTTGAAATTCAAAATCTATCTTTCCGCACTCACTCAGCTGAATCTTGATGACCACAACAGAATTGCAACAAGCGACAACCGCCTGATCCGCCGCATTGTACGGGATGCCCAGTTCAGGGGAAAAAACGCGGCAGGTACAATCGCAATGTGGGATTCCGTGCAAAAAGGAGAGAGACTCCACATCTTCCCGTTCCAGAACAATGCGGATGCAATGCTCAACACCGCTTTGGATTACGAACTTTCCGTGCTCCGTGTCTATGCGGCACCGCTATTAAGATGCGTGACACCGATGGAAAAAGAGTATTCAGAGGCCAGACGTCTTTTGGCTTTCCTTGAGAATTTCTGCACCATTCCAGCCACGGCTGTTCCGAATCAGTCTATAATCAGGGAATTTATTGGAGGCTCTGCTTTCCATTACTAGGAATTTTCAACCGACCGCCTGTTCCGACTGTGCTTTACGGTAGGACTGTGCGGTCACTACATCGTCTGTGGACATTTCCTCTTTCTTTTGATTTTCGTCTTTCCAAGCCTGAAGTTTCTTTTCTTTCAATTTATCGAGAACTTTCACTTTCTGCATACATTCCCGGACAATGGCTCTTTTTTCTTCTGCGATAGCCTCAAGCTGGGCGAGTTCCGCAAGATATGCCTCTTTTTTTTGCTCCAAAAGAACAAAATATGCCTGAGTCTGCGAGTGTATGGAAAAATCCCGGGATTCATCGGCATAATGGGAATATTTCACATGCTCGTATGCAATTTCCTTAAGTCCATTGTTCACACGGGCAATTTCTGCATTCACTTTGCCAAGTTCTGCTTCCGCCTGGTCAAGTTCGAAATTACGCAGGTCGAGGATTTTCTGCATTGAAAAAACGAACTTCTTCACGATTCCTCCCCCGCACTACACGGACTTGCGGGAACCTCTAAAAACGGCCGTTCTTAGAGATGCCATTATCTTATTGAGCCAGAATGTCAAATGTGGGATGGGCATTCGCAGGGCTTTCCACATATTCTTCCTTCGGGATTGCGATTCCTGTAAGAGCGGAAAGACTGTCAAGAGTGTCATCGATTGTAAGATGCTCCGTTTCTTCCTGACAAAGGAATGCCTCAATCTCTTCGTGCTTGTCGATTGCCTCGTCCACTTCGGGCGAACTCCCCTTTTGATAGACGCCTGCCAGAATCATTTCTTCCTGACTCTGATAATCCGCCATCCATTTTTTCACCTGGGTCATTGCTTTCAGCGTCATGGGACCTGAAACCCGTTTGAACAGACGGGAGATGCTCATTGAAACATCGATTGCAGGATAATGCTGCTTTTGCGCAAGGGCACGGCTCAAGACAATGTGTCCATCGAGAGTTCCGCGCACTTTATCCGTAATCGGCTCATCCATATCGTCACCGTCTACAAGAACAGTGTAGAATGCCGTGATTGAACCTTTGGCGTTTGTTCCTGTCCTTTCAAGCAGTTTCGGAATCATGTCGAACACGGAAGGCGGATATCCTCTTTGAGCAGGAGGCTCACCAGTGGCAAGTCCGATTTCACGCTGTGCATGGGCAAAACGGGTCACGCTGTCCATCATAAGCATGACGTCTTTTCCCTGGTCGCGGAAATACTCTGCAACCGCAGTACAAACGTAAGCCGCACGAAGACGGGCGATCGAAGGCTGATCACTGGTTGCAACAACAACTACCGAGCGCTTGAGTCCTTCCTTTCCCAAATCCCTGTCTATGAAATCCAAAACCTCACGTCCACGCTCACCGATCAAACCGATTACGTTGATGTCGGCATTCGTGTTCCGCGCTATGATTGAAAGCAATGTTGATTTACCAACTCCGGAACCCGCGAAGATTCCTATGCGCTGGCCTTTACCCACTGTAAGAAGACCGTCAATGGCACGGACACCTGTAACAATCCTCTTATTAATCGGCTTTTTTTCCAATGGATTCGGGGGTGATGCCAAAGCAGGATAATAGGTGGATGTTGCAATCTCTCCACCGCCGTCGAAGGGATGTCCTGTTGCATCGATTACTCTTCCAAGGAGCTTTTCACCAACCGGCACTTCAAGAACCGAGCCGCTTGCAGTCACCTGCGAGCCCACTTCAATTCCTTTTGTCTCGCCGAAAACCATCAGACGGACGATGTTATCTTCAAGACCGACGACTTCCGCCATTACAGAACTGTGTTCGCTGGGAACCTCGATGCGGCAGATTTCGCCTATAACGCAACGAGGGCCTGAGCTTTCAATCATCAGTCCCTTAACGGCCACCACCGAGCCGGTGTATTTTATCGTGTCAGTGTGTTCCACCGCAGCTATGTATTTATCAAAAAAAGTTCCCATTCCCACCCTCGTGAAAACCGGCCAAAGATCCCATCCGTTTGACCGGCAGATTTTTTATAAATCAGGATTCGGCACTTCGGATTTGTTGACTGTCTTAATCGGTGAAATGCCGAGAATTTTTGTCTCAAGTTCTCCAAGCTGGCTGGAAATGCGGGCATCGATTGCACCGAAGTCGGTTTCAACAATGCATCCTCCGCGGTCAACGGAACTGTCTTCAACAACAGACACATTCTTAATGTTTTCAACCTGCGTGATGAAGTCCTTGATATGTGCGGTCGTAAGTTTCACATCAGACATATTCACGCGCAATGTGACATCTCCGCGGCCCTTCACTTTCTTCAAAGCCTGAACCACGTTTGCCATAATGACGCTCTTCTGGCTGTCGCTCATAATCTTTACGACTTTTCTTGTCATCAAAAGAACAAGGTCAACAATCTGGCCTTCGGTCTGGTCAAGGATTTCCTGTCTCTTGTCCTGCACTGCCTCAATCATCTTATGAAGACGTTCAACAAGTCTGTCGGCTTCCTGATTTCCAACCTGATATCCTTCTTCGTGTCCTTTGTCGAACCCGTCTTTCTGTGCCTTGTCGAAAATACGCTGCTCTTCGTCATGTGCACTTTTGATAATCTGGTCGGCTTCAGTCTTTGCCTTCACAAGAACTTCCTGCGCTTCCTGCTCGGCATTGTTTTTGATAACCGAAGCCTGATCGCTCTGCTTTTTTACTTCATTGAAAGCGGCTGACTCTGCGTTTTTGATAATCGAATCCGCATCAGCCTGAGCCTTGGCGAGCATCTGGGACTTTTCAATTTCCCACTGCTTCTTGAACTCCTCAGCCTCAAGCCTAAGCTGATCGGCAGTGGGACCAGTGTATTCAGGCACTTCCTCCACCACTTCCTCTTCCGGCTGCACGAATTCCTTTGTGAGCTTTAATGAAATAGGAGCATCCTTTACTTTTATCTGATTAGGTCTGAATACTGTCTGTGCCATATATTTTCTCCACTGTGCTCCGTAGATTAGTTGATGTACTCGTCACCGTCACCACGGGCAATAACGATTTCACCTGAATCCTCAAGTCTGCGGATGACGCTAACAATTTTCTGCTGGGCTTCCTCAACATCCTTCAAGCGGACAGGTCCCATATATTCCATATCTTCCTTAAGCATTGTAGCCTGTCTCTTGGACATGTTACGGAAGATTTTATCCTGCACTTCCGTATCAACAGACTTAAGAGCCTTTGCCAACTGCTGCTGATCAGCTTCACGCAACACTTTCTGAATGTCGCGGTCGCCAATCATAACAATATCTTCGAACACGAACATGCGCTTCTTGATTTCCTCCGCAAGCTCGGGATCGTCCTCTTCCAAAGTTTCGATGATTGCCTTTTCAGAAGA
>DGXM01000033.1:7746-18874 GCA_002396325.1 Treponema sp. UBA4232
ACAAGGTTGAGGATTTCAACGATGCTGTCAACACCACCTGCCGCAGTGTAGTCTTCACTGGACAATGTGGAGAGTTTCTTTTCAAGAACACGCTCGACTTCACGCAAAACATCAGGAGATGTACGGTCCATCGTTGCAAGACGGCGGGAAACCTCAGGCTGAATGTCATCAGGCAGATTCTGCAGAATGATGGCGGCCTTTGCAGGTTCCAGATATGCAAGAATCAACGCGATGGTCTGCGGATATTCCTGCTGTACGAAGTTCAAAAGATGAGCCGGATCCGTGCGGCGGATAAAGTCGAACGGGCGCACCTGAAGAGAGCTTGTAAGACGGTTGATGATATCGATGGCCTTCTGGCTTCCGAGCGATTTTTCCAAAAGTTCACGGGCATAGTCGATACCACCGGTGGTGATAAAGTTCTGTGCCTGCATGAGTTCCTGGAATTCCTCAAGCACCTGATCCTTGAAATCCGCATCGATAGTCTCAAGGCGGGCAATTTCAAAAGTAAGAGTCTCCACCTCGTCTTCGCGCAGATGCTTCATCACTTCTGATGAAACCTCAGTTCCAAGCGCCACCAGGAAGATAGCCGCTTTCTGACGTCCATTCAGATTCTTATAGTCCTTGCTGCTTCCTTTCTTCTTGCCGCCCCCGCTGTTAAGCTGCTTAAGAGGCTGCTTGATGTTGGAACCGGACTTGCCTTCTTCTTCTGCCATATGCTACTCCTCCATAAGCCATGTGCGGATAAGCATGGCCACATCTTCCGGATGCTCCTTTGCCATTGCCACTGCATTTTCCTGCAGTTCCGCTCTCTTTCTTTCTTCGACGGACAACGTGACTTCCATGCCCTGCTCTTTGGCATCCCAGAGAGCCTGTTCCCTTTCCTGCTGCTGGCGGCGCAAAAGTTCCTCTTCGCGCAGTCTCTTGCGTCTCTCGATTTCGCGGCTGATAAACCGGAACAGAATAAACAGAAGCAAAAGAATGGCAACCGCAATCAGTGAAATGAAAATCACTTTGCGTGTATTCTGACTCTTTATGAACTGTGCGTCCTCTTCCTTGAACTGATCCGTTCTGTCGAAAGGAACATTGATGACTGTAACTGAATCTCCACGGGTTGCATTGTATCCCACTGCATTCTGAACCAGACGGGTCACTTTTGCAATCTCTTCATCACTGATCGGCGTGTACTGTCTTTCGTATCCGCCGCTGTCTGAAATGCGCACTTTATGAGTCTCGGGGTCATAAAGAGGATAAGTCCAAGAACCGTCGATGTTCACGGAAACCGTAACCCGCTGAATCTGCGGGCTCTCTGTCATCGAAGAAACCTTCTGGTTCATCACGTAGTTGGTCTCTTCGCTTGACTCGGTTGATTTTCCCACAACGTTGGACATATCCACATAATTCGGAGGATTCTGTCCCTCAACTCCGGCAGGTCCTTCGGGATTGTAACCGGTGCCTGTGAATTCTTTATTTATGCGCTTTGTGGCAAGGGGAAGCTGGGCTTCAACCACACTGTCGTCCCACGGGGTCTCAGGGTTGTCGTCCTTTACTTTGATTCCCGTATACTCGGTGGAAGTGCTTGATTTATCAGACATGTCCATTTCAATCTTCATGTTTGCAATCTTCACACGCTTATCACCGTAGGTAAGCTGAAGGGCCTTCAAAACCGCACTGGAATATTCCGACTCAAGTTTTCTTATAAGCTTCTGCTCTTTATCAGTGTTGTTGATTTTGTCAAGGGCGTCCATATCCGCGAAGTTGTTCACTTCCTCGTTGGTTTCACCGTTGAAAATCGTGATGTTGTCTTCCGTAAGTCCCTCGACGCTGCGCATAACCAAATGCTGAATACCCTTCACCTTTGTGCGGGACGAAAGAACATCGCTGCCCTGCTTCGGGAAAAGGATTACTGAGGCTGTCGTAGGATTCTGATCAGCGGAGAACAGAGATTCATCGGGCAATGTAAGCGTGACATGTGCAGAACGGATGCCTTCAAGCTGCTCAAGGTGCTGCTCGACTGCACTTTCCTGCGCTCTCTGCCAGTTCACTTTGTTGTCAAACTCTGTGCGCGACCACTTCTGGGTGTCAAACAGGGCATAAGGATCCTTTTCGGATGGTTCATATCCCTCTGCAACGAGCACTGAACGGTACTTGCGGGCGATGGTTTCATTGTCTACGGTGACATATCCCTCACTGTCAACATCCGCATCGATACCGTCTTTCTGCAGTCTTGTCACGATTTCTCTTCTCTGAGACGCCTCTACGGGTGAATTGAACAGACGGACAGCGGCTTTGTTGCTTGACACCGTCAGCAAAACAACGATTGCCGCGATAATCAGCACCACAATGCCGATAAGGATTCCCTTCTGGACGATTGTCCATTTTCCCCACTTTTCTTTTATGGTTCCAAACGTTTTTTCAAACCATTCGTTCATTTTCCCCTCCCTGAACGAACTTTTTTTTCTAACCTCATAGCATTTATTCCCACTAACTATGGCGATTAAGTGTCAATATTATAACATAATATTGTTTTATTGGAAAGTATTTTTTTTTACTTTCCCACTAAAAATTGCTACCGGTTCTGTGAAAGTTCATTCCAACCAGAGACTAGTCTGTCAATGACAGTCTGAGCCAGATTCAAAGACATTTGTGCTTTTGCCATGGCAGTCGTAACATCATGCACGTCCACACTGTCCGGGTCGGTAAGCACCTGTTTTCCCAAAGCGGTCACAGCGTTCTGCTGATCATTCAATGCGGTCATTGCTTCAGACACGAAGGATTCAAAACTTCCGTGGTGAATTTCACTTGATACAGAAGACTTGGTCCCGAGTGACTCACCGCTGTAAAGCAACTTTGAACTGTCCATTATGGGACTGTTTCCAATATGCAGCGGATTTGTCCTGGCCATTTCAAGTGACCCGATTGTAATATCCATACGCTCCTCCCTAAATCAACCTGTTAGAAATCTTCTGGCACCCTCTAAAAACTGAAGTTTTTAGAGACTCCCTTCTATAAAATCATTACTTTAACGGATTCAGGCTCCGATTTCCAGTGCTGCGGCAAACATTTCTTTTGCACCCTGAACGACAGAGCTGTTTGCTTCGTAGGCTCTGTTGGCGGAAATCATATTCACCATTTCATTTACGATATTCACGTTCGGATACTCGACATATCCTTTGTTCGGGCCTGACTGGATGGCATCAGGATGGGTCGGGTCGTAAACCATGCGTCCCTGAGTCGTATCTTTCACAATCTCACGCACACGAACGCCTTTTCCAGGTCCGTTGTCCAGATCATCATTCACGAAGGGGCTTCTCCACACAGGATGCTCTGATGCAATCGCTTCGAAAATCACAGTCTGCTTGCGGTATGCACCGCCTTCCTGAGTACGTGTTGTTGTGGCGTTGGCAATATTGTTGCTGATGACATCTGAACGCAGACGCTCTGCACTCATTCCTGTTGCCGCAATGTTCATACTGGTAAAAAGTCCCATCGTTTTAACTCCTAAAAATCCGTTTTATGCCGGGAGACGCAAAATCTTTGTCTGGCTCCCTTCAACATCTGATTGCCTTTCGTCAGATTTTCTTCATGGCAATGTCAACCTGGCTGAACTGAAAATTCTCCAGTCTGGTCAGAAGCTGATACTGCATCTGAATCTGGGCAATGGTAATAGCCTCTTGCTCCGCATCCACGTTGTTTCCGTTGGCATTGGCGGTTGTAGCCCAATCCGTAACGCGGCGGGGTTCAACATCATGCCAGTCACGAGCAGGCTCACTGGTAAAGTGACCAGGAAGAGTCGCATTCATGTGAAAATCGCTCTGAATGTTCTGAGAGTCAAAGGCTCTTTTCAGTTCGCTCTCGAAATTCACGTACTGCTTTTTGTAGTTCGGAACCTCACTCATGGCGATATTGTTGGCACTCACCTGATAGCGGAGATTCTGCACATCCAAAGCACGGTGCAGGAGATCGACTGAATCAAAAAAATTATTCATTCCCATATTCTCAACATCGGCATTTGAAAAAATAATTTAAGAGATATTTTTATGTTTTGGGAAGATTTAAGACAACATCGAAAAAAACTATTTTAAGATTTTATCAAGAAATTCAAGGTAATTGCAAAAGTCATATAAGCTTAACAATCAGTTCTTTCTATAATAATTTGGATTAAAAATCGGATTAAAACACCGCCGGCCAAAAAATCGATTTGACCGACGGATTTACAAGGATTACATCATCATAGATTCAGACAACTGGAGTGTCAGAACCAGGATGACAGCCACGGCAGCAATAGCAAGGGCGGCTTTAAGACAAAGACCAAGCACGTTCACCTTCTTTTTGCTGCCACTAACCGGGTTCATTAAGGACTGACTCATTTTAATCCCCTCTAACAAATAAACTTAACCTTTTTATCGTCAAAATTTGCAAACTCATTAAGATAAAATCAAAAACTTCTCCAAAATCTCCAGCATTTTCTTTTTTACCGTAAAACCTTTTTTACCACTTGACACTACCCTGCTTTTACACTATATTATATTCATTAATGCTCGATTAACTCAGTGGTAGAGTGCTACCTTCACACGGTAGAAGTCACTAGTTCGAATCTAGTATCGAGCATCCGACCGCTTCTTTTCAAGGGGCGGTTTTTTTGTGCCTTTTGCATTATAGCAATTCCTTGCAATACTTGGATTTAACATATAATTCAGTATAAGACCGACTGTTCCTCCTGCCCCTCCCCGACACGCAGAGTGTGACCTGATACGCCCCCAAATCCCTTTCAAAAGTGGCAGTATGGTGGCAGTATGGTGGCAATGCGGAACGGAGCACAGACCGCACAGGAGCGAATATATGGGAGTATCTATCAGAATCAGGAACGGCATAATTCATCTTATGTACCGTGCGGGAAACAGACGCTGCGAGGAGACAACGGGGCTGAGAGTAAGCTCCGTCCCGGAACAGAACAGGGAGGTGATGAGGCTTGCGGAAATCCTCCGAAGCAAGAGGGAAATCGAGCTTGTGAGGGGATTCAACGGAATGGAGCCTGCGGAATCTCGGATGACACTCTACGACTACGTGAAGAAGTGCGCGGCATCTTCCGGTTCCGGAATGGAGAAAGTTCTGCCCTATCTTGAAATGTTCGGCGGAAGACTCGTCAAAATCTCCGCAGTGACACCGAGGTGGTTTGAAGATTTCCAGAATAGAATGATTTTCGACAGCGGACTGAAATCCCCGCACTCTCAAGAAAAATACTGCTGCAACGTGCGCCAGTGCCTGAAGAGAGCGGTGAGGGACGGTATTCTCCTGCGCGACCCGTCAAGCGGAATAAAGCACATAAGGGTGCCCGACAGCACGAAGGAATTCCTCACTGCGCAGGAAGTACGGAAAATGGCCGTCACGGAATTCTGGAAACCAAAGATGGACAGAGGACTACAGGAGGAAGTCAGGCGCGCATTCCTGTTCGGGTGCTGCACGGGGTTCCGAATATCCGACCTCATGCTCCTCGATTGGAGCGACATAAGCCTTGAACGCATGGAGATTGTCAAGAGACAGAAGAAGACAAGGAAGATTGTGGCGGTTCCAATCAGGACAGACACGCTCGGCCTCATAGACACGGGAAATCACGAGGGACCTGTGTTCCCGAAGCTCGCATCAAGCAGGTCATCAACGAACAGATACATCCACGGATGGGCAGAAAAGGCGGGCATAAAAAAGAACGTCACCTGGCACACCGCACGTCACACGGACGCCACGCTCCTCATCGAATGCGGCACCGACCTCTACACCGTCATGCGTCTTCTGGGACATACGAAGATTCAGACGACGATGCAGTATGCGGTTGTGTCCGACACGAAGAAACGCAATGCAGTCGAGAGTCTCCCGCAGCTGCTCCCCGAGCGGCAGATTTGATTGTGTCAGAAATCAGGGTTCTCTTTCAGTATCGAACGGAAATGCTCCGCCATTTTTTCGTCACGGGCAAGAAGGCTGTAATCCTCCTTTGTCCCGTGGCCGCAGAGTATGCTTCTTATGCTTCTGATCGAGTGCGCATCGACAGAAGCCAGCTGGCCTTTGATGTTTTCGATGTATTCTTTTTTTGAAACCTCCCCGTCATCGAGCCGGTCTTTTGCCGTCTTGAAAACATTCCCGTCCACGGCTTCTCCCGTCCGCGGTCTGAGACCGGCCTCCACAAGCTCCTCATCGTTCATCATCTCAAGGCCGTCATCCGTCAGCCTGAATCCTTTCGGAACATCGACAAGTCCTTCCCTCATCAGGGTCCTGCTGTCCTTCCTCTTCCAGTCCTTGTCATAGAAGACGACAGGCTCCCCGACAAGTCCCCTGAACCCGTCAACCTGTATGCCGTTTTCCGGGCAGGAATCGCCTTCGTAATAACCGGAAATCCTCCCGTCCTCCACAGTTATCCAGTTCATTTGTTCTCCTCCAGTCTGTATTCCCCGCCGTATTCAAGAGGCAGTCCCTTCTTCAAATTGTATTCATTCCAGTAGACCTTCGCCCACCTGCATTGAATCTTCGTGATTTCACAGATGTGCGTTGTACGGATGAAGTCCCCGTGCTCCGCATAACAGCCTCCTAGTAGGAGCAGGCCGACTCGTATTCGCACGCCAGGCATTTCCCATCCTTCGTGCACACGCCGCGCTTCGCTCCGTTACGCACCGCACGGAAGGCATCCTTGTTCACAAGTCCCTTTTCCGCGGTTCCGGCGGCAAAGACCTCCTTCCCGTTCTGGGTGTGGGGAAGCCATCTGAAGCAGGGGTATATCCTGCCGTCAACCGAAAGAGTGGGCATGTTGCCTGAACCGCACCTGGGGGAGTTCTTATCATCCTCCCTTACGGCATGGTGGTCGGCATAATGTCTTCCTATCATGCTCCAGCACATTTCATCGCAGTGGTCGAGCGTGTAGCGGACGCATTTCTCCATCTGTCTGTCGAGTTCGGCATAGTCGGAGTCCGTGCATCCGGTGTCCTCCATTATGAAGTTCTGGTGTATGTATTTCAGTCCGAGCGTTTCATGCATCCACACAAGGCTTTCGTACAGATACGGTATCGACGCCCTGGAAAGTGTGGATTTTGTGGAGAGCGCATTCGGGAAATTCCTTTTGTACCACTCCCAGTTCGCAAGAATCGAGTCCATCGAGCCGCTTCCGTCCGGGAAAATCCTGTTCATGTCATGCAGTGCCGGGCAGCCGTCTATCGACACTCCGAGGGAAAGATTCTCCCTCCATTTCTCGCAGAAGGCCCTCACGTCCGGGCGGGAGAACAGTGTTCCGTTCGAGCTCAGGTTTGCCCGCCAGTGTCCCCTCCATGCACGTGCGTTCGGACTGTCCGAGGAATAAAGCCTCATCACGAGATAAGACAGGATTCTGTCCACGAGGCCCGGATCCATGAGACTGTCGCCTCCTATGAAGTCCGCGACAAGCCCGGCCCTCACGAATGTCTCCACGCGCTTCTCCTCGTCGGTCCCCGCGGCTCCCACAGGGTCGGGGTCGTCAATCAGTCTGTCTATGAACTTCCGCGCATGATCAAAGTCAAGCACCCTTCTGGTCTTGCATGTCTCGTAGCAGTAGCGGCACCGGAGGTTGCAGTCCTCCGTGGTGTTGAAGGTCACATTGAGTCCCGTATGCTGAATCTGGTCTCTTATCATTCGCCCGCCTCCTTCGCCCTCTGGAACTCCCCGGCCGCCGTCACCCCGGCTCTTGCCGTTGACGTGCATGACGTGTCGCATCCGTTCAGGCAGGAGTCATAGCAGTTGCCGGAGCATCCGTCCGAACATGCGGTCGTGCAGTCTCCGCACGAATCCGAACAGCCGTTTATGCAGTTCCCCGAACAGGCGTTGATGCATCTGCCGCGGCAGCTGCCGTCACATCCGTGCTGGCAGCCGTGTTCAGTCGAGCAGTGGTCTCCCGCACACGGAGTCGCCCACAGCCAGAAGCAGTAACCGTCCGTGCATCCACCCGAGCATCCGCTGTGCCTGTTGCCGTCACAGCTTGTGGTGCACTGTGTCCGGCATCCGTTGTCGCTGCAGCTGTTGGCGCAGGTGGAGTTCGCGCAGGTGCTGAAGCAGGTGTTCCCGCATCCGGTGCACATGGAGGAGCAGGTTCCCGCACACGCCTCGTGGCAGTCAGTGCATACGAGAAGATTCGCGGTGTCGTCCTTTCTCTGCTCTATGAAGTCAAGCGCATTTCTTCTTATGAGGCTTCCCACGGCGGGAGTGGAATACGGCTTCTCAATGTAGTCCACGTCCTTCAGGGCCGCCTCAATCTCCCTTTCCATTTCATCAAGCTGCGAGGGGCGCATCAAAGACCCCGCGGCGGGAAGAGGCGGTATGATTTCATCCATGCCCCTTGCAAGACGCGCCGCGTTGAGTTCGGAAAACAGGGTCGAGAGAAGGGTGACGCCGGGTCTTCTGCTTTCACTCAGCGTGGACATAGGCCTCCCCCTCGATTACATAAAGGGATTCGGGGGAGACGTTCAACCTTCCTCCAATCCTTTTCAGTGCGCAGATCTCAAGGAACTCGCCCTCCGCAATCTCGTCGCAGGCGGCCTTCACGTAGGCGAAGAGTTTCTCCCCGTCAAGGAATTCCGCGTTCTGCCTGAGAACGGCGAGAGCCTGTCTTCCGTTCCGCTCCTTGCACGTGGCGTAGGTCATGTCCTCGACTTCAACGTCCGTAAGCTCTCCGGCTCTGCTCAGCATCATCCCGCAATCCGGGCACACACTCTTTTCCATATATCCTCCTCTAATCGTTCCATACGGCACCCTTCACCTTTACGGCTCCGCTCTCGAATATGTTCGTTCTCACGGAACGGGTGTCCCTGCTCCACAGGACGAAATTCTTTTTTGACGCGTCGAGCGCGTCCGTCTGCCATCTCGTGCTCCACGGATACCTTTCGGAAAGATATTCCTGGATTTTTTCCGAGAGGTCTGTGCCGTCCCCCACGTACAGGTCGTCAACGGCGACAGGGAATACGACGCCGTAAGCCCCGTCCGCAAGGCTCACGCCGGTCACGGTTGTCTTCTCCCCGCCGTCTGAATAGATGACGATGTCGGCTGAATCTCCAGAAGCCGATGTCTTTACGTGGAAGAGAGACCATTCCTGCATATCAAGAGGTTCAGACTCACCTAAATACACAGCCTTTAAATTTGTGCATCCGCTGAATATCTCCGCAGCATCTATGTCAACGGAGGGAACGGACCACCCGAATATCTTTGTCAGAGAACTACAGTTTTTAAACATTCCCTTTGCCTCTGTCAGCTTCGTCAGAGATGCCATTGATAATGTTTCAAGAGAAGAACACCCGCTGAACATTTCATCTGCATTTGAAACTTCTGTAACGCCTGATATATCAACAGACCTCAATAAGCTGCAGTCTTTGAACATCCGGGAACCACTCACATCAATGATGACACCTCTAACTATTTGATGAAGTCCTGTCACGGTTTTCAGAGTTGAACAACCTTCAAACGCACCGTCTCCTTGGCAGAAGGGAACTGTTGACATATCAACAGACTGCAATGATGTACATCCCTTAAATATGTCGGTGATATGCGTCCAACCACCTGATGAATAACGAGGCATCACAACCTCTTTCAATGATGTACAACCAGAAAACATGCCTTCTATTTCTCCAGTGCACCGGCTTATATCCATATACGTGAGGCTTGTACAATTCTCAAACATATGGGAGCAACTAGTTGTAACTTGAATATTTAAATATTCTAATCCTATTACTTCCGTAAGAGATGTACACCCGGAAAACATTCTAGTTAAACTAGTTATATTATTCAGTTCGAAGTTACCAATTACTGCCGACTTAAGCGATGTGCAGTTTTTAAAAGACTCGTCCCAGTATACAGATTTTGTTGATTCGCCTCCATGGATTCCTGTTACGCGGACAAGGGATGTGCAATTGGCAAATGCCTGGGTAAAACCTCTAGAGTGTAGTATAGTCGGGGACAGATCTATTTCTCTTAGATTCGAACATCCATAAAACGCATAGGCGAATTCTTCTGCACCTGAAAAAGCTGCTAAATCTATTCCAACAAGAGAGGTACAGTTTAGAAATCCTTTTATAAAGCTGCCGGCAGAGATGTTATCATTCTGGCCATACATCTCTGCGGATTCTGATATAGAGAGCTGAACGTATTTTGTCGGATTCTTTCTAAGATAGTATCCGACGCACAACCTCCCTTCGGGTTGATTGTATATATTCAACCAAGTCAGTTGTGTTAATTCGATTGAATATGGTGTCTGCGGAGTATTGTCAGGAAGCGATTCAAGCAGAGCATTGAAATCTTCGTAACTAACTTGATAATCAGCCATAAATCACCTCATAAAAATAATACCCGGAGCTGAGTCAAATCCCCATGCTGCCCAGTCCGAAGCAAGTTTTTGATTCCATATTGCCGCTGTATCGGGAGCAGATTCTACACTCCCGTCAGTCATCACAGCTATGTCACCACAGTAGATTCTATCCCCCCTTGTCCACGCAAGAATCTGCGTCCCTCCGCCCCTCACGGAGACATCGACGGCCGCAGCCCCCTCAAGGCATCCGGTGTCGTTCAGCAGGGGAAGCCCGGTCTCCTGCTGAATGGTTCCGCTGAAGGCGACTCCGTTCCGGCCTGCGCTGTCCTCTCCCAGATGGTCAAGGGTCCCGTTGTCGAGTGGGTATATCACCGCGCCGTCATCGGGAGACATGGTGTGAAGCGTCGGATAACCCGCGCTCGTTTCGGAATCGTTCGTGACAATCATGTTTCCGTAGCGGTCGATTATCACCCGTCCTGTGACCTCCCAGTTGCCGCAGGAATCCTTCGTCTCAATCTCTATCCCGTATGCGGTGAGATGCATTCGTCGGCTGTCGTCGTTCTCGTCCGTGATGTAGGTTCCGAGTCCTGGTTCGTCTCCGGCACTTGCTCCCGTGAGAGTGATGGTTCCGAATTTCAGGGTTCCTTTGTAGCCGGTTATGGTCCTGCCGTCTTCGGCAACCACAGGAAGGATTTCTATGTATTCCTTGTCGTCTCCCACCCGGAAGGCCCCTTGATAATCACGGTTTCCAGGGCCGGGATGAGGATTGAGGGCGGTTGCCAGCGTCCAGAAGTTGTACAGACCTCCGTTCATTTTTCCGCC
>DGXM01000228.1:0-1520 GCA_002396325.1 Treponema sp. UBA4232
TACAGGTTCAGGAAAAATGACAAGCGGCTTCCGGGAAAGCCCGACGCTGTTTTTCCCCATTATCACGCCGTGGTTTTCGTGAACGGATGCTTCTGGCATTTTCACGAAGGCTGTCCCAAGGCAAGGATTCCCCGCTCAAACACCGAGTTCTGGAAGGCAAAACTTCTCCGCAACAGGGAGCGTGACAAACGGGAGATTTCCGCACTTCTTTCCGAGGGATGGCGCGTGGCCGTGGTGTGGGAGTGTGCGATTACCGGAAAGAACCGCGCCCGGAAAATCAGCGATGTCTCTTCACGGATTTCCCTCTGGTTGGAAGAAGGTTTCGATGAGTCCTTCGTGGAATTCCGCTGACTTTGCTTTCAACTTTTGAAAATCTTTTGCATATTGACATTTTATTGTTTTTGTGTATAATTTGAAAATCATTTGCAAATTAAATGTTTTTATGGAGATTTTTATATGAAAAAAATCATTATTGCCGCAATGACGGCTCTTATGGCGCTTTCCCCTCTGGCAGCCAGGACTAAGGTTGTAACCACGATTTTCCCGGCATACGACTGGGCACGCGAGGTTATCGGAACAAACGACGCGGAGATTACGATGCTTCTTGACAACGGTGTTGATTTGCACAGCTATCAGCCCACGGTTCAGGACATCGCAAAGATTTCCACCTGCGATGTTTTCGTTTACGTAGGCGGAGAGAGCGACGGATGGGTTGAGGATGCACTGAAGACAGCACGCAACAAGAACATGCAGGTCGTGAATCTGATGGAAGTGATGGGATCCCGTGCAAAGGCAGAGGAAGTGAAGGAAGGAATGGAAGCCGATCATCACGAGCACAATCACGCGCACCACCACGATGAGGAGGAAGAAGAACTTGACGAGCACGTGTGGCTTTCACTCAAGAACGCACAGCTTCTCTCCAACGCAATCTGCAATGCACTTGTAAAGGCCGACTCAAAGAACGCCGCAAGCTACAAGACAAACTGCGAGGCATACATCAGAAAACTTGCCGCCCTCGATGCCGAATACACCGCAGCTGTAAGAGGAGCCGCACAGAAGACCCTTGTTTTCTGCGACCGCTTCCCCTTCCGCTATCTTGTTGACGACTACGGACTGGATTACTTCGCGGCATTCGCAGGTTGCTCGGCAGAAACAGAGGCAAGCTTCAAAACCGTTGCCTTCCTTGCAAACAAGAGCGATGAACTTGGAATCAAGAATGTTGCCGTAATCGAAAGCTCGGACAAAAAGATTGCGCAGACCGTCATCCAGAATTCCAAGAACAAGAGCCGCGGAATCCTCGTTTTCGACTCAATGCAGTCAACAACGGCAAACAACGTGAAAAAGGGAACAACTTATCTTTCAGTGATGAGAAAAAATCTTGAGGTCCTGAAGTCTGCCCTGAAATAATCAGACGAATCAGTAATCAAGGTAAAAACACAGTAAAAAAAAGTCCATATTTTCCGGGGCTGACCAAAAAGTATTGTCATGCTGAATTTATTTCAGCATCTCTCGTACAGGGG
>DGXM01000228.1:1587-4648 GCA_002396325.1 Treponema sp. UBA4232
CGGGTCAAGCCCGGAATGACGGCAGCAGCAGGTTCGGAATGACGCTATGCAACGAACTTTTTGGTCAACTCCTTTTTTTATCCGAAGCAGAAAATCCTTCTATTTCAAAACCCTTATGTTGTCCACATAAAATCTTCCGTCATATGGTATCTTTCCTCTCATGTGCGCAATTGTTATCCGCCTCACATCCTTTATGCGCTCCGGATCGATGTTTGAAATGTCAAGCACAATGGTATGATGTCCGTGTCCCACAGTAACCGCCGCAGTCTGATTCCAGTTCCATTTTTCGGTAGTCTGAAAAACGGCTCCTATCTGAAACTCGAAGGACTCGGGATTGTAGACATCCATTACAAGCCAGTGTGCGCCCGTGAAATCCCAGTTGTAATCAGTGTAATAAAACGCCGACTCGTCATAACCCTGCTTCCACGCGCAGACCCTGCATTCCATGGAATTCTTTCCCTGTGAGGCCCACTTTTTTGAAAGACGGCAGGAAGTGCAGAGCTTCGGGGCACCGTACTGCTCCCAGTCGAATCCGGCCCATATCCAGTAGTTTCCGTTTTCAAAATCATCCACGACGCATATCACATCACCATCGGGAACAGTATTCGAGGCACCCAAGACATCGGAAAACGACGCCGCACATATCAAAACCAAAATCGCAAAAACAGCTGTAATTTTTTTCATTCCGTCCATCCTCCTAACATTTGAACTTGCTCATTTCAGTCTGCAGATTGTTCAGGCTGGCATTGTTTGCATTCACGTCATCCAGTGCCCTTTGAGCCGCAGAGGAAATTGTGTTCGTCTTTTCCGTCATATCGTTCATGCTGTCACGCACAGTTTCGGTCATGCGGGCAAGTTTTTCCATTTCTATTGAAATCTGTCCTGAACCTCCGAGCATTTCCTTTGAGCCTTCCTTCACATCGTCAGTCACGGTGTTGATCTGCTGCATCGCCTCAAGAACAAGGACTCCGGCCTCATTCTGCTGCTTCATTGCCTCATCGATTATACGCTCCTGCTCGCCCACCGTCTTCGTAAGCTCGAAAATCTGGTTGAACTGGGTCTGCACTTTGGCACTCGAATTCGAAACCTCGTTTATTGACTTCTGCACTTCCGCAAGTGCATGCTGTATCTTTCCGCCCTGCGATGACGACTGCTCGGCAAGCTTACGGATTTCATCCGCAACCACTGAGAATCCCTGACCGCTTTCACCTGCATGGGCCGCCTCGATTGAAGCATTCATTGCAAGAAGGTTTGTCTGGCTTGCAAGGTTCTTGATGACCGCAGATGCCTCCGCAAGAATCTTCGACTTGTCCTGAATCTCCTGCGAAAGTTTTACGGTGGAATTGACCAGAGACATACCCGACTCGGAAGCACTTTCCAAACTGTTCATCGCAATACGGTTCTTCTCAAGAATCTTAGACACATTGTTGATGTTATCCGTCATTTCCTTGATGTACGAGGAAGATTTTTCCACGCTGTCAGCCTGAATGTCGATGTTTGAACTAAGCGACTTGATGTTCTTCACAATCTGTCCGACGGTGGCCTGTGTTTCCTCCACTCCCGCCGAATGTTCCTGCATCTGTGCCTGGACTTCCTCGATGCTTGAAGTGATGTCCTTCACTGCCTCGGATGTTTCGTTCATCGAATTGTTGAGACCGTTTCCAATCTCCTCCATCAATGCGGCTGCTTCCTTTACCTTGGTGATTGAGCTTCCGAGTTTTTCCATCGTCTTGTTGAAGCTTATGCACATTGCCCCGATTTCGTTGTTGGCCTGCGAATCAAGCCGCACGGTAAGGTCTCCGTCTCCCTCCGAAATGTTCCGCAGGGCCTTTTCGCTTTCCTGCAGAGGATTCGTGAGGCTTCGGACAATGAACACAACAATCATCAGAATGAGCACAATCTGCAGAAGGAAGGAAATGATGATTGTCCAGAGTGTGTTTACCGAGGAGCGGTAAAGGTCCGATGATTTCGTCTTGGCCACGTAATACCAGTTTTTGCCTGTGCGGTCGGGAATGATTTTTGCTATCGTGACGAAATACTTCTCATGGTTTTCTTCCATAAAGAAGGTCACAGTGTCATCATTCTTGTACTCTTCCGAAGTGAAATATTTCTCCGTCTCGCGGTTCTTGAAAAATGAACTCTTGCTTCCTGTAACCGAACCATCGCTTGCCCCCATGACGATTCCTGATGAAGTCAAAAACTGCGTGACTGTGCCCGGGAAGATTGATGAGCCGTCAACCACGTCTTCAATATTGGAAAGCACAATGTCAACACCGGCGACACCGCATCTCTGCGAAAGGGAATTGACTATGTGCGAATACACCTGTGAGGAAAGCACCGTCTTTCCGTCTATCGTCTTTTCAATAGGTTCGGAAATTGTGGTGGGGTCATCGATTATGTCCTCAAGTGCAAGACCGTTCAAATCGGCAATGGTGTCGTTCTTTATTCTTCCGTCATCATCGCGGGTGTAATGAATCTTAAACTGACCGGTGGGATTTTCAACCGGATCCGCATCACCCTCGTCGTTATGGTCGAACATTCCCGGCAGCCAGATTGCCCACACGGATTTTACAGTTGAGTTTATGACCATCGAGCGTATTGCCTGTTCTTCCGCCGACCTTCTGTTGTCATTATCGGCAATGGCCCAGGAACCACCGAGCATACCGCTCACGGCTTCTGCAGAAAACACCACCTGCGAAAGCTCCTTTTCCACATCGGAAGCCTTCCTCTTGGTAAGCGATTCAATCAGAAGTTTCGACTGCTCCGTATTTTTCTTGAATACAGTGCGTCCAATGATGAATGTCATGATGATTGAGACAGCAAGCATTCCGCCGCCCAACAAAACCAAAAAGCTAGTCCTTATCGATCGAAATTTCTTATTGCTCTGCATACCTCGATTCTAGCACTTGATTTAATTTTCCGCAATCCGTTTTATTTCCGGCAGTATTTTTTTTTGCAAAATACGGAACAGAAGATGCACTTTCGGGCTACAGAAAATTAACTACGAAACGTCCTGCCGCATACGGAAGCTCCAGGTTGAAAATCACCAACACTCGACGCA
>DGXM01000228.1:4788-10091 GCA_002396325.1 Treponema sp. UBA4232
TATTGAACCCTCCGCACGAATCAAAAAAGCAGAAGACACATCGGAGATTTTTCTCACTATCTTTTTCAGTAAACTGGCAATATAATAGAAGAAACTTGCATCTTGCAAAACCAAGGAGACCGATATGGGAGTGAAATGGGGAATTCTGGGCACGGCTTCAATCGCGCGCTACGCCACAATACCGGGAATGAAAAAAGCGGAAAATTGCGAACTCTACGCAATCGCAGGAAGAAACCTCAATAAGGCCGAAGATTTCAAAAACGAATTCGGATTCGAAAAAGCATACGGAAGCTACGAGGAACTTTTGAAAGATCCGGAAGTCCAGGCAGTCTACATTCCTCTTCCGAACCACATCCACTGCGAATGGGTCATAAAAGCTCTTGACGCAGGGAAAAACGTCCTTTGCGAAAAGCCTCTTGCAATGAATTCAGCCGAAACGGAACGCATGTTCGAAGCAGCCCGCAGAAACAAAGTCACCCTTATGGAAGCCTATGCCTATCTCCACAGCCCCTACATCGAATCCCTCAGGAACGATGTGAAAAGCGGAATCATCGGCAATGTCGATTTCATAGACACCGCATTCATCACGCAGGGATACAAAGAGGATTTCCGTCTGCACAAGGAATTCGGAGGAGGCGCAATGTACGACCTGGGCTGCTACTGCACAACGATGATTCTCTCCCTCATCGAATCTGAAGTGAAAGACGTGCATGCCAGTGCGGATTTTGAAAACGGAGTCGACTTCCTGACTGTCGCATCACTCAAATTCGAAAACGGAGCCAGAGCGTCTTTCACAGTCGGAATGTCTCTCGGAGCCGGAACCAACGGACGCTACGACAGACTCTACATCCACGGAACGAAAGGCAGCATCACAAGCCCGGTGGAATACAATCAGGAGGGAGAGGTAAGCTACACAATCAGTGCGGAAGGAAAAACCTCAGTCCGCAGAATCACTGTGCCGCAGAACTATGCACTCGAAGTCGAACAGATGAACGCATGCATTCTCAAGGGGGAAAAGCCGCACATAAGCGGTGAGTTCTCATTGAAAAACATGCAGGTCATCGATGCTGTGCTTGAAAAAATAGGCTATTGACCCTTTGATTTCTCAAGTCCCGGCAGATTGTCATTCACGGCATACTCTGCGGCAACGGAAAATTCCTACACCGAACAGCCAAGTGTGTGCTGAAAATTTAAGTAACAAGACTTTTGTATTCCGAATCTGCTCTAGAGATAATAAGTATCCATCCTTCCCTTGCCCTTGACTTCGATTTCCGCGGCCTCACTGTAGGGGAAGGTTTTGATTGTCTGCGCTCTGGTCGCTTCGGTGACATGGATCCGCATAGGAGAACCAGTGCTTTCCATACGGCTTGCAACATTCACTGTATCTCCCCAAATGTCATAAATGAATTTCGACTTGCCGATAACTCCTGCAACCAACGGTCCCGAGTTCACGCCGACCCTAATCTGAACCTTGACAGGAGAAGTTTCGTTGAAGGCCCGGACATCATCCAAAAGCCCTGCGGCAAAACGAATCATCTTTCCGGCTCCGTCATTTCCTCCGTCTTCCGTAAGACCTGCCGCCGCCATATACGCATCTCCGATTGTCTTGATTTTTTCAATGCCTTCACGTCTGGCCCTGTCGTCGAACATCGAAAACATTTTATTGAGCATGGTGACCACTTCTTCCGCACTCATCGAGCCGCTCATTTTCGTAAATTCCACAATATCAGTGAAAAGCACCGTGACGTTCGGATATTCCTTTGCAATCGTGTGCTCCGGGTGGGCCGTAAGTTCTTCAGCAATTTCTTTTGGAAGAATATTCAGCAAAAGATTTTCAGAACGGTCTTTTTCAGCTTCTAGTTCCTGAGTACGGTCTTTTACAGTTGCCTCAAGTTTCTGGTTTTCTTCTTCAACCCGAAGGATTTTTTCTGCCAAAAGCATAACGGTTGTGAAAATAATGAACAGGGCCGCAATCACGCCAAGGAAAATATCAAATATGATGTTGGTCAACGGCTTAAGTATGCTCGAATAAGTAAAGGTGATTTTCTGCTCAAGCGGTTCATATCCAAGCGGCGCATACATAATGCATCCGAACCCGAGCGTCTTCATCGGAGTGACCTTGTAAAAATCGGCTCCGTGGATATTTTCTTTGTCACCTTCCTGCGGTTTTCTCACATTCAAAAATTCGTCCGAAAGTGTAAATCTTCCGTTCCAAGGTCCAGGATCAATGGAACTGCCCTGCGGCACTGCAATCGCAAAACTCCAGTCCGTGATAATCGTGCTTTTCATATTGTTGTAAATCACACCGTCGTACTGTGCGCCCTCTCTTTCCGCATCGTCCTCGTCTATCCAGTGCTTTTCCGCATTTTTGCCAAAAGTGATGCAGACAGATTCGGAAACATCATTTTCAACATACGGAGCCTCAATCGACAAAGTTCTTTCGGGCATAGAAATCCCCGTGATTGAAACAATAACAAAAATCACAAGTATTCCGCCAAGCACAGCAGAAAGAGTCTGCCATACGTGGATCCGCACAAGACGCTTTTTCTCCACATAGACAGACTTTGCCGGCTTGTAACTCGGGCTGAAAACCGCCGGGTGTTCCGTATAGAACTCAAGTTCCATCATCTTTATGGAAGACAGGAAAAGGTGCAGCGCTCCAAGTCCGAATCCTATGTTTATCCATGGAAAGCCGTAAACGAACAGGATAAAAATTATTCCGAGCAGGGGGAGTATAAAGTACACGCAAAGTGAAATGAAGGCATTTCTCTGAAACTTTTTCTTGTTTTGGAAAAGCATCGTAACTGAAATAAGTCCGGGCAGAAATCCCAGTGCCACACCAATAGGATACAGAGAACTTCTATGGTAAATATTCTGCTCGTCGAAATAATAAAAGAGACCTGTGAACTGCCCGACTGTGTTGATGACGACACCTGCAAGACAAAGAAAGAGCACAATAAAAAGCTGAACCGGAATCCCGCTCTTAATCGAAGCACGGGGTTTCAAGAGAATGGAAAAACTCAGACGGGACTGCTGAATAAATTCGCACACATAAAAGCAAAAGGAAAAAGAGGACAAAAGATTGAAGGTAAAAACCAAAAAATTGCTCATTCTTACCATATAATAACCTGTGGCGGTAGTGTTTCCACGGTATAAATAGGCCAACGCATCGAAGAGCATCAGAAATCCCGTCAAAACCTCAATCAGCATAAGTGAGCGCCGGCTGTTCTTCTTATCCTTGTTTCCTGAATACAAAAAAATGCCTGCAATAAAACAGAATGCAGACAAAACAAAGAGGATGGAAATACTTACAATTCTTGTTACTTCGTTCATTCTTACACAATTCCTATCCTACAGTCTAACATGGTTTCTGAATATTCTCAACGATTTTATTTTCTGGAAAACCTTCTGGAAACCCTTCTTTTTCCCGGGAAACGAAGTTTTAGCAAGGAGACTTCATCAAGTCAAAGTGACGGGAAAAAATTGAGCCGTCCTCTTTTACATACGGCAAAAAAAATGTATGATTGACCCATGACGTATGAAATTTTAAGAGCAACATGTGCCAGTCCGAATCTTTCAGTTGCAGACTGCGAATACAATTCGGAACAGATAATAAGTCTTAAAAAACAACGCTGCGCTTTCCAGAATTTTGAATGACATTCTTGACACTCCCGTGAGTCCGGAACTTCTTCCGCCCGACGGAAAAAACATAAGCCAAAAAACAGAGGATATTGTGGGTCCCTACGAACTTCATGACTTTTTCCTCTATTATCTTCTCCGCTGGGGATACAGTCCAAAAAAAATATTTTTCCTTGCAGAGAATGCCTTTTGCATGAAAAAAGACGATGAAAAAAAATCATCTTACACAAAAGAAGAGATTCTAAAGTGGATGAAATATTTTTACAGAAGATTCTTCGCCCAGCAGTTCAAACGCAGCTGCATGCCTGACGGTGCAAAGGTCGGTACGGTAAGTCTTTCACCGCGCGGTGACTGGAGAATGCCGAGCGATGCATCCGCGTCAATCTGGCTGAAGGAGATTGAGGGTATCTCTAAAAACTGAAGTTTTTAGAGGTTCCCTTGAGTAAATTTCACTCCTTCGGCAGAACATAATTCCGCGGGGCCACTCCGTAGAATTTCTTGAACGTCTCGCTCATGTAACTGGCTCCTGAAAACCCCGTCTTCTCCGCAATCTCACTCATGGAAAGATCGGTGCTGGTCACATAATAGGCAACCCGTTCCGCACGGTAGCGGTTCAGGTTGTCAATCGGCGAAGAGCCCGTGAATTTTTTAAAGAGCATGTTGCAGTATGTCTTGCTCACGTTGCCTGATTTCGCAATGTCCCCAAGGGAAATCTGTTCGGCAAAACGGGTGTGTATGAATTTGAGCATGTTGCGGAAGTTCATGTCGTTGGTCACATAACCGGTCGGGGAAGCAAGCAGATTGTTATCGCGGCAATAGTTCCGCACTATTTTGAACAGTTTGAAGAATTCCAGAGTGATGTTGAATTCATTTTCCAGGCTGTCGAGAAGTGCCTGTGCCTGAACAAAAAGACGTTTTGCCTCAAAACTCCCCTCCTTGAAATGAATGTACGGAAGATTCTGATTTTTCGTAATCGGCTCGACCCTCTCGTTCTGCACGACGAAACTTGAGCACAAAAGCGACGGATGCAGAATGTTGATGTAATAATTGCACCTCTCCTCACCGGTCGTAAAACTGAAATGAATCTGCGAAGAATTAACCATCAGAGTATCGCCCTCATGAAGAATTATTTTCTCACCGTTCACATTGTAGCCCATCTCGCCGCGCGTAATCGTAACGAATTCCAAATCCTCATGGTAATGCGGAATGTTGATCCACGAACACCACGGCTCCACCCAGCCCGCATGAATGTAGCACGGAAAATTGTCGTTGTTGTAATTGACCTTCTCCGACCCGTCCTCTTTTTTTATAATCAATCCCCTGAAAGACTCGACCATTTTTTTCTCCTCTTGAACGACATGCCGTCTTCAACATATATCCCGCGTTAAAACCGTTCATCCCCTGCGTTTCCCGCTTTCCGGGGTTCCGGCATCCGCCTGCATTCCACCGTGGAACGCTCCGCGCCCCTCCAATCGGGCGTAGGTGTGTTCAGAATCCCTCTATGAAAACATTTCACCGTTTGAACAATTGTTATTAAAATCCGCAGAAAATCATATTCCATTCCAAAAAAACTGTGATATTCTTATTATAATGGACAAAACCTGAATGTCAACAGTCTCAATCGCACCTTAACAGATGAACCCTCCGCACGAATCACCAACACT
>DGXM01000228.1:10255-11711 GCA_002396325.1 Treponema sp. UBA4232
TTGAACCCTCCGCACGAATAAAACCTATCGGCATAAATAAACAAACCAAGACATTCTCTCTCCGATTTTTATTTCAAAAGCCCTGTACACAAGTAGGAATCCTTCCCTGTCATATTATCCTGCCGCAATCTCCTTTTCGTTCCGCATGCAACTGCCTGTCAGTCACCTTTGAAAGAAAGGCTTTGTCGTGACTTACAATAAGCATGGAACAGGAAAGAGAGGAAAGGGCATTTTCCAGAGCAAGCACGCTTGTCACATCCATGTGATTTGTCGGCTCGTCAAGTATCAAAAGAGAGAGCGGCTTTTGAACGGCAAGTGAAATCATCAGTTTTCTGAGTTCCCCGGGACTAAGGTTTCCTTCCTGTATGCTTTCCACTTCGCTTCCAAGTCTGTATAAGGTTGAAAGAACATCCCCACGCTCGTCATCTTCAAGATTATTGAATCCTTCCAAAACCCGTTTTTTTTCCTCTTCGGAAATTTCATGAGGCAAATACATAGCCTCTTTCATGCGGTCGGATTTTTCAAGTGCACCAATCACATGCTTTATAAAAAGACTTTTTCCGCTTCCGTTTTGTCCCGTAAGAGAAATCTTTTCACCGGGTGAAATTTCAAGTCTGGGAACATGCAGTTTGTATGAGCCGCCCTTGACTAAGCCATTAGAACTTGATTCTGCAATCAAATCTTTTTCTTCTATGACAATCGACTTACAAAAACCACTGCTTTCGATTGAAAATCCTTCCTTCCGTTTCAGGGATTTTTGGATTGAATCGCGCGCATCTTCCGTCCGCTTTATCTGATTTTCAATACGGGCTTTTGCATCGCCTGTCGATCTGTCTTTTCCACAGATTCTCGCCACATCGATTTTACGCTGCCCGTCATGATCTTTTGGATCAATTTTCCTTTTTGAAAGCCTGCTCTTTGCTTTTTCATTTTCAATGGCAAGGCGGCGGCTTCTGTCTTTTTCCAGAGCGGCTTTTGAATCAAGCCTGTTCCACCGGTTTCGGGAGTCATCAGCGTTCTGCTCCCGCAATTCAAGAGCCTTGCTCAGACCTCCCTGATAGACCTCACAAACCGTGCAGTCCCGTCCGCCTGAAACGGCTTTTGATTCATTGTAAAGATAAACCGTATGGGCGCATAGGGAATCGGCAATGCTCCGGTCATGGCTTACCATTATTCCAATTCCCATAAACAGGCTTAGTGTTTGAAAAATCATTTCGACGGTTTTTTCATCCAGGTGATTTGTCGGCTCATCAAGGAGAAGAATCTCAGGCTTTTCTGCAAGTGCACATGCAATCTGGATGCGCTTTTTTTCACCACCCGAAAGACTGTCGTAACGTTCAATCATTTCTTCGCTTATATGAAGCATTGAGAAGAATCTTCGAATCTCGTTATCATCGCTCCAAAAGACTGAATAAATGTTTTCAGGAATTTGCGAAGTCTCTTGAGGACAGTAAAC
>DGXM01000149.1 GCA_002396325.1 Treponema sp. UBA4232
GTGAAAAATCCATACGGCTCCAAATCATTCAGACGTAAAAAATTTGAGCGTATACCAACGTTCTGCCCTTGTAATTCCTTGTAAGATAAAATAGAATGGTACTTATGGATTTGAATGATTACCGCCTGAAAGCATACAACAAGGCTAAGGCTTCATTACCGCCGGAGAGCGAGAAAAATCAGAATGAAAGTGTAAAAAGCATTTCGAAAGAAATACGTCACAATTCGCAGCCCGGCACCGAGCCGATAGTTTACAAACCTGTTTTTGAAAAAATCAACCGCAAGATTGATGAGGTCTTGCAGAAAAAGACCCCCGCAGCGCGGACCGTGACATCCCGTCCGTCCCAGGCAAGAGAGAGTGCTTCTGAAACTTACGGCCGCGAAGAGAAATCAGAGGTCAAATCAACAAGAAAAAATCTTGCGAAGGGAAGCGGTGTTCCGACTGCAGAGGATATTAAGGCCCGCGAACAGGCAAAACTTGCAGCCAAAAGCGGAACATGGTTTCAGAAAAAGACCACGACTGAAGATGACGTGAAGGCTGCCGCCGCCAGACTGACTTCCGGCGGTCTTATAATGGTGCCCGAACAGGAAAAGAAAGAGGGCGAAAAAGAAAGTATTTACCGTCGTGTCGCAAAATTCATGGTTGTAATCGGCATTGACGAAGCCGCGAAAATTCTTCCGCATCTCACCGAAGAGCAGACCGAAAAAATCATCCCTGAAATTGCGTCGATTAGAAATGTGACGCCCGAAGAGGCCAAAGAGGTTCTGGCGGAGTTTGATTCTCTTTTGAACAAGGCCCGTGAATCCGGCGGAATGGATACTGCGCGCATAATGCTCACAAAAGCCTACGGTGCTGAAAAAGCCGAGGAAATGCTTCATAAAGTGGTGAGTTATCCTGAAGGAAAGCCTTTTGATTTTCTTGAGGATGCCAACGCGGAAAGAATCGGAGTGCTTTTGGACGGAGAATCCAGCGCGGTTCAGGCCATTGTTCTTTCTCAGATTGAGCCTAAGAAAGCCGCACAGGTGATTGGCCGCATGGATGCCGCCGCGAAGACCGATGTTGTGATGCGGCTTGCAAAAATGAAGCCTGTTTCGCCGACCGTTATGGAGCAGATTAACAAAGCCCTGCACGACAAAATGCTTACCCAGAACACGGAAAATACGCAGAATCTCGACGGACGCGGTGTGCTTGCGCAGATTTTGAAGCGTATGGATCCTTCGGTTGAATATTCGATTATCGGAACGCTCAGTGATTCCGACCCCGAGCTTGGTGCGGACTTGAGATGCAGGCTTTTTACCGAAGAGGACGTGATAGGCTGCGACGACCGTTATCTGCAGAACAAACTCCACGACATGAAGGACGAAGAGATTGTGCTTTTGCTCAGGGGCAAAGATCAGGCTTTCCGCACGAAGATTCTTTCCAATATTTCCCGCAGAAGAGCCCAGACCATCGAAGACGAAGAGATTCTCAAACCTCATGTGCTCAGGGCTGATTCGGAGAGGGTCACGTCACAGTTTTATGCGGAGTTGCGCCGTGCATGGGAAGTCGGCGACTTGATTGTGCGCGGACGCGATGACGGCGAGGTGTATGTATGAAAAAAGGCGACAGATACAAGGGATTTTGCGTGCGCGAGGTGGTTGATGTTGAAGACTGCGGTTCAACCGGCGTTTATCTTGTGCATGAAAAGACCGGAATGGAAGTGTTCCATCTGCTTAATTCTGATGAGGAAAATCTTTTTGCTTTTGCATTCAGGACTCCTCCCGGAGACAGTTCAGGCGTGGCCCATGTTTTGGAGCACAGCGTCCTTTGCGGTTCACAGAAATTTCCTTTGAAGGATCCGTTCATACGACTTGTGAATCAGAGCGTGAACACATATCTGAATGCCTATACAGCTTCTGATCACACCGTGTTTCCGGCAAGCTCCACAGTGAAGGCCGACTATTTCAATCTGATGGCGGTGTATGCCGATGCTGTTTTTTTTCCTCTGCTTCGTCCCGAAATTTTCATGCAGGAATGTCACCGTCTTGATTTTGACGACAATGGCAAAGTTTCACTTCAGGGCGTGGTTTACAATGAGATGAAGGGAAATTATTCGTCCTACGAGTCTGTTGCAGGGGATGCGATAGAAACCTCGGTTTTGGGCGGCACTGTTTACGAATATGATTCAGGCGGCGATCCTCTGGAGATTCCCGGTCTCACGCTGGCAAAACTCAGGGCTTTCCACAAGAAATATTACTGTCCCGCAAACTGCATGGTCTTTCTTTACGGAAACATATCCACAGAGGAGCAGATTGATTTCATTGAGCGTGAAGTGATTCTTCGCGTTGCGTCGTCCGGTAAAAAAGCCGTGTACAAGACGCGGAAAAATGCCTTCATAAAACCCCGGCTGCACGCATACGGACCTTCGGATGAAAAGGAAAAGAAAAGCACGGTTTCATGCGCCTGGAGGATTGAGGACACTGGTCTTTCCAGGTCGCAGGTGGCCATGGAGATTCTGTTTCTCGGAGACCTTCTTTGGGGAAATGATTCCGCCGTTGTGTCAAAGTCAATGATTTCCTCAGGGCTTGGAGAAGATTTGGCACCACAGACCGGTGAGCACATTTCAATTGAATATCCCGTGGTGAATTTCGGACTGCGGGGAGTCGATTCAAAGAATGTGCTGAAAGTGAAAAAGACTCTTTACGCCACGCTGCTCGATGTGTGCAGAAACGGAGTGAAGCGCGAGGAGATGGACAGGGTGCGGATGTCCTTCGAATTCTCAAACCGCGAGATCAAGAGATTTGACGGTCCGTATTCGCTTGTTCTTCTGCGGCGCTGTCTCAGGGGATGGCTTTACGGCGAGAAACCCTGGGAAACCCTTCTTTTCATGCGCGAGTATTCCGCTTTGGTGCAGAGAATGGATTCCGATCCCTCGTATCTTTCGAAGATGATCCACAGATATTTTCTGGACAACAAAAGATGCTCCCTTGTGACGGTGACTCCTTCCGCCAAGTGGTCCAGGGACCGTGCCAAAAAAGAGCGCGAGACGGCTGAAAGACAACTTTCTGAAATGGGTGAGAAAAAGGCCCGTTCGCTTTTGAAAAAAATGCACGATTTCCAGGACAAGCCTTTAAGTGCGGAAGAAAATGATTTGCTTCCCCGTCTTTCCATAAATGATTTGTCTTCAACCGTGGAAAAAATCCGCACATCGGAAGATGAAATTGAAGGCCTGACTCTCTTTTCGAACACGGAACCCACGAACGGAATACTCTATTTTTCAATGGCCGTACCTGCCGACTGTCTTCCCGCATCGGATTATCCCTATCTTCCGAGTATTTGCGAATGGTTCAGTCAGGTGGGATGGGGCTCGCTTTCGTGGGACAAAGCAGTTTCCATTGTCGAAGGAACAACGGGCGGATTCGGTGCCTATACGCGCTCTGCCACTGTTCCTGATTTTGCCGCGAAGTCGGACTGCAAAAAGAACTACGTGGGGCGCGACTGGGTGATGTTTTATTTCAAAGTGCTTGAGGAACGCGCTCAGGATGCATTCAATCTGTTTTCCGACTGCATTCTTCAGACCGATTTTTCAGACACAGTCCGACTCAGGGAACTTGTGGTGGCCCAGTACAATTCAATATCATCACTTGTGGTGCCTCATGCGAACTGGTATGCGGCATACAGGGCTTCGTGCTCTCTGAATCACGCAGGTACGGTCAACGAAGTGTGGGAAGGTCTTTCTTCTTATTATACCGCGCGTAAAATGAACGGCATGGATATAAATGAAGTCTCCTCTGTTTTGTGCTCTATTTTCAAAAGATTGTTCAAAGGCGGTGCCGTACTGCATCTTACGGGAACCAAAAAAGGAATTTCTTCCGCAAAGAAGATTCTGCCGGGCTTCATAAGAAAAATTGGAATGAAGAATCTCAAAAAAAAGAGGGCGAATCCTGAGTCTGCATTCAGGGCACTGACGGAAATTCCGTCCGAATTCTGCGAAGAAGGAGTGAAGGGGCCGATTGACGAGAACATAGTCGTTCCGGGTACCGTCGGATATGCATGCAGGCTGATTCCGTCGTCTCCGTTTGACACAAGGGACTGCATAGCCGATTTGGTTTTCGCACACAGTGTTTCCCACAACGAGCTTTGGAAGAGTGTGCGCACGGTGGGAGGAGCATACGGAGTCTATCTTTCCACAAACAGCGATTCAAAAGTCTGCCGGTTCCTTACATACAGGGATCCTCGTCCGTTCGATTCTCTGGATGTCCTTCGGGAGACAGCCGAGGCTTTGGTTCAAAAGGATTTTTCTGAAGCCGAAGTGGAAAAAGCAATCACAGGCTGCTATTCCGACGAGGTTTTCCCGCGTACTCCGGCATCGAAGGGGGCCACTGCTTTTCTGTGGGAGCTTTACGGACTCAACAACGCGCAGAAGGCCAGAAGGCTTAAATGGCTGCTTTCAATCAAGCCGGGTGACATGCACAAAGCCGCCTTGAGATTCGAAAAAGCCGTAAAAAATCCCGGCAAAGGTTTTAAAACGGTGGTTGTATGCACGAAAGAGATGATTTTATCAAAATCAAAAGAAAATACTGGTAAAATTATAAAATTTTCGGTATAATATAATCCAAAGATATCTCTGAACCATTTGGCAGGATTTCGTCAGGCTTGGTTTCGGAGATTTCCCAGCGTATCCGAACGATGAACTATGGGGGCAATTTATGACAGGTGTAGATAAAGAGCAGTTTTTAAGCATGATCCGTCAGCTGGTTTCTGATGTACAGGGAGCGCCTTATCCCGGAGATGGATTTGAACCCGAACTTTATTCAATTTGGTATGAGCATGTTCAGAAGAATGCACAGGAATGTTTCGAGTTCCTCGATGAGAATTTCCCCTCGGACAAAGAGGGTGTGAAAAAAACACTTCAGAAAATGTTCAATTAGAAGTCATTACCTGCCGAAGATAGGGAAAGAGGACTGGTATATCTATTTTGTAGAACCGGTCTTCTTATCACAGGATTGGTGCACTCCGTTCCGTAAGTATTTTGGGTGGGTATATGGCAAATCAGAAGATAAATCACAACGAGCGTTATATGCTTAGGGGCGCTCTCAAGAAAAACGGATTTGACCGCTGGCGATTGGTAACTAACGGGGTGAATGTTGTTTCGGGGGAGGAGCTTGCATTTTTCATTGAATTTTACGTGGTGAATCCGGCTGTTTCTCCGGAGGAATGTGTGTTGGGATTTAAGAACCGCGCCGCCATTTCCGAGGATGATTTGCACGCAGCTCTTACTGGTGCCTCCGGAGCCGCAGATGGCAGTTCCGAACCTCTTGTGAAACCTTCCTTCGCAATGGTGAAGGCCGGTGTCCTCCGTGAAAACGGAAAGCAGATGAATGTCTATTATCCTGCTTCCCAGATTCAAGTGGGTCATACGGATCTTCTTTTCAAAGTCGGTACAGACGAAAGCAATTATTGTTCGCTCACAACGACTTCCACATACGGCACTGTGAATGTCTCAAAAATGGATTTGGTCGAGCATCCTGAGATTTTGGGGCAGAGTGGAAAGATGTCCTGGAACCTGCGATATTCCAAGCAGATTGGATTTACTCCCGATTACAAAGGAAAAAAACTCAACTGGTCTGTTTCGGGTGCCAAAACCGTCTTTGAAGGAAAAATCATTCTTGACGGCGAGGAGTATGAAGTCACGTCCCCGCGTTCAAACGGCTATTTCGACAAAAGCTGGGGAAAGGAACTCACGTCTTCTTTCTTCCATTTGAGTTCATCACGCCTCACTTCAATAATCAACGGAAAGGTTCTGCCTGATTCCTGTTTTGTTGTCCAGGGTGTCTACAACGATTCGCTCAGTGTTCTTGTTTCATTGAACGGTAAGAATATTGAATTCAATGCAAAAAAGGCAAAAAGCTATGAGCTTACCTACGATCTTTTCGAAATGCCTTCAGATGGCGAAGAGGAATCCAAGTTTCATTGGTCGGTGAGTGCGAGCGACAAAACCTATGTGGTTGACGTGGACTGCTATTGCAATACCAAGACAATGTTCCTGCGGAAATACGAGTGTCCCGAAGGAAATCGGAAAGTCCTTTGCATCGCAGGCAGTGGAAGCGGAACGGGTGAACTGCGTCTTTACAGAAAGATAAAGAAAAACCTCGAGCTTATTGAACACGTGCGTATTGCAAATATGCTCTGCGAGTACGGCGACATAGAACTTCCCGTAGTCTGATTTTCATTTTGAAAACACCTTTTTCAATTTCTCTTGACGAAAATGCTTTTCCGTTGTTATTTTAAAAAAAACGGGAGGCGCAATAATGAATTACGATCAGATGACATTAAAGACTCAGGATGCACTTCAGGAGGCGAGCGCGCTTGCCCAGCGGAGTGACCACAGCGAGGTGGGGCTTGAGCATCTTCTTTATGCCCTTCTTTCTCAAAAGGATGGAACAATTCCTCCGTTGGTTGAGCGAATCGGCCTTAACGTGAATACTATTCTTTCAAAAGTGAAGTCCATGCTCGACTCATTGCCAAGCGTGAGGGGAAACGTTCAGATGACGCTTTCCTCTGAGACTCAGAAGGTTCTTGCAAAGGCTGAAGGCGAAATGTCTTTCCTGAAGGACCAGTATCTTTCGACCGAACATCTTTTCCTTGCGATGACGGAAAGCGACGGTGCGGTGGGAAATCTTCTGCGCGAAAACGGATGCACCCACAAAGTCTGCCTTGAGGCGTTGAAGGCGGTGAGGGGAAATCAGACCATAGACAGCAACGACCCTGAAAGCAAAATGCGTGCACTCGAAAAATACTGCATTGATCTTACCGCTCGTGCAAGACAGGATAAAATAGATCCGGTCATAGGACGCGATGAGGAAATCCGCAGGGTTATGCAGGTTATAAGCCGCAGGACTAAAAACAATCCTGTGCTCATCGGTGAGCCGGGTGTAGGAAAAACCGCCATCGTGGAAGGACTTGCAAGACGTATTGCAGGCGGAGATGTTCCCGACAGCCTGAAAAACAAGAGGCTTCTTTCACTTGACCTGGGTCAGCTTGTCGCCGGTGCGAAATTCCGCGGTGAGTTTGAGGAAAGACTCAAGGGTGTCATAAGCGAGGTGTCAAAATCAGACGGACAAATAATCCTTTTCATAGACGAGCTTCACACGATTGTCGGAGCCGGTGCCTCGGAAGGAAGCATGGATGCCTCGAATCTTTTGAAGCCTGCCCTTGCAAGGGGAGACCTCCGTGTTATTGGAGCGACCACTCTGAATGAATACAGGAAATACATAGAAAAGGATGCCGCTCTTGAAAGAAGATTCCAGCAGGTTTACTGTGCGGAGCCTTCCGTTGAGGATACCATTGCAATCCTCCGTGGACTGCGCGACAAATATGAAATCCACCACGGTGTGAAAATAAACGACGAGGCCCTTGTTGAGGCCGCCACTCTTTCAGACAGGTATATCACAAGCCGTTTCCTTCCTGACAAAGCCATTGACCTTGTTGATGAAGCCGCAAGCCGCATAAAGATGGAAATTGAAAGTCAGCCCGTGGAATTGGACAAACTTGAGCGGAAGATTCTCCAGCTTGCCATCGAAAAACAGTCGCTGTCAAAGGAGGACGATCAGGCCAGCAAAGACCGTCTGCAGAAACTCGAAAAGGAGATTGCGGAAGTCACTTCCAGACGCGATGCCATGAAACTCCAGTGGCAGAATGAAAAGAATATGATTGAAGGCGGAAGAAAAATCAAGGAGGATTTGGAACAGGCAAGATTTGACGAGGAAAAATACACGCGCGAGGGAAATCTCGAAAAGGCCGCCGAGTTGAAGTATTCAATCATTCCGAATCTTGAAAAACAGCTTGCCGAGGCGCAGAACAAACAAGGTCCTGTTTCCGAAGAAGCGCAGAGCCTTTTGAGGCAGGAAGTCACCGAGGAGGATATTGCCCGTGTGGTCAGTGCGTGGACAGGCATACCCGTCACGAAGATGATGACAAGCGAAAAGCAGAAATACCTTCAGCTTGAGGATGTGCTTCACCGCCGTGTCGTGGGCCAGGATGTCGCTGTGCGTGCTGTCTCGGAGGCAATCAGGAGAAACCGTGCAGGCCTCAGCGATCCGAACCGTCCTTTGGGCAGTTTCCTTTTCATCGGTCCCACGGGAGTCGGAAAGACGGAGCTTGCCAAAACCCTTGCCGATTTTCTTTTCAACGACGAAAAGGCTCTCACCCGCATAGACATGAGTGAGTATATGGAAAAATTCTCGGTTACAAGACTTATCGGAGCACCCCCGGGATATGTGGGATACGACGAGGGCGGACAACTTACGGAGGCTGTGAGAAGAAGGCCGTACTCCGTTGTCCTTTTTGAC
>DGXM01000191.1:0-3186 GCA_002396325.1 Treponema sp. UBA4232
GAAAGCGGAATCGAATGTCTTGAGTTGTTGAAAAAAGAACGTTACGATTTGATTTTCCTTGATCATATGATGCCGGAGATGGACGGAGTGGAAACTCTTCAGCGGTCCCAGACGATGCAGGAAAACAAAAACCGCTTCACTCCTGTGATTGCCCTGACTGCAAATGCCATAAGCGGAGTGAGGGAAAGTTATCTTGCCATGGGATTTACGGATTATGTGAGTAAGCCTATAGACAGTCATATTCTGTATGAAGTCTTTTTCCGCAACATCGCGCAGAATCTTGTGGAAGAAATTGTATCTCCTGAAAAGCAGGAAAGCGGAACAGAATCCTCTGAAGAAAAGAAGCCGTCCGGGAATCTGATTGATACAAAAAAGGGGCTGGAATTCTGCGGCGGCGACAAGGAAATGTACTCAATGCTCTTGAACGGGTTTGCCGATGAGTTTGAGGAAAACCGCGGCAAGCTGGAGAAATTTCTGAAGGACGAAGACTGGAAAAATTACGAGATTCTGGTTCATGCATTGAAATCAAACGGAAAGACGCTTGGAACCGACTCATTTTCTGAAAAGGCAAAGAGTTTGGAATTCGCCTGTAAAGACATTATGGCAGGAAACGATATAAATGAAAAAAAATCTTATATAAAATCAATCCACGCAGGATTCATCTCTGAGTATGAGGATTTGTCGAAAGAAGCCCGAGCCTGTTCCGGAGGAATTTGATTATGGAAACTGTGTTTTCACATCCCAAAATTTATTTCAGCCTTGTGGCATTATGTTTTGATTTCATGCTGGTGGGAATTACTCTTGTCCACGGAACATCCGAAAATCAGGGAAAGAATTTCCTTTACATGGTTTTCATCTGTACCATGGCGACTCTATGCGATGTGCTTCGTGTTTTTTCCATCGACTTTCCGGGCGGACCTGTCTGGGATTTTGTGCGCAACGCTCTTTATTCTGTTTCCTTTATTGCATCCACCGGCATTTCTTATTCATACACCGCCTATCTGACGGATTTTGTAAACGGGAAGGATGACGGGAAAAAATGGCTGCGCAGGGTGAACACTCTCATTTTCTGGGCTTATGCGGTCTTCATGCTTGTAAATGTGTTCACAAAAGTTGTTTGCAGTTATGACTCGGTTTCCGGCACATGGGTTCGAGGTCCGCTTTATCTTGCAATGGGCTATGTCCCTGCCGTTTATTTTTTGGTTTCCGCATCCTTCTTTTTTCTTGTGAATATGAATCTTGTGAACAAGCGTGTCCGTCTGACCATGTATTTTGCAATCGGGGCGGCATTGGTTGCAATATTCCTGCAGCCGCTTACCCACGGACAGATTTCCCTTTCGCCTTTCGGGGCCTCGGTGGGAGTTTTTCTTTGGTATTTTTCTGTTGAAAATGCCGATTACAAAAGTCTTGTGGATGCGTTGAAGGCTCTTGAATCGGCCAGGGCGCAGGCAGTTGAGGCAAACAGGGCAAAATCCGCTTTTCTTGCAAATATGAGTCACGAAATCCGAACCCCGATGAATGCCGTGCTTGGATTTACCGATATGATTCTTCATTCGGACAACGATGAGGAAATCATGGAGTACGCAAAGGATATTCAAAGCTCCGGTAAATCCCTTCTTTCCATCATCAACGGTGTGCTGGATTTTTCCAAGTTGGAATCCGGACGCATGGAACTCACCGAAGGCGACTATCATCTTTCCACTGTGCTTCACGAAATCAATGTGCAGATGGGACTTAGGGCGGCGGCAAGCAATCTTACATACCGCACTGATTTTGACGGCTCTCTTCCGAATGACCTGTACGGAGATCAGGTGAAGCTGAGGCAGATTATAGTGAATCTTTTGAACAACGCAATCAAGTACACCCGCGAGGGAGGCGTTGTCTTTACACTGAAAGGTTCCGCCCGCAGCAACCGGCTTATGCTCCACATTGAGATTGAAGACACGGGAATCGGAATCCGCGAAAGTGATTTGTCATCGCTGTTTGAATCTTTCGAGCGTGTGGATGAAAAAAGAAACCGCAGCATCGAAGGCACCGGTCTCGGACTTGCGATTGTGCAGCGTCTTGTGAGGCTGATGGGTGGCACAATCAGCGTGAAAAGCGAATATGGAAAAGGCTCCATGTTTACAGTCGACATTCCGCAGAAAGTTGTGGGCGACCGCACTCTTGAAGCCTGCAAATCCTCGTGGGATGAAGACAATGCCGGTGAAACGGAGTGCCTGTACATAATCCCCGATGCGAAGATTTTGATTGTTGATGACAACAGCGTGAATCTTCTTGTGGCGAAGGGACTTTTGAAGAAAACACAGGCCCAGATTACAACCTGTGAAAGCGGTTTTGCATGCCTTGAGCTGATGAAAAAAATCCGCTTCGATGTGATTTTCCTGGACCACCTTATGCCGGAGATGGATGGTGTGGAGACTCTGCAAAGGGCGCACGGCCTCCCCGGAAATTTGAACCGCTTCACCCCTGTTGTGGCACTCACGGCAAATGCCATTGCCGGAATGAGGGAAAGATATTTGTCGCTGGGATTTTCTGATTACGTGAGCAAACCGATAGACAGTCATCATCTTTACGATGTTCTTTTCCGCTGCATATCGAACGATCTTCTCGTGAAAGTGCAGAAGGATGAGGAAAAACAGTCTGATGACAAAGAATACGAGACCGTCAACAGTCTGATTGACCAGAGCAAGGGAATGGAACTTTGCGGTAATGACAAGGATTTGTACAAGATGCTGTTGGAAGAATTCATTTCATCAGCCGAAGAAAATATGTCCCGTCTTGAGAATTTCTACAGGGAAAAAAAATGGAAGGACTATCGGGTTCTGGTTCATGCATTGAAGTCCAACGGCCGCCAGATTGGATGCGAGTCTTTTTCTCAAAAAGCCTTTGATTTGGAGACAGCCAGCCGCAATATAATGGAAGAAAATGCAGTGTCTGAAAATGAGGCGTTCATACAGAAAAATCATCCGGCACTGATTTCTTTTTACAGATTCCTGGTTGATGCCGTGAAAAAACTGTGCTGAACGGATGTTTGTATCCCCACAGTCTTCCTTTTTTGCAAAGTATTTTCCCTTAAAAAAGAACAGGGCTTCAGCATCGGTTCTGCTGTTAGCATTCAAAATGAGGCAGTGGGACGCAGGGAAAAAGCAAGGAGGGACCCTTCAGGGAGGATTCCTTGATTTT
>DGXM01000191.1:3285-6829 GCA_002396325.1 Treponema sp. UBA4232
CTTTGCATTTTGTTTCATGCTGAAGTCCTGTCTCCCTTTGGATGCTCCATTGCATTAAACGGTGAAATGCGGTATTCTTTTCCTTAAATAACATTTTTGAACTGGGGGTGTACAATGGATAGCTCAGAGGAAATCTTGAACCTGCTGCGGGACAATGCCCGTATTTCCGTGGAAGACATTTCCGCAATGACAAAAAAGACACCGGCGGAAGTCAATGCCGTGATTCAGCAGCTGGAAAACGACGGAATAATCATGAAATATGCAGCTATAATCAATCCGGAAAAAGACATCAACACCAAGGCAAAGGTGCGTGCCGAAATAGAGATTCAGGTTGCCCCCGAGCGAGAGCATGGTTTTGATGGAATTGCCGACAGAATCTACCGTTTCCCGCAGGTGAAGTCGCTTTATCTGATGAGCGGCGGTTACGATTTGAAGGTTGTGATTGAGGGAGATACTCTGCAGGATGTGGCCCTTTTCGTTGCCCGCAAGCTTTCCACTCTTGAGGGAGTCCGTTCAACAAAGACGCATTTCCTTCTCAAGACCTACAAGGAAAACGACATTATTTATGTGGAAAAATCAACTGACCGCCGTGAAGGAGTGATTGCATAATGAATACCCGTGAAGATAAATTCAGCCGTGCCATGGTGGAAACCCCGCCCAGCGGCATACGCAAGTTTTTTGAAATGCTGATTGGACATGACGATGTCATTTCGCTGTCTGTCGGCGAGCCTGATTTTCCGACCCCCTGGCTTATGCGGGAGGAGGCTTTCTATCACTTGGAACAGGGGCACACCAGCTACACAAGCAACTGGGGACTTCTTGAACTTCGTGAGGAAATTGCAAGGTATATGGAAGGCCAGAGCATGTACTATAATCCTGCGAAGGAAATTCTGGTGACTGTGGGTGCTTCCGAAGGTGTTGACGCGGTGCTCCGTGCAATTCTGAATCCAGGCGACGAGCTGATTGTGTGCGAACCCTGCTACGTGAACTACGTGCCGCTTGCTCATCTGACAGGTGCGAACATCGTTCGTCTTGACACAAGCGTAAACGGATTCTACCCGACCGCCGAGCAGTTCCAGAGTCTGATTACTCCCAGGACAAAGGCGGTTATGTTCTGTTCACCTTCAAACCCGACCGGAACGATGATACCGAAAGAAGAGCTTGCAAAAATCGCGGAGATTGCGAAAAAGAATCAGATTTGGTGCATTGCCGATGAAATCTACTGCGAACTGGTTTATGACGACAACAAACATACATCAATCGGCTCTTTCCCGGGAATGAAGGATTATACCATCATTTTGAACGGATTCAGCAAGAGCTTTGCAATGACCGGTTGGCGTATCGGTTGGATTGCGGCTCCCGAAGATTTGATGGCACAGATTGTGAAGCTCCACCAGTACAACACCATTTGCGCCCCGATTATGAGCCAGTATGCCGCGCTTGAAGGACTCAAAAACGGATGGAACGAAGTGGAAAAAATGCGCATCTCATATCAGCAGAGAAGAAATCTCATGTACAAGTCTTTCCTTGACATGGGACTCTCCGTTCCTGAGCCGACCGGAGCCTTCTACATGTTCCCGGACATTTCTTCCACAGGTCTTTCCGCAGAGGATTTTGCAATGGAACTTTTCCAGAAGCACAATGTTGCTGTTGTTCCGGGCACTGCATTCGGAGCTGCCGGAGCCGGGCATATCCGCTGCTGCTATGCCACTGCAATCGATAAAATCAAAGTCGCGTTGGACAGAATCGCAGAACTCGTGAACGAACACAGGAAATGAGCGTATGCTGAAAGGAAAATGCGTGGTCATTGGGGTCACGGGAAGCATCGCTGCATATAAAGCCGCTTCTCTTGCAAGCCTTCTTGTGAAAGCGGGTGCCAATGTTCAGGTGATTATGACCCGCAATGCGACGGAGTTCATCAGTCCCGTGACATTTGAGACTCTCACAGGCCGCAAATGTCTGACCGACACCTTTGACAGAAATTTCGAATACAAAGTGGAGCACATCTCCCTTGCGAAAGAGGCCGACGTTTTTGTGATTGCACCTGCAACCGCGAATGTGATTGCAAAAATAGCCTGCGGACTTGCCGACGATATGCTGACCACGACCTTTCTCGCCGCGAAATGCCCGAAGATTGTGGCTCCCGCAATGAATACGCAGATGCTTGAGAATCCCGTTACTCAGAACAATCTGAATCTGTGCCGCAAATACGGAATGACTGTTCTTGAAAGTGCGGAGGGACGTCTTGCCTGCGGAGACTGCGGTAAGGGGAAACTGCCGGAGCCTGAATATATTTTCGAATGTATTGAACACGAAATAGGGTGGCAGAAGGATCTGCTCGGAAAGAAGGTGCTGATTACGGCCGGTCCCACAAGAGAGGCACTGGATCCCGTGAGGTACATAACAAACCACTCGACCGGAAAGATGGGATATGCCCTTGCGAAGGTGGCCTCGGCACGCGGCGCGGAAGTGACTTTGGTGTCGGGACCGGTGAATCTTGAAAAACCGCCTTTTGTCCGCGTGGAAAATGTTGTGTCCGCCGCTGATATGGCGGCTGCCGTGAAGGCCTGCTTTGCCGAAAGCGATATTGTGATAAAGGCGGCTGCCGTTGCGGATTACAGGCCTTCTTCGGTGAGCGACCATAAAATCAAAAAAAGCGACGGAGATATGGCAATCCCTCTTGAGCGCACGGAAGACATTCTGGCGTATTTGGGAGACAACAGAAAACCCGGTCAGACACTCTGCGGTTTTTCAATGGAAACTCAGGATATGGTTGAAAACAGCCGTGCCAAGCTCATAAAAAAACACGTGGACCTAATCGTGGCGAATAATCTGAAGACTCCGGGCTCCGGCTTTGGAACCGACACGAATGTGGTCACTCTGATTGATTCTTCCGGCGTAAAGGAACTTCCCATAATGAGCAAGGAAGATGTTGCGTCCGCCGTTTTGGACAGAATCATTGAAATCCGTGGTGAAAAAAATGCCCCGAATTAAATCAGGAAGATAATATGGACTTGAAGAAAATTCCGTTTGCAGAAATGAAAGGTTTCCGTGTGGGAAATGCCCAGGACTTTGATGCGATGACCGGTGTTACGGCTCTTGTGTTCGACCGTCCGAATGTGTGTGGAATCGACATAAGCGGGGGAGGTCCTGCCGCCCGTGAGTCTTTTCTTTTCACTCCTCTTGCCGCACGGCAGTCTGTGACGGCTCTTTTGCTTTCGGGTGGTTCTGCCTACGGCTTGGCCGCGTCTTCAGGTGCAATGAAATATCTTGAGGAAAGGAATATGGGATTCCACCTTGGTCCTATTGTGGTTCCGATTGTGCCCCAGTCATGCATTTTCGATTTGGGAATCGGTTCTTCGAAGGTGCGTCCGGATGCTGATATGGGCTACCGTGCCTGTGCCGATGCGGAGAACAACAATCCGAAAAGCGGCTCTTTCGGCGGTGGAACAGGTGCCACGGTCGGAAAGATTTGCGGAATGGAACGTGCCCAAAAATGCGGAATCGGATATGCGGCATTTTCCCTTGGCCGTGTGCAGATGGG
>DGXM01000169.1 GCA_002396325.1 Treponema sp. UBA4232
TCTCCCAGCACAGAATTCAAAAGACGCGCTCCGTACTTCAAGTGACAGTTTCTTCCAATTACAAATCTAACGGCAACGGCCTGATAAAAAACGTGACTTCCATAGCCCATGATTCCGTTCACCATTTCAACGCCTTCACCAATCTGACTCGGTTCATCGGGGGAAGAAAGGACTGTAATGTTTTTCAATTTGAATGCGCCTTTTATGTAAGCACACTCTCCAATTTTCGCATCCTTCAAAAGAGTGCAGTTTTTTATCACGGCGTCGTCACAGACAATTCCATATGTATTGTTTTTTTTGTCATTCTCATATTCAGTGAGTTCAACAAAACGTTTCATAAGATTTTTGTCTTCACGCCATCTTGACCAAATGTATGCGTCTGCAGGAATCATCGAAGTGAATGGAAGAACCCCTCTCTCACCATTTTCATTTCCGACTCCAATCCAGTAACGATGTGACTCGGGCTCACCTTCTTTCAAAATGCCTTCACCGAATTTCGAATGGCAGGTGCAGCTCATCTCCTGAATATTGAAAAGCATTACACGATTTCCGATTCTGTAATTTCCAAGGTAACTCACATTGTGAAGCACACAGTCGTCACCGGTGGCAACATCATGCAGCACGGAGCGATAGATGCCGGTCTTAAGTTCAAGGTCGTGGTATTTCAAAGTTGCAGGACGGATTGCACCAAGCACAACCCAGCCGGAAAATTCACTCTGCATAATCTGGTCGGCACAAAACATTCCTGATTCTGCGCTCACGTAAACATTCTGCCAGTCCGGATCGGAAGAAATATTTCTATTTTGAATGAGAGTGTAAACTTCTTTTGCACTGAGATGTCTTTTTCCACGGAGCAATTCTTCCGGAGGATTTTTTGTATTTTCATTTTGCGACAGCAGTGTGACTTTGGGCATATTTATTTCTCCAGTTTTCCTTTTAATTTTTTGAGTCTACAGATGTGACGACAAGCGATGGCGTTTCAGGAATAAAGTCTTTTGCAATGCGAAGAAAATCTTCCGGTGAGGCACTTTCAACGGCGACAAAATCCTGAAGATACTGATAAGGCTGATTTTGAACCATGCCTTTTTGAATCAAATCAGCGGTGCCGGAATTCGTCTGTGTTTCCGACAATGTTGATGTGATCCATTTTTGTTTGAGTGAAAAAGCAAAATCCTCTCCACCAGATGAAATGTCTTTTATCAAATCCGCACGGCCCTTTTTGTATGCCGAAAGAAATTCCCCCGTGTGAAGAATTGCGTTCACCCTCACACTTGCAACGGGAAGAAGCGGAGTGGCTCCCGTAACAGCGCAGAGACTGTCTTTCGGAAGATATTTCTGAATGCGCGTCTGAAGTTCTGAAAGAAGAGTGTTGTAAATCTCTCGTTCCCAGGATTCTTCAGGCACCGGCAGATAGTAATGCGCAGGATCGTAAAACTCAGATGTGGGAATCAAAACCGGAACTTCGGTACCGGCCTGCTCTTTTGTCTTTGTGGTTGTGTACAGGTGACGCAACTGAACGCGCCTTGTTTTGTTTTTGAAAACCGGAAGAGGCACTTCAAGAACGGCACTCCGTCTCTCAGTCTGCTCACGAAGAAGACCAAAAGTTTTTTCCGCAGTTTCGTGCGCTGTCTTTGAATCAACACCACCTGCAATCACAAACGAATATAAAGCCGCATCCAGAAATTCAGTGTATGCTTTTGTAATCGAATGAAGAGAAGTTTCCGAAAGCACTTCGACATTCTGATCATAGTAAACGGAATATGCCGATCCGTTGGAATCCGAATTACGGAAAAGATATTTCAATGCATTGTATTCCATCTGTGAATCCAGAAGCATCAGATGCGAAGACCATTCTGCCTTTTGCTCATTAACAAGTCTGTCGGCGGTCACAGGAGTAATTTCCCCATAGACCAAAGCCTTCAGCATTGCGGTCATCGTGGCATCAAAATCAGACTTCACACAATCAACATTTACATACGAAATGATTTGTTCGGTTTTCGCACGGATTGAAATGTCACCTGAAATTTTTCCATCTGCGCGAAGGCTGTTGATTTCATCCTGAAGTGTCCGTGCAAACGCATTCACAAGCACGGTTCTAAGCAAAGGTTCTTTTTTGGGTGAAGCCGCTTCTCCACCTGCGATGGAAAGAGAAATGCACACCGTCTGCGATTCGGGATTTTCTTTTACAAGAAGAGGGATTCCGTTTTCCAAAATGGAAGATTTCATCTGTGTGGAATTGACGAAATAAAATTGATTTGCAGGAGAAAGAGAAGATGCGTCAACACCGGAAAGAGAAATGCGGGCCTGTTTTTCACCGTTGATTTTTTCCTTTTCCAATGCACGTGCCAATGTGAGATTGTCCTGGTACCACGAACCGCTTTCCCTTGTGATGAGACTGTATCCACGCTCATCAAAATCATTTTTGTATTTTTCATAAACGGCAGGATTTACAAGAACAAAAACATAGGGATCTTCCGCACATATCTTCACAAAAAGAGATTCGGCATTTTCCGCATACGGAAGATTCACAGAAGAAAGCAAATCCTCATAATAAACGATGCTTCCCGGATTCATTTCCTCAGCCCATGTATCAGCAAGAAGCTGCATCGTTTTCACTGAAGTTCCCATCCGTCCCTGGTACTGTGCACTCACGGCATTTTGCGCCATTGAAAATTCAGCAGACGAAAGGCGGGAGGAAAGTTTTGTATTCAAGAGGAATGTTTCGGTTTGTGTCACGGGATTCGCATTGGAAACCATGACCGGTCCCTGCGAAAGTGAATACGGGGACTCCATAAGGGCCTGAATAACAAAGCGCGATGTTACCCCCCTGCGGACAGACGCGGCATTCATATATCCTTTTGATCTGATTGCAAGAAGAGAATCCGAAATCATCATTTTTTTGAAAGATGATGAATCCGCATTGAAAGCGGCGGCTATCAAATCAGACTGAACCGACGAAAGGCTTGTGAACTGAACCACCAGCTGCGTAAGTTCCCCGGAGAAAGACGAATCTGCTATCACGAATTTTCTTTTTGAGGAAATCTGATCCCGGGAAAAGGCATCACCGGTGCGGGGTATGGGACCTGAATAACGGGTGCGCCATGAAGAAAAATATTTTTCTGCAAGAGTATATGCATCTTTTGCGCTTATGTTGCCAGTGATGAAAAGTGCGGAATTGTCGGGAGTATAAAAACGGCTTCCTATGTCTTGAAGGATTGCGCGTAATTCAGGAACACTCAGATTTGAAAACAATGCCGGATAAATTCCAGACTGCATTTTCCATGGTGCAGTGGAAAAAATCCGGGATTCGATTGCTCCGTTTATGAAGCCTGCCACTGACGAAGAGTATGAACCGACTTCGGATTTCAAAGCATTGTATTTTGAAGATATGGCCTCGTCTGAAAACGAAGGAGTCTGGGCGCAACGGGAAATGTCTCTCAAAAAAGACGAGAGTTTTTCGCGTGTGAAATCAGCGGTGTAAGTGGAACTTTCCGCATTGCAGGATGACAAAAGCTCGATGTCTGAAAAAAGTTCTTCACCGTATTCCGATTTTGTTGTTGAAAAAAGACTCGTATATAATGGAAGAAAACCGGTTGTGGAAGGAGTCTGTGCGGAATAACCTGCCCTGCACATAAACTCTGCATGAACCAGTGCCGACGAAAAATCCTCTTTTACGAAAAGTGAAAGGCCGTTCGGAAGCGTCATCATGGACACGGAACTCTTTTCCGAGACCTCATCGATTGAAGTCTGTGGAAATGCGCAAAATGCAGCGGTAAATAAAAAAATACAGGCGCAGAGGTCTAGCTTTTTCATGGGAGTTATTATAGCACAATCTGCACATTAAAATCAAATATTCCGGGGAAATTCAGCCAGGGCTTCAGCATGAAACAAA
>DGXM01000091.1 GCA_002396325.1 Treponema sp. UBA4232
CAGCCCCGATTGGAGCAGGGCCGCAGGCCGACCGAAGGGCCGGAGCGGGAGCGGAGCTGCGGAAAGCGGGTTTACCCTGCCCTGCACCGGAATTCCAACAACGATGCGGCGGTACAATTGCAGGGTGCTCCAGAATCCTAATCAAAACAAATGATATATGTGGATTTTGACGGACGGGAGACTTTTATTTTTTCTTTTCGGAGGCAAGGTTTTCTTCGTGCTTTTTTATGTCCTCAAGATTTTTGGAGATTGACTGCACAAGGGCGGCGGTTTCAGGGGCTTCACTGCTGAGCGGGGTGTTTTCCTTTAACGCGGCATAGGCCAGTTTTCCAAGGTCGGCGTAATTTTTTTCCAGTCTGCCTTTGAGTTGAGTCAATTCTATGCGGTTTACCGATTTGTCGCCAAAGTCCGAGATTGCGTTTCCGGCGGTTTTCAGTCCCTTTTTGCTTGCCTCGACTCCTTTGTCTATGTATGAGAGGATTGTTTTTCCGAACGCGGCCATCGATTCCTTTGCATTCTGCGTTTTCGACGGGGTTCCGGAGCTGTTTTCCTTTTTTCCTCCCTTTTCGGCTTCGTTGTTTATTCCGATGTCATTGGCGGTTTCTGCCGTATTTTCAATTTTTCCGCTTTCGATTTTTTCGTTTTCGCTTTCTTCGTTTTCCATAGACCCTTCCCAGTGTGAAATTGCGGTTCCGGTTCTGCGGTGATTCCATCCGAACTGCCGCTTATTATAATATAACACGTTAAAACGCAGAGGTCAAAATTTTTTTTGAGGACCGTGGCAGGACGCGGTGTCGGGACGGAGGCAGGACGTGGTGCCGGGATGGTGTCAGGGGTTGAGCTGCCATTCGCCGTATTTGTCAACGACGTTTGCCTTGAAGCTGCCCATCGGTTTCCATACGACGGAGAATGAGAAATAGGGATCGAAACTGTACTGCTTGCGGTTGTTGATCGTGACAAGGCGCGGTGAGATGCTGAACGAGGCGTTGAAATCCCAGTCGCACAGATTGTGGGTTATGGTGAGTTTCATGCTCTTGAGTTTGAAGCCTGAGGATTTCCGCACGGTCTGGTCGGGGTCTATGAATTGTCCGTTTCCCCAGAACACGAACGAGTTGAAAAGATCCACGAACAGGTTTGTCTCGCCGGGGAGAGAAATGCTGCTGCCGCCCTGGAAATAGCGGTAGATGACGGAGTTGCGTGATTCCGAGCTGAATGTGATTGAAAGGAATTCGTTTATTGCGAACGAAATTGACGGCACAAAAGTGAAGTAACTGTTCGTCGGGCGCAGGAGGTCGTACACTACCGAAGTCGAAAGGGACGGTGTGAATGTAATCCGGTTTTTCCACCATTTGAACGTGGCTGCGGAAAGTGAATACGACAATGAAAGCGTCTGCGGAAGGAATTCTTTTTGAGAGCGGGCGGTCCATCCCGAAGCGGAGTCAAAATCGTAGCCGTAAGTGTTTCCCATCACGTATGAGAACGAGAGACCGCGCCATGAAAGAGTGAGTTTGAGTGCGTCGGCCGTCATGGTCTCCCAGTTGTAGTTAAATGATTCAGTAAAAGAAAAGACATTTTTTGTGCCGGAGAAAAGAGAGACCGATGCGGACTGTTTGAAAAGATCCGGGGTCCATTTTGTTGTGCCGGAAGAATTTTTCACTTCTTTTACGCCGGCCTGGAACGACGTGGAGACATAGGGGAAGACGAGTTTCAGCACGCCGGAATACGAGCTGTTTTGCGGAGGAAGAGTCGTGGTGAGCGTGAGTGTCTGGGAGAAGGATTTTCCTTCGTTTGCGGAAAGAGTTGCGGAAAGTGAATGGGATGTCAGGCTTTCGGGATTCGTCACGTCCAGACCCATGTACTGCCACTCGGGATTTTCCGCATCTCCAAGGAATTTCGTGCGGAGGAGTTTTGCGGAGGTGTTCCAGGTGAGGCCGGTATCCTTTAAGACATCCGTAAAGATGAATGGCTTTACTGAAAGCGCGTTCGATTCTGTGATGGTTATTGACGAAGCCGTGTAGTCCGATTTTTTTACAGTGAGCGCCGAGGATGCCGTGTAGCCGTCTGTGTTCGGATGGGATTGCACCGCGGGATCCAGAGAAAGGGTGTTCGTCATGGAAAGGAAACTTCCGCCGTATGAAAGAGTGCTCGTAAAGACCGTGGGGGCCTTGAACTGGAGATATGAAGACTGAATCGAGGACCAGTCGAATTTGTCAGGAGATTCAAGGCTTGCCGCGTCGTAAGTAATCTGCGTGGTGAACTGGGGATTCAATGAATAGGTGAGATTATACGTGAGCCCTGCAATGTTCGTGATGGATTTTGCGGGAGACTCACTCAGTGCGGGAAGGCCTTCTGCGCCGAGAATGTTTTTATTTTCCGCAGGCTGATTTTCCACAACGGATTTTTCAGCGTCAGATTTTTCTTCATTTGATCCGCCGGGAGATTCCTCACCGTTTTTTTCCGGGGTTCCACCGTCTTTCTTTTCTTCGGGAGGCTCAATTAAATCCGGCGGTGTGAGCGGGAACGGAAGGGCAGTCTTGTTTTGCGCGGACGCCGTGCTTTTTTTGGGATATTGAACAAGAGTGCCTGAAATTTTTGCCGAGATTTTGAACGGAGTCACCTGCGAGGGATAATAAAAAAGACGCTGCGGTGTGTAGGACGGCCAGTTGTCAGTGGAAGTGAGCGAATTGGTCTTGGTGCTGAACACTAAGGATGAATTCACGGAGGACAGTTCCAAAGACGAAATGTACGGTTTCAGGAAATCGGGGATTTTGAAGGAATAGGAGCCCGTCATATCCCAGGAGAGCGATGTGACTGCACTGTTGGTCACGGTATTGCCTGTGGATTCGGAACCTGTCGCGCCGCTCATCAGGAAATTTATCCAGTCCATATATTCGCTGCGTTTCCCGAAGTCGTCCTTGAAGTACGGATCTGAATAGACCGGAAGATTTATGCGGAAGCTGAAAGGATTTGAAAGGGCGAACGAAAACTGGCCTCCGTAGCGGAACGGAAGAGAAAGTCCCATGAAGTTCGAATTGTCGTAATACTTCTTTCCTGCGGATGAATAAGGCACGTAGGTATTGCCGCTGTTTAAAAAGACCGTGTTGCTGAAGCCGAGGGAAAGAGAGCCTGAAAGAGTCGAGATTATGCCGACAGGTTTCATTGCGCCTTCGATTCCAACCATACCGCCCAAAGTCGTGTAATAATCCGCCATTATTTTCAGATACGATGACGTGTCACCGGTAAAATTCTCATCAAGATTGTGAAGCACCAGTCCTTCAAGCCTTTGTTCCTTAAGACTCGTGGGGCGAAGGAAATTCTGCAGTGCCTGGGACACATCCTTTGAACCGCTTGCCGAAGATGATGACGAAGAAGATGATGATGAAGATGAAGATGAAGAGTCCAGAGGTTTTCTTCCTATGATGTATGTGGTGGTGTTCAAGTAATATCCTTTTCTGACATCGTAGCCGAACGAGGGGTTGAACACCAATTCATCCTTTGGGTAATAAAAAGCCGGAAGATACATAATGGGAACCGTGCCCACGAAAAGAACCGCATTCAGAAAGGCAAATTCACCGCCGGGGAGAACCCAGATTCTCGAAGCCCAGATTTTCCAGTGGGGATCCTCTTCATCGCAGAAAGTGAGCGTTGCATCCTTGAATGCAATCGTACTCGAGGAGTCCCTTCCGAAAATATCAGCCGAAACAATCAGCGAGGAACCCGACGGAAGATTTATTGCATCGCTTTGAGTCTGCACAACACGTCCGTCATCGAAGATGCCCTCAAGAGTGTCTGTATTGAAAAGAAGAGTGTCAGCCGTTACGTCCTGGGAGCCTGCC
>DGXM01000120.1 GCA_002396325.1 Treponema sp. UBA4232
CAAACTTATTGGTCAGCCCCAAAAGTATTGTCATGCTGAACTTGTTTCAGCATCTGCGCTGGATATAGTGCGTAGATTCCGAAACGAGTTCGGAATGACGCTAGGTGGTATACTTATTGGTCAGCCACGAAAAAATCTTCCAGGAACATCGAAATGTGTGAAAAAAATTAAATTTTAAGTTAGCAAATGCTAACTTCTACTGTACAATTTGTAAAAGTGTGATATGATATAGAAAGAAAAAACATTTTCAGGAGTACATATGAAATCATACTTTGATTTGAAGGGACAGGTTGCAATCATTACAGGTTGTTCAACAGGACTTGGAGTGCAGATGGCAAAGGCCTTGGCAAACCAGGGAGCAAATATCGTGGCAGTTGCCCGCCGCCAGGAATTGATAGAAGCCGTGGCCAAAGAGTTGAAGGACACTTTCGGAGTCGAGACGATGGCAGTCCGCTGTGACATCACCGACACCAACGCGGTCAATGCAATGGTCAAATCCGTCATGGAGAAATTCGGACGCATCGATATTCTCATCAACAACGCAGGAACAGGAGCCGTCGCACCCGCAGAAGACATCACCGACGACCAGTTCTACAACGAAATCAACATTGACCTGTACGGCACATTCCGTGTGGCACGCGCAGTCGCAAAGCAGGCGATGATTCCCGCAAAATACGGACGCATCATCAACATCGCTTCAATGTACGGTCTCGTTGGAAACAAAGTGGCCCCTAGTTCACCCTACCACGCTGCAAAAGGCGGAGTCGTAAACCTTACACGCGCACTTGCATCTGAATGGGGAAAATACAACATCACTGTAAACGCAATCTGCCCGGGATATTTCTATTCACCGCTCACAAAGGAAACCTTGGACTCAGATTTCTTCCAGCAGAACGCGCAGACAATGATTCCGCTCAGCCGCTACGGACAGGAAGGAGAACTTGACACGGCAGCAATCTTCCTTTCTTCAAAGGCATCATCTTACGTTACAGGAGTCGCACTCCCCGTTGACGGAGGATATACTGCAATGTAATTCCGAAGAGGATTACGGAAAGGCTGTGTCTTGGAAACGAGGCACGGCTTTTTTTTTAGAATGAGCTTTCAGGGATTTTTGGAGATGACCTTATTTTTCGAGGACTAAATCAACAACAACGGCACCGCAGGCCTTCACCAAATCTTCGGGAGCAATCACAATCTGCTGACCGCGGACACCTGCACTGATGTGGACCTTTTCGTGAGACATTACGGATCCGTCGATGAATGTGCGGTATTTTCTTTTCATTCCCAAAGGAGAGCAACCGCCGCGCACATAGCCTGTAAGAGCCAAAAGTTCATCCTGCTTTACGGGAGTCACTTCTTTTGCACCGGCTGCCTGTCTTGCTTTTTTCAAATTGATTTCGTGAACCGCACTCTGGCAGAACACAACGACTTCTTTTGAATCAGTGCGCATCACAATCGTCTTGAAAACGGAGTCAGGACTTATCCCGAGTTTCTTTGCTGTCAATTCCGCAGCACCACGTTCAAGTTCATGTTCTCCGTCGTCATCATATTCACGGCACTCGTATTTGATTTTTGCACCGTCAAGGATGCGCATTGCATTCGTCTTTTTCATTTTAGTTTTTCGCTATGGGAGCACTTGAGTTCACCACATAAGTTCCGGCCGTTGAGAAAAGCTCGATTGAGTCAACCTGTTTTTTCCAATACGAGGCTTCGTCTTTTGTTGAATAGGGACCCACGCGCACACGGTAGTACAAAGTTCCATCGCTGTCGTAAGTGAACACTTCGCACTGAATCTTGTTTTCATCCAAAAGCGAGCGTGCTTCATCGGCCTTCTTTTTGCTTGAGTAGGATGCAGCCTGAACCCAGTAGCGGTCGGGAATCTTCTGTGTTGAAGCCACGGACTTTGCACTTGACGCTGTTGACGCCTTTGATGTTGATTTCGCGGATTCGGTTTTCTTCACCGGAGTACCTGACTGTGCGCCGGAAGTTGATTTTGCAGAAGAAGATGCGACGGTCTTTTTCGAAGATGCATCCGCAGTGCCTGAACCAGTCTTTGCAGAAACAGTTGTCTGAGGCTTCTTCGTGCTTTCGTCCAAAACCTGTGCAACCTGAGACTTGTGAGCGGCTTCGGTATTTTTCATTGCGTCTTCAGCAGCTTTGTTCTGGGCTGTCACACTTGAAGAAGAATAGGTGTTCACTCCCGAAGTAAGGTCAAAGGTAGTCACCGAACTGCCGGCGTTGTTTGAAGAGTCGGGAAGCTGGTACACGTTTGTGTTTCCGTTTGCAATCACCGTGAGATTTTCAGTCTGTGCCACTGACGGGAAAGTTGACTGAGGCTCCGCAGGTGAAGATGCGTTCACAGAAGAAACTCCTTCGGCAGGAGAAGAAAGTCCCGCTGTGAGGGAAGGAGAAGCAGATGCTGATTCATCCTCCCGCGGTGCAAGACCTTGAGAATAGGTTGTGGAAGAAGTCGGCTGAGGAGCCGGCTGCGTACTAGGAGAAATCCAAATACTGTCGCTGTCTTTCATGCTGATTGCAGAAGTATTCTTTTTAGATGAACTGCGTCCAATTATAAAAGCCGCACCCAAAACGAAGCACAGAAACACGCCCGTTGCAATCAATATCCACAATGTTCTTTTTTGATCCATACGTTTATCCCCAACCGTCCACGCTGCGCAAGTTTGTCCAGTTTCTTTTCAAGACCGCGCCTGGAACCGGTATTCCATACTCTTAGAATATCGGCATGGGATTCTTTATA
>DGXM01000121.1 GCA_002396325.1 Treponema sp. UBA4232
AATATCGGCATGGGATTCTTTATATTTAACAAAAAGATTTTTCTGTCTGCGGAAACGGTCGGCAATCTGCGAAGGCTTCATTCCATCTCTTTTTCTGGCACGGAAATAGCGGACTACTGCAGGTGCGTCCACAAAAAGCACAAGGTCCACCAGTTTCATCATCGCGGGGATTTTGTAGAGCACCGTCGCGTTCAGGACTATGTTTTTCCCTTTGTTCGTCTCAAGAAATTTCCTGAAAAGATTTTCAATTGCCGGGTACACAATCGACTCCTGCTTTTGAATCAATTCCGGGGATGCAAAAACCAAAGCACCCAGATTCCGTCTGTTGATTTTTCCGTCACCGTCAAGCAGATTCAGATTTTTTTCCGCCGCAAGATTTCCGAATGCCGCAAGGATTTTCTCACGGCAGATTTCCACGGCCTCGTGTCCAAGCTCATCAGCGTCAACAGAAACAAATCCCCTTTCCTCAAGAATGGAAGACGCAAGATTTTTTCCAGCCGCCATCGGCCCCGCAACGCAGACAATCAATGGAATTCCCCCCAGTTTGCGCCATGCTCAATGCTCACTCGCAAAGGCACATTCAGAGTCACCACATGCTCCATTTTTTCGCGGATTAAAGAGACTGCCTTTTCAACTACACCGGGATTTTCATCGCACTCAAAAATCAATTCATCGTGCACCTGCAAAAGCATCCTCACTTTGTCTTTCAGTTCAGGAGATTCATTCAATCCGTACTGCACGGAAATCATTGCCTTTTTCACAATATCGGCGGCACTTCCCTGAATCGGAGTGTTCACGGCCATGCGCTGTGCTGCGTTCTGCTCGATTTTGTTGCGGCTGTTGATTCCACGGATGTATCTTCTGCGTCCAAGGATTGTCTCGACATAACCTGTGTCCTGCGCCCGCTTAACGGTGTCGTTCAAAAATCTTTTCACATCTGCGTAAGTGGCAAAATACTGATCAATGAAATTCTTTGCTTCGGTCCGGCTGATTCCAAGTTCATTCGCAAGTCTGAACGCCGACATTCCGTACATCACGCCGAAGTTCACGGTCTTTGCAAAACGCCTCATATCGTGAGTCACCTGCTCGGGGGAGATTCCGTAAATCAATGCCGCCGTTGATTTGTGTACGTCGATGCCTTCGATGAAAGCCTTGGAAAGATTTTTGTCGCCTGAAAGATGAGCCAGCACCACGAGTTCAATCTGAGCATAGTCGGCGGAAATGAGGACTGTGCCCGGCACTGCGGTGAAAGCGCTTCGTATGCGGCGGCCTGCGTCATCACGCACGGGAATGTTCTGAAGGTTGGGGTCACGCGATGAAAGACGGCCTGTTGCGGTTCCTGTCTGAAGGAAAGTGGTGTGTATGCGTCCGTTTTTGTCGACAAGGGATGGAAGAGTCTCAACATAAGTACTCTGAAGTTTCGTGGCTCCGCGGTAATCCAAAATCGCCTTCGGAAGAGGATCTGTCGTGCGTTCGATCAATTCCTCAAGAACGGCGTTGTCTGTGCTGTAGCCTGTCTTCGTTTTTTTGCCCGGAACAAGATTGCGCTCTTCGAACAAAACCACCTGCAGCTGCTTCGGACTTGCAATGTTGAATTCGTGCCCGGCCTCGGTGTAGATTTTCTGTTCCATCGTTTTTATCTGCCCGGCAAGGACTGTGCTGTAATCAGAGAGGGATTTTTTGTCCAAGTGGATTCCCTGCTTTTCCATCTGTGCAAGAATGGGAAGAACTTTCATCTCCATATTATAGAACAAATCCTCAAATCCGTTTTCCGCAATCTGCTTTTTGAAAAGATTCCAGAGCTGCCAGGTGAAATCAGCATCCTCCGCACCATAGGGACAAGCCGACTCCAAAGGCACATCCGCGAATGTGTGTCCCTTCGGCACAATATCCTTGAACTCAATGCCGCGGAGCCCCAGTTTCGTTTCCCCCAGATACTCAAGACTGTACGGAGATTTTCCCGTTCCGTCGGGACTCAAAAGCCAGGCCGCAACCATCGTGTCGAAAATCCTGCATTTGGGAACAGAGGCGTAACCGTTTGCCCACAGCACTTCAAGATCGAACTTTCCGTTGTGCATCACAAGAGTGGCATCCTCGCAATCGAGTATACGTGAAAGCTCGGAAATGCAAGCCGACAGAGGAACCGTTTCAGGCGCGAACATTGCATCTGGCAAAACAACAGGCACATAAACCGCCCTGCCCTTTTCGCGGCAAAGACTGAATCCAATCAGATGCGCTTCAAGAGAATTAAGGCTGTCGGTTTCGGTGTCAAAGGCAACTGTTTTTTCCGAAGAAGAAAGTACTCCGTCCACGAAGGATTTCAAATCCCCGGGCTTTAAAACAGGCTTGTAGTCTCCCTCATTTTTCTTCACTTCAAGAGGCATTTCTTCCGCTTCCTGGACAGCTTTTACGGGAGACTTCTTTTTTTCGACGGCATCTTTTGAAGGAGATGTCACCCCCGCTTCGGCAAAGAAGGATTTTGCAACACTGAAAGCCTCGAGAGTCTCAAGTTTCCTCGCCGCGGAAAGATAATCCAAATCATCCGTCCTGAATGAATCAAAATTGATTTCCAACGGCACGTCTTCACGGAGCGCAATCAGTTTCTTTGAAAAATACGCATTGTCTTTGTCCGCACGGACTTTTTCACCGAGAGCACCTTTTATTTCGGCAGCGTGTTCATAGATTCCGTCAAGGTCGCCGTACTCGCCGAGCAGTTTCAACGCGGTTTTGTCACCCACGCCTTTCACGCCGGGCACATTGTCGGCAGCGTCCCCCACCAGCGAAAGATAGTCAAGGATTTTTTCCGGCCCGATTCCCCATTTTGCAATCACTTCCTCGATTCCGTCTTCGACCCATCCGCCGTTGAATTTGTCGGGCTGCATTTCCTTGCAGTTTTCGTTCACAAGCTGAAGAAGATCTTTGTCTCCACTCAAAATACGGCAGGGGCGGTTCTGTTCACGGCACACTTTGGCTACCGTTGCAATAATGTCGTCCGCTTCGAATCCGTCCACACGCAAAACAGGCACTTTCAGGCCGCAAAGGATTTCCTCAATCCACGGCACCTGGGCATGCAGATCGTCGGGAGTCTTTTGCCTTGTGGCTTTGTACTCAGGATACATTTCGTGGCGGAAAGTCGGTGTGCGGGAATCAAAAGCGGCCGCAAGATATCCGGGTTTGTATTTGGAAAGGAGGGCCTTCAGGTTGCGGAAAAAAATTGAAACCGCGCTGATGTTTTCACCCCTGCTGTTTGTAAGAGGATGACTTACCAGTGCAAAATAGGCACGGTAAATCAGACCGTATGAATCAAGAATATAAACTGTATTTTCGTTATCTGACATACAGTCATTCTACCACAGCCTGATTAAAAATTCCACCGCTTTGAAAAAGTTCTATGAGTTCGATTCCAAGGCCAGACGCAGCATTTCGTTCGGAGTCGGGAAACTTGGACCGCCGTTTTCAGATCTGCAGCAATGTCCCGGAAGCCACCCGCTTCTTCCGTCAATCTGAACGCGGACCCAAGGCGCATCGAAATCAGTGTATTTCCGGGCACTGTCACGGTCTGTCTCTTCGGTGATTGCATCAACAAAAATCGTAGCCCCGCCTTCTTCGATTTTTCCCATGTAATCCCTGCAGTCGAATCCAGGGTAGGCGCGAATATCTTCGGAGGCAAAGTAGAAATAGGAGGAATCAAACTTGCGGACCGTCCAGGTTTTTGTCGGCGTGCGAATCTGTTCCATCACGGAGTAATTGTCGTCGCCGTAAGGATCCCTCATGTCTCCCAAATGTAGGAAGCCTGTGCCTGTGCCGAAAGAAATCTCAAGCCAGAAGTCATTTGAGTTCGCGGTGGTCAGCGGAAAGTTTTTCTTTATAATTGACTGAATGAAGATTGTCTGTCCGCGTCCTATTGAACCAATCACCTTTCCGTTGTGGTAAGCGTCGTAAACATTTGTGTCGCCGATGAAATCAATGCGCAGGGTCTGCACATGCTTCCGCTGCAAAACCACTGTTCCGTCTTCCAGCAATTCCTGATTCACAAGAGAGCCGTTGAAAGATGCAGAGTCGCTCACGGGAATATGAGTCACTCCCGATGGAGAAACGGAAGTCTGTGCGGAAGTCTCCTGCTGTGCGGCCTCCGTGTTTCCGGAAAGTGCCTCCATCGTCTTTAAATAAGAAGCAACCAACTCAGGATCCACTGCCGGACTTGAGGTTTCGGATTTTTCGGAATCGTTTTTTGAAGAAGATGAATTCTTTTTTTCAGAAGATGAAGAGTCGTTTGGAGTGACATTGATTTCCTCTGATTTTTCCACCGTCTCGGTTCCGGATTTTTTGTCTTTGCCGAAAGAGGAAAACAGAATCTGCACAGGAGAAAATTCCCCTTTGCCATTCAGCGCACGGTAAAGAATCACTCCGGTGAAAGCCGCCTCTGCCGCAAACAGAAGCCAGATGAGGCATAAAGCGACAATGCGCCCCGCAGATTTTTTTTCAGGTTCCTTGAATTCCTTTGAGCTTGTCGGAAGAATCCACATCACCAGATTTACGAGAGGAATCAAAATGAACCAACCGCTCGAGTTCACATCATGCATACGGCGGACTGCCACACCAACGGAAGGCAGAATCAGGAATAATTCCAAAAACAAAGCGGCGGCAAATTCCACGAAAAGCAGAGAAAGCTTTCCGCACATAAAGGTTTTATGAAAAAGCAGCTGCAATCCGGCGGTAGAGGCCATAATCACGGCGAGTCCCAGAAAAAGAATGAGGGCGCAGGCCATAAACGACCAGAACTCAGCGCGGGAGGCCCGTCCCTTAAGCACAAAATATTTCTTCAGTCCTGCAAAAAAATTCTTCCACATACAATGCCCGCTTATTTCTCTTCCGACTTCGGTTTTCTTCCGCGACGCTGTTTCGGTGCATCACTTGAATCAGAAGATTTTTTCGCACTCTTTGACGCCGTTTTTTCATCCGCTTCAATCAAAGCGCTTGCATTTATATAACGCTCTTCATCGGCCTTTTTACCAGCCTCCGCAGTAAGCTCGTTGCAATGTCCCTCAGCCTTGATGATTTCCTCAAATTCCTTGCCGTCAACAGTCTCTTTTTCGAGCAGTCTCTTCGCCACATATTCAAGCAAATCGCGGTGCCCCTTCAGGAACGCAATCACGTGTCTGTAACGCTCGTCCATCACGCGGGCAATCTCGTCATCAATATACTTCTGAGTGTCTTCGGAGAATTCACGAACCAGCTCAGGCTCCTGCGGTCCTCCATAACCTCTTCCGCTTTTTCCCAGAGTGACATTTTTGAAACGGTCGCTCATTCCGTAATCGGTAATCATGCTCTTGATGATTGCAGTGGCACGTGAAATATCGTTCGATGCCCCCGTACTGATTTCTCCGAACACAACATCTTCCGCCGCACGTCCTCCGAGAAGCACATCAACTTCGCCGATGAGTTCAGACCTGCTCTTCAGGAAAGACTCATCCTCACTGCGGTGAAGAGTATACCCCAACGCTCCGACTCCACGCGGTATAATAGTGATTTTATGCACGGGATCGCTTCCTGGAGTGAACGCCGCCACCAAAGCATGACCGGTTTCATGGTAGGCCACAATGTGCCTCTCTTTTTCCTTCACAACACGGCTCTTTTTCTGCAGACCAATCAAAGTCTTTTCAATAGCCTCGTCAAAGTCGCCCATAATCACCTGTTTGCGGCCATTGCGCACTGCAAGCAGGGCAGCCTCGTTCACGATATTGGCCAAATCGGCACCTGCAAGACCGCTTGTGGCAAGAGCAAGGCCTCCGAAATCAACTTCGGGATCAACCTTCACGTTTTTCGCATGGATGCGCAGAATCGCCTCGCGTCCCTTCATGTCAGGCTTGTCAACCACAACCTGACGGTCAAATCTTCCTGGACGGAGCAAGGCGGGATCAAGCACATCGGGGCGGTTGGTTGCGGCCAAAAGAATAAGACCCTTTTCATTGTCAAAACCGTCCATCTCGACCAAAAGCTGATTCAAAGTCTGCTCACGCTCATCGTTTCCCCCCAGATTGTTCGCACGGCTCTTACCAATGGCATCCAGCTCGTCTATGAAAATGATGCACGGCGCCTTTTCCCTTGCGGTACGGAACAAATCACGCACACGGCTGGCACCCACACCAACGAACATCTCCACAAAATCAGAGCCGGAAATGCGGAAGAACGGAACCCCTGCCTCACCCGCAACGGCACGGGCCAAAAGCGTCTTACCGGTTCCAGGCGGTCCCACAAGCAGAACTCCCTTTGGAATCTTTCCACCAATGTCGGTGTATTTCTTAGGCTGCTTCAAAAAGTCGACAACCTCTACAAGCTCCTCTTTAGCCTCATCAACACCGGCCACATCAGCAAAGCGGGTCTCAACCTTGCCCTCATCAATCGCACGTGATCTTCCGCCTCCGTTGCCGAACACAGACCCCATCCCACCGCTCATTTTGCGGAAGAAATACACATAGATTCCAATCAGCAGCAAAAACGGCAGGAAATACATCAAAAGCTGCAGAAATCCCGAGTTCTGTCTGGTC